>PMVV01000276.1 GCA_003166475.1 Bryobacterales bacterium | reverse complement strand
GGTTGACAACCTGCCCCACAGATCAGCATAGCCGCAACTACAAGAGGCGGCCTGAGAGGCCGCCGCAGGCCGAGGGCCTGCCCCACGAAGAACAGTTGTAATACATGGCATCAGACGAACTGATACTTCTGGCCCTGTTCGTCCCAGAGAATCTTCTTGTTGTTCTTGAAAGAAAGCGTCGCCATGTGGCCGGAAATGGCCGCCTGCTGGCCGACCTCCGGCGATGCGATCACCTGCTCGTTGCCGCGTATCGCTTCCACCCAGTTCCGGAAATGGTTGATGGCGCCGTCCCGCTCGCCGAAGTCCTTGGGGCCGTTCAGGTGGACCAGTTGGCGCGCCTTCACGCGGTCCGGCGCTTTGCCCCCCAGCAACTGCGGCGTAAAGTACAGGTCCATGCGGTTCATCACTTCGAGGGTACCTTCATTGCCGCACAACTGCTCGCCGTAACCGTACTGATCGTTGCCGAAATAGCTGGAATAGTTGATCTGCAGTTTGCCCGAGTATTCGTAGATGGCGCTGAAGGTGTCCGGGGTGTCGCGGTCGTCACCCGCGCCGGTCCAGCGGTAGATGCCTCCCGACGCCATGCATGCCAGCGGCACGGTGCGATCCAGCATGAAGTTGACAATGTCGGTCTGGTGTACCAGCAGGTCGGTGGAGATGCCGCCCGAGTAATCCCAGTACAACCGCCATTGATAATAACGGTGCGGGTCCCAGGCCCGCTGCGGCGCCGGCCCCAGAAATTTGGGCCAGTCCGTGTTCTGCTCGTTGGCGTCCGGAGGAATCACATAGCGCCACGCGGGATTGTCGTCGGTCGAGTTGCGGTACCAGAACGCGCGCACGAAATGCACGTCGCCGATCATGCCCTGCTTCACCATCTCCTTGGCCTTCTTGTAAAGCGACGAGCTGCGGTTCTGCGTGCCCACCTGCACGATCTTGCCGGACTTCTTCCACTCGCGCACGATGTCGAAGCCCTCTTCGATGGTGTGGGCCAGCGGTTTTTCCAGGTAAACATGCTTGCCCGCGCGCAGCGCGGCAATGGCCATGTCGTGATGCAGGTGTTCCGGAGTCATGATGAAGACCGCATCGATGGAACGGTCCGCCAGCAGGTCGTGATAGTTGTTATAAGTTGCCGGCGTGTTGCCCCAGATGGTCTGCACGCGATCTTTGCCGCGCGCCAGGTAGCCCTGGAACGTATCGCAAATGGCAGTGATGGTGACAGTGTCCGGAGCGGCCTTCTTGAGCCAGTCGATGCCCGCGTTTCCGCGCGTGCCCACGCCGATCCAACCGATGTTGATCTTGTCGTTGGCGCCGCGCGCGCCGATGACTGCAGGCCCGGCCAGCACCGCTGCCGTAGCCGTTGTTTTGAGAAAATCCCGGCGATCCATTTCGCCCTTATGATATCAGATCGGCAGGTCCGGACCTCTTCCGCCCGCCGCCCCGCGCCGCGCTACATTAATTTGCATGTATCGCAAGCTGATCCTCTTCTGTCTGGCGGCGGCCGTGTCGCCGGCTGCCGTCCCCGACCGCGTCAAGGTGGAAACCGGCGTCGTGAAGGGCGCGGTCAACGATGGCGTTGCGGCGTTCAAAGGCATTCCCTTCGCCGCGCCGCCGGTGGGTGCGCTCCGCTGGAAGGCCCCCCAGCCCGCGCCGCATTGGAAAGGCGTCCGCGAAGCCCTGGAGTTCGGCCCGCGCTGCATGCAGGGGCGTATTTATGACGATATGATTTTCCGCGACAAAGGCCCCAGCGAAGACTGCCTCAACCTCAACGTGTGGACCTCCGCCGCATCCGCCAAGGCGCGCCTGCCGGTGATGGTGTGGATCTACGGCGGCGGCTACGCGGCGGGCGCCACCTCCGAGCCGCGGCAGGATGGCGAGAACCTGGCGCACAAGGGCGTGGTCGTGGTTAGCATGAATTACCGCTTGAATGTATTTGGATTCTTTTCGCACGCCGAACTGGCCCAGGAATCCGGCCACGATTCCGCCGGCAACTATGGCCTCCTCGACCAGGTGGCGGCCCTCCAATGGGTGCGCAAGAACATCGCCCGTTTCGGCGGCGACCCCGCCAAGGTCACCATCTTCGGGGAGTCCGCCGGTTCCTTCTCCGTGAGCGCGCTCATGGCGTCGCCGCTGGCACAGGGCCTGTTCCACCGCGCCATCGGCGAGAGCGGCGCCTACTTCGGCGACGTACTCGATTTGAAGCCGCTGTCTCAGAGCGAAGCGGCGGACGCCAAATTCGCGGAGTCCATCGGCGCGCATTCGCTGGCGGACTTGCGGGCCAAGCCTGCCGCGGAACTCCTGGACGCGGCCGTCAAGCAGAAAGAGATTTGGTTCTCGCCCAACGTCGATGGATATTTCCTGCCGCAGACCGTGCGCGAGATCTACGCGAGCGGCAAACAGAGTCGCGTGCCGCTGTTGGCTGGATGGAATCACGATGAGGGAGGCTATGGGAGCATCTTCGAGAAAGACGCCCCGACCGCGGCGAATTTCGTGGCATTTGCGCACAAGCGTTTCGGCGACAAGGCCGATGAGTTCCTGAAACTCTACCCGGCGGAAACTGACGAACAGGCCAAACGATCCGCGCAAGATCTCGCGGGCGATCAGTTCATCGCATTCTCCACCTGGAAGTGGCTCGAGATGCAAGGCCCCACGGGAAACTCGACCCTGTACCGTTATGAGTTCGACGACGCTCCGCCCGCGCCCGCCAATGCGGAGGCGCGCGGCGCGTACCATTCGGCTGAGATCGAATTTGTGTTTGGCGTGCTGGCTTCGAAGAACCTGCCTTGGCGGCCGGAAGACAAGGCGCTGTCCGACCTGATGTCTTCCTATTGGTCTAACTTCGCCAGGAACGGCGATCCCAACGGCGCGGGCTTGCCGGAGTGGCATGCTTACAACAGTCAGGGGCGCTATGCCGTAATGCACCTGGACGCGACCTCGCACGAGGCTCCCGACGATCATCGGGAGCGTTACTTGTTTCTGGACAAACTGAAGTAGACAATTCTATGCGGCGCCGTCTGGCTGACAGGGTCTATTTCGTACTGCTGGCTGTCTCGCTCGCAAGCGCTTTGTCAGCGCAGTACGACGAATCCAGGGTGCCCAAATACACCTTGCCGGATCCGCTCACGCTGCTGAACGGCAAGAAAGTTACCGACTCGCGAACCTGGATGCAGAAGCGCCGGCCGGAGCTGGTTCCGCTTTTCGAGACTTATGTCTACGGCCGCGCCATGGTGGGCAGGCCAAAAGAGATGACCTGGGAAGTTGTCGCCGAGGACCGGCACGGCATGGGCGGCAAGGCGGTCACCAAGACTGTGAAGTTATACTTCGCCGGCAAGAAAGACGGGCCATCCATGGAACTGGGTTTCATCTTTCCCAATACCGGGAAGCCCGTGCCTGCCTTCCTGGTCGCGGGCAATCAGGCCGATGCCCCCACCGGATACGCGAAAAGCATTCGCGGGTACTTTGCGCCTGCGGGCCAGACTGAGCCGGGCGCCGGGGAATGGGGTGCCATCGGCGCGTGGGCCTGGGGGTTGAGCCGTGCCATGGACTACATCGAGACAGACAAGGAGATCGACGCCAAAAAGATTTGTCTCAACGGCTTTTCGCGATACGCCAAGGTCGCCATGTGGGCCGGCGCGCAGGACCAGCGTTTTGCGATGACTTTCTCCGGAGAAGCCGGTTGCGGCGGCGCCGTGATCGTCCGCCGCGGCTCGAGACGCTTGCGGCCCTGACTGACAGATTCGGCGACTGGTTTGACGGGACGCTGAAGGAGTACGCCGGCAACGTGAACAGCCTGCCAGTCGACTGGCACGAACTAATCGCTCTGTACGCCCCGCGTCCCGTCTATATCGCGACAGCGGAAGAAGATCAGCGGGGCGAGCCGCGAGCCTCATTTCTGGCCGCCCAAGGCGCCGGTCCGGTCTATAAGTTATTCGGAGAAGGGGGGGCTGGGCGTCGATAACATGCCGCCTTTGGAAACGCCGGTGGGTGACTTCATCGGCTACCACAATCGGACTTCGGGAAACAATGAAAACCTTCAAACCAATCCTATCGCTCCTCCTGCCAGCCGCCGCCCTGGCGCTCGGCCAGCCTCGTTACGTGGAAACTCTGGCGCGGCCGGACAGCTTTCCCCTCGCACAAGCCCGAAACTGCGCCGCTATCTATGTCGATCCAGCCGACTACCCTGGCGTCATCCGCGCAGCGGGCGATTTACAGGCGGATATTGCCCGTGTCACTAACTGCACTCCGGCTATTACGCACGACGCCGGCGCGCCCGGCGCTCATGTCATTGTCATCGGATCGCTCGAACGGAGCCCGCTCGTCAAGCGCCTGACCGATACGACCGCAATCGCAGGCAAGTGGGAATCGTTCCTGATTCAGGCTGTAGCCAAGCCGCAGCCCGGCGTCGCCAGCGCCCTGGTCATCGCCGGAAGCGACAAGCGCGGCACTATTTACGGCATCTACGATCTCTCCGAACAGATCGGAGTCTCGCCGTGGTATTGGTGGGCCGACGTTCCCGTGGCCCACAAAGACGCGCTCTTCGTGAAGCCGGGCAGATTCATCGAAGGCGAGCCCGCCGTCAAATACCGCGGCATCTTTCTCAACGACGAAGCGCCCTCTCTATCCGGCTGGACCCGTGAGAAGTTCGGCGGCTACAACCATAACTTCTATGTGAAGGTATTTGAGCTGATTCTGCGCTTGAAGGGCAACTATCTTTGGCCCGCCATGTGGGGGAATGCCTTCAACGAGGACGATCCGCTGAATCCGAAGCTCGCCGATGAATACGGCATCGTCATGGGAACGTCCCATCACGAACCTATGCTGCGCGCCCAGCAGGAGTGGAAACGGCATGGCAAAGGTCCATGGAACTACGCCACCAACTCCGACGTGCTGCGCGCATTCTGGGACGAGGGCATCGAACGCAATAAGGCTTACGAGAGCATCGTCACGGTGGGCATGCGCGGCGATGGCGATATGCCCATGGCCGCGAATGGCGATATTGCGGCTAACAAGGCGCTGCTGGAACAGATCGTCGCCGACCAGCGGGCGATCATCGCTAGGCGCATCGGGCCGGATCTGACGCGCGTTCCGCAAGACTGGGCGCTCTATAAGGAGGTGCAGGCTTATTACGAAGCTGGAATGCGGGTTCCGGACGATGTGACTCTACTCTGGTGCGACGATAACTGGGGTAACCTGCGCCGGGTCCCGACCGCGGAAGAGCGAAAGAGAAGCGGCGGCGCCGGCATCTATTATCATTTCGACTATGTGGGCGGGCCGCGCAACTATAAGTGGCTAAATACGAATCCCATTGCGAAGGTGTGGGAGCAGATGAACGTGGCGTATGAGTACGATGCCAGACGCATCTGGATCGTTAATGTGGGCGATCTCAAGCCCATGGAATTTCCCATAGAATACTTCCTGAGCCTGGCATGGAATCCGCAGCGATGGCCGTACGACAAGATCGGGGAATTCGGCAGACTGTGGGCGGAGCGCGAGTTCGGTCCAACTTATGCCCGTGAGATCGCCAATATGGTCTCCAAGTACACAAAATACAACGGCAGGCGCAAGCCGGAACTACTGGAGCCCGGCACGTTCAGTCTGGAGAACTACGGGGAAGCCGACACGGTGCTGGCCGATTGGAAGAATCTCACGGCGGCCGCGGAGCAGATGTACCAGCGGTTGCCTGAAAGCGCCAGGGACGCCTTCTTCGAGCTGGTTCTCTTTCCCACCAAAGCGTGCGCCCAAGTGAACGAGCTTTATATCGCGGCCGCCAGGAACCGGCTTTATGCCAGTCAGGGGCGAGCCAGCGCTAACGATTATGCGGCGCGCGTCCGCGAGCTGTTCCAGGCGGACGCGGACCTGTCCGCCACTTACAATCACACCTTGGCTGGCGGTAAGTGGGACCACATGATGGATCAGACCCACATTGGTTACACCGGCTGGCAGCAGCCGGACGCCAATGTTATGCCGGCGGTAACTGAGATCCAGGTTGGCGAGGCGGCTAAGATGGGCGTTGCGCCGCTTGTGTTGCAGTTCGATGCGTTCAATCAGCCTAGCCGCTATGTCGAAGTATTCAATCGGGGCCGCGCGCCGTTCGAGTTCTCCGCCACCGCCAGCGCGCCCTGGATCGTGTTGAGCACGACCCACGGCACGGTGCGGAAAGAGGAGCGCCTGGAGGTGAGTGTGGATTGGAACAAAGCGCCGTGGGGCGCGGCCGTTGGATCCGTGAAAGTCTCCGGCGCGGGCAGCGATCCTGTCGATATTAAAGTAACTTCGTTCCGGCCGCGGGAAGTTACGCGGGACACGTTGCGCGGGTTTGTGGAGACGGATGGCTACGTATCGATAGAAGCCTCGCATTTCACGAAGAGGATCGGCAATGCCGGTCCGGTTCACTGGGAAACCATCCCCGACTACGGACGGACCTTGTCTGCGATGACCATCCTGCCCTGTACCGCCGCCAGCGCCACTCCGCAGCGGGACTCTCCATCGCTCGAATACCGCATGTATCTGTTCGACCCGCGCAGCGTGCAGGTCCGCACGATCGTTGCGCCATCGCTGGACTTCGTGCCGGGCCGGGGGCTGAGATTCGCGGTCGCCTTTGACGATCAGCCTCCGCAAATCCTGGATGCCCTGGCCCAGAATACCCAACATGACTGGGAGGAATCCGTCAAAGACAACGTCCGCACGGTCGTATCGACTCACTCGCCCGGCGGCTCGGGCTATCATGTCCTGAAGTATTGGATGGTGGATCCCGGAGTGGTGTTAGAGAAGATCGTGGTCGACTTAGGCGGCCTCAAGCCGAGTTACCTGGGGCCGCCCGAAAGTTGGAGGCATTAGCGCCCGGACAGGCCAGGAGGCCTGTCCCACCTGGGCAACATCGTATTATTCGTTCATATTGGTGAGTGTTCGTTTTTGGCGGACGACTGGATCCGGACGCCACACATTTCCGCGAACTTTGCTTCGGTGGCTTTGATGCGGCCGGCGGCCACCTGCAACGTGCGAAGAAGCATCTCAACGCCTAGTTCGCCGTCGTCGCGGCATGCCTGGGTGAGGTCCGGGCCGGCTATACGCAGTGCGGCCGTCCGTTCTCGCGCGCGCACCTGAAAAACCGTGTCCTGATGATCTAACAGCGCGGACCAGCCAAATGCCTGACCGGGGCCTACCGCCAGCACGGATACGGTGAAGATGGGGGTGTGCAGCTCGATGTTGACGCTGCCGGAAGTGACCAGGTAGAAGTACCGGGACTGTTGGCGATCTGCCAGAATCACCTCGTTCTCGGCGAAGGCGACTTCCGTGGCTAGCGCGGCCAGCGTGGCGACGTGCCGATCCGCCAGGCCGTGCATGAAAGCGTGATTTCGAAGGGTCTCCTCTAGCGTCAAATGCCCCTCCAGTGGGTAAAATGCCGCTAGTGATACCCTTTTCAGTGCGTATTTTGCAGCGGTAGCCCTGGGGGAGCAATTACCGTGCCAAGGGACAATGATATACGGCGCGGTCGAAAACCCACCGCAAGTTATTGAAATTGGAGGGCGGCCAAGAAGCCGGCTAAAAGCCGGCTGCGGGCAGGATTGCCCGCCCTCCAACGGAAGCCGGGATGAACGTCGGAAGAGTAGAGCCGGCTACTGGCCAGCGGGGACGCGGGGGCCAACCGCGCGTATGTCGATCGGGTGAAAGCCCATGCGGAGTGCCGGCGAGTCGGGTAGCAAGCGGAAGTCGAAGTTGCCCGCGTTGACGAAGAGCGGATCGGCCATCCGCGATCCCGCATCGTGTCCGCTTGCCTGCCATTCGGCGAAGCTCTGGCCGGCGAAGCGGATGTCGCCGCCGCGCGTGTCGAAGTAGAGATTGTGGCCGATGGCGAATCGATCGCCGGTCCAGTCGCCGCCGAGCAAACGGCCCTGGTCGAAATAGACGATGTTGTGTTCGAAGGTGAACGACAAGTGGTCCTCGGCGCGGGTGCGCATCAACTGGTTTTCCCGATTAAAGGCCCAGATGTTGTTGCGCACGATGTTTTCGCGGCCATAATGCTGGTGGAAGCCGGCGCTCTTGCAGTGGTACACGATGTTGTCTTCGATCAGCATCTCCGACGATCCCTCGTCGGGATAGATGCCCCATCCGCCGTAGGTGAACGACGCCACGTCGTGGATCAGGTTGTTGCGGATGCGCGTGCCCGGCTGCACGCCGAGGGTGTAGATGGCCCCCATGTCGCTGAGCATTTCCTTGCCGACATCGTGCAGGTGGTTGTACTCGATGACGTTTGCCTGCGACTGGTTCGCGCCGTAGCCCCACGTCCAGCCCACGGAAATGGCGGTGTAGAAGAGGTCGTGAATGTGGTTATGGACGATCTGGTTGCGTCCGCTCTGGAGCACCCAAACGCCCACCGCCGGCGCGAAGACCAAACCAAGATCGTGGATGTGGTTGTCGGCGACGACGTTCCCGAAGTTCTGCAGGCTCTCCGCCGGCGCCAGTTGGGGTTCGCCAATTTTCACGCCTCCGCCGCCGAGGTCGAAAAGTTCGCAGGCAAGCATCTGGTTGCGTTGGGAGCCGCGGCCGAAGTACACGCCATAGCCGCCGGAGTGGGCGATGGTACATTTTTCGAGCTTGCAGTCCACCGCGCCGATGGCCTCGATAGCCGCCGGCGCGGGCGTGGCGGCTTGCGTGTCGGCGTAGCCCCTGGCATCCATGCTCCACTCGGCGTGCGCGAACTGGAGGCCGCGGAAGGTGACGTCGCGGACCAGGCGCCCCTGTTCGGGCTGGCCTTCCAGGCGGATGAGTTGCACGAGCGCGGGCGCAATGACCCGTTCGGCGGCCAGGTTTTCGTCGCTCAAAGGCCAGTAGGAGACGGTGTGGGTCTTGCGGTCGAGATACCACTCGCCGGCGGAATCGAGCGAGTCGGGAGTGTTTTCGATGTAGTAGCGGGCGTCGGTCTCCTGGTTGGAGGGCTGGGGATCGAGCGTGAGCGTGGCGATGTGCGCGGCGTCATCCACGGCGGCGATGGGCATGCGGATGTCGGACCAGGCGAACAGGGCGACCACTTCGGCGTCGCCGAGCGCGGCCCACTGCGGCAGGATGTCGTGGCCGCGGAAATGGAGCAGGAGGGGCTTGTCCTGGGGACTGGCGCCATCGATGCGGTAGAAGCCGTAGTTGGGCGTGCGGGCGCGCTGGGCGCGGCGTCCGCCGACGAAGAGCTGCCGGAAATCGGGGCCGGAAGCGTCGGCGGTCCAAATCTGGCGCGGCCCTTTCTTCCAACCGGAGATGACGCGGCCGCCGCTGATGACGGGGCGCGCGCCGGACGCGGCTCGCCAGACGGTGTGGGAATCTTCGGGCGTCAGGACCAGGGTCTCGGAAAGGAAGTAAGTGCCGTCGCGGATTTCCACGGCGATGGTCCCGGTGGGTCCGGCGCGGCGTTGGGCGCGGGCGGCATCGCGGGCGGCGGCCAGAGTGCGGATGGGACCATCGGGCGAGACCACGATGGTCTGAGCCGAGAGGGTGGCGGCGAGCAAGATGCCCAGCAGTTTCATGGTTTCGTCGTTCACGATTATATCCGGATTGGCGCCGGACGGACGCGTTGGGGGGAAACCGCTTCCTGACGGTCGCGGCTCGGTAAGAGGGCGCCGGGGAGTACACTGGACGTGACAGATACCCACGAAGGGCCGGTCCCCAATTGATACACGCGCCGCGCTTGATCGATGTCGATGCGGCGAGCTTCGACACACTGCCCTGCTGCGGGATAATGAGCCCCACTCATCCTGGCCGCCAGCAGAAGCAGTGCTGGCTCGAAGCCAACGCCAAGTTCGGCCTGCGGGCCAAGATGCTGCTTGCCCCGGACGGACAACCGAGCGGCTACATTGAATACCTTCCGGGCGAGTTCGCCTGGCGTGGTGTCGAAGCCAGCGGCTTCATGTTCATTCACTGCGTTTGGATTTTCTCCAGGCAGCATCGGAAAAAAGGCTGGGGGCGCGTCATGGTCGAAGGCTGCTTGGACGATGCGAAGAAGGCTGGCATGCGCGGCGCCGCCGTGATGGTCCGGGACGGTCCATGGCTGGCCGACCGCCGCCTGTTCCTGGCAAGCGGTTTCGAAGCCGTCGATACCGCGCCGCCGGACTACCAATTGCTCGTTCGCAAGTTCGACAGCGGCGCCGTAAATCCGGCCTTTCAGAAGGGTTGGGATCGCAAACTCGCGCAGTACGGCCGGGGCCTGACCATCATCCGTTCGAGCCAGTGTCCGCACATCGCGAAATTCGCGGCTGAAATCATTGAGACGGCGGAGAATGAGTTCGGCGCCAGGCCCACGGTGGTCGATCTCGAATCGTGGAGCGACGCCCAGAATGCGCCCACCCCCTACGCGATTTTCGCTCTGATTTACAACGGCCGGTTGCTGGCCGATCACCAGATCAGCCGCACCCGTTTCCGCAACATCATGACTAAGTGCGTGACGAACGATCGCGCCAGGGGCGGAGCGCGCCAGTCCCGATGAAGTCCGGCAACCGAGCTGTCGAAACTGCTGGCGATGCGGGGCCATGCAGCCCAGATTTGAAGGGCCGGCCTGAGTGGAGGAAATCCGATACACCAATCCAGGTTGGGCACCCGGGCTGGACGCATCTCGAACTGCCTCGCCCTTGTTATGGGGCGGGAGTTGCTCTCAGGATGCAAGCGCCAAAGTGATACCTAATGCGGTATCATGAAAACGGTGGCGGGCGGGAAAACTCTTCAGAAGATGCGCAATGGGCTGGCGCATCGAAGAATTGCAGGCGGTAGCGGAGGAAAACTTCGTGGAGTGGCGCAGACCCGGCCGTGGTGGCAGCCACGTGATTTTCAGCGCGCCCGGTGTGCGGGAGATCGTGTCGGTTCCGGCGAAGCGTCCGATTAAGCCGGTTTACATCAAGCAATTTGTGGCGCTGATCGACGCTGCGGGGGGAATCGGAACAAAGTGAGAACAGCTTTGAATCGAAATCTTAACCAGTACCAGTTTACGGTTCGGCCCTTGTCAAAGGAAGAGGGTGGCGGTTATCTGGTGGAGTATCCGGATATTCCGGGATGCATGTCCGACGGCGAGACCGTTGAAGAGGCGATCGCGCATGGCCGCGAAGCCCTCCTCGATTGTCTGGAGGTGTTCCAGGAGTCGGGCCGAAAGATTCCGAGGCCTAGCATCGCAGCCGCTCAATGGCGCCAGCGCCTGCCCCGGACCCTGTACTCGAAGCTAACGAAACAGGCGGAAAACGAAGGCGTCAGCATCAATAGTCTGGTGACGGCAATCATCGCGGAGGCGGTCGGAGCGAAGCAGGCGCGTTAAGAAGAGCCCGACGTGGCCTACTGCGTAGCTGGCAAGGTCAACAGCGCCGATAAACTCTATCTCGTCGTCGCAGCGGTCCGCCTGGACACCAAACCCCGCCTGGTTTCCACAACACCTAATGCTGCTTACGCGGGAGTATCCACCTTGCGCCGATCCCGTGCTGCCCTCGAATACGATCTCCACGACTGCCGACATTCGCGCCGGCGGCTGACGCCCCAGTGTGTGCCATCGCCCGATTTGAGCCTCCCGGCTGCTGCGGGCGCACGGCCTCATTCACAAACTGCCCCACACGCACCGCTACAAGGTCAGCGACGACGGCCGGTTGATTCTCGACGCCATCCTCTCGGCCCACCGTGCCACCATCCGCCAATTCATGCCCGCTGCCGCCTGAGGAAAATCGTTTCGCGCTGAGAAGAAATGGAGCGGTTGTAATACTCCATTTGTTACCCTGAATGATTGCCCCGTCACCCGTATTTCAGGGCCCACCTGGCGCTGGCTGCCGTCTGCTTCTTCTGGGGGACCACCTACCTGGGCATTCGCATGTCGCTGGAGTCGTTTCCCCCACTCTTGCTGGTGTGCGCGCGCTACGTG
>PMVV01000199.1 GCA_003166475.1 Bryobacterales bacterium | reverse complement strand
TTGTTTATCCGGCTACCCTAAGGGCAACCTGGGTGCCAAAATGGAAATTCTGCATTCCAAAATGGATATTCTGCATTAATGAATGCGGCGGGGACGACTCGTGTGGATGTAAAATCTAATGAACCCGGAAGCCAAAACGGAAATTCCGGGGAAGTTGCCTCCAAAGGAGGGATATATGGGATGAAACGAATAACAACAATCGTTTCGTTTGCAACGTTCGCGCTTCGCGCGTGGGGCCAGACTTGTTCCGCCCCCACGCCGGTATTCAATCCTCCCGTCATTCCGGCGGGCGAAACGCAGCCCTTGGAGCTGAATGGCTTTCAACGACTGCCCCCCGGCTATGGGCCTATGGCGACCGAGCTGAACACCTTCGCGATGGCCTCTAGCATCTATGGGGCAAGCGGTTTCCCGTGGCTGGATTGTAAAGCTCAGACCCTCACACGAATCACCGGAGCCGGGACGTTTCTCGGTATCGCTGCTGCTCCTGGCGAAGACGACTATCTAACATACGAAACCGGGCTGACTGCTCAACAGGCTCCCACTGTCGTCACCCAGTGGTCGATGAAAGCCGCGAACCTGCAGCCGCCAATCACCGGCCAGCAGCCTCTGATTGATTGGAATCACGACGCAATCCGCCTTCCCAACGGATGGACGGCCATCATCGGCGACGAAGAAATGATGGTCACCAGCCCGACGCAATGCCTGACGTCACATTTCCCAACCAACTACTGCGACGTCATGGGCGCTAAGATCGTCGTCATGGATTCGGCCGGAACCGTACAGTGGGTTTGGGACAGCTTCGATGCGTCTCAGTTTCCTTACCTCAGCCGGCGCGCCGTTCTTGGGGAAACTTGCACGCCCACTGGAGCTCCGGCATGCCCAATCAAGCTAGCGCCGGTCGCACAGGATTGGCTGCATGCAAACTCGCTATGGTACGATCCCGCGGACGGGAACTTGGTAATCAACCTGCGCAACCAGTGCTGGATCGTGAAGGTCGCGTATCACAACGGCGCCGGCAACGGTAGCGTTGTCTGGCGGCTGGGCCCCCAGGGGGATTTCACCATGCTTCGAACCAGCGTACCGTACCCGTGGGAGGATCACCCGCACGATGTGACCAGTCCCATCCCTGGCGAATACAGTATGTTCGACAACGGCAATGGACGCTACGCCCAGTCTGGCGCCCTCAGCCGGGGTCTTGTCTATCAGATCGATGAGGCTGCACACGAAGTTACGGGCATACAGGTGTATCCTGTCAATGTCTACTCCGAGGGGGGAGGGAGTGCACAGTTGCTCACCAATGGAAACTGGATGTTCCTCGCCGGTCGTCCCCAGGACGCCGCGGGCGTATACTCGGAGGAATTCGAGTTCGCTCCCAATGCCTCCACGCCACTATGGACTGAGACGTTACCCCAGCAGTACAGGCTCATCCGCTTGAGCAGCCTTTTTTACTATTGACTCGCTCGAACGGTTGACAGTCCCGATTCGTACTCATCCGCACAGATGCGCATGCGTATTTGTGCTGATATGTCCGAAGCCGCCGAGATCCCTCATAGTAATGACCGGCCGGCCGGGAACACTGGGGTGTAATATGGTAAGCCTCGGCTCCAAATGGCATTCTGGAGGGTATACCATGACGTATCCAAGTCGTCTTTTTGTGGCCCTTGCCGCGTTCGGCGCCTCATCGCTCCACGCGACGGTCAGCATCACCTCTTTCGCTCCATCTGTCTCGTCTCCCCGGCCGCTGGGTACTCAAGTAACCTGGACTCCGACAGCCACGGACTCCAACTCCGGGCCGCTGACCTTCCAGTACAGCGTCTCCTACGGCAATGGAGCATCTTCGATCGTGCGCGATTATTATCCGGGCAGCCTGGCTGCCGGCGCCTGGACCGGACCCGCGTTTGTCTGGCAAGAGATTACGGAAGGCGCATATCGCGTCCAGGTGATTGCCAAGGATTTCCAGTCCGGCGAAACGGCGACCGCCTCGGCGGTTTTTACGCTCCAACCTGTGAGCGCCGGAGGGAGCTTTGTCGTCTCGCCCACAGCCAATCCGCTGGTCGCGCTCGCCAGCGCACCACCCTGCCCGTCCGGCAGTTCCATTCGGCTCACCATTCGGAAGGTCGGCGGACAGGCGGTCGAGCCAAGCAGTCTGCTAGCCTGCCGTCCAAACCTCACCTCGAATATCTTCGCCGCGGGCATGTATCCGTCAACTGCGTACGCCATTAATTACGAGGTCGTCACGGGATCCACCGTTACCAAAGGCCCTAATCCGGTGACTTTCACCACGGGCCCGCTGCCGTCGTCGATCGCCTTCCCAACATCCACCGTCGTCGTTCCCTTCGGGTCGCAGGACGAGCAGACCGACTACACTGTGCTTCACTCATATCTTGCATTCGTTCTTGCCGCCACCGATCGACTGGGGAACATTAACTGGTATTACGCTGCGCCGGGGGCAACCCCCACCTCTCTTATTACACGGCCGTTGCCCGGCGGCTATATGTTGACCATTCAATCCGGCAATGCGTGGAACCCCAATATTTCCGCCAACGGGCAATTCCTGCGCAAGATCGATCTTAGCGGCAACATTATTCGCGAAACCAACGTCGGCGTTTTGCAGCGGCAACTTCTAGCCATGCATGCAACCGACTTCGGCGTGTGTGGCACCGTCCCGCTTCCGGCCGCTATAGGATCCGCTTGCCTGTCGGGTATACACCATGACGCCGTTCCGCTGCCCAATGGCTATACCATAGTGAACGTGGCTATGGAGAAGATCTTCCCCCCAGGCACGCAAGGCGATACTACCGGGTTGAATGTGGACATCATGGGCGACGGCTTCCTGGTTCTCGATCAGAATTATCAAGTGCTCTGGTACTTCGACACCTTCCAGCACGATGGCGGCGCGCCGCAACTGGATATCAACCGCCCGGCCGTTCTGGGTGAGAAATGTGCTCCGGGGCAGCCCGGATGTGAAACCCTATTCCTCGCGGGTACGCCAGGCGTTACAACGCTCGCGAACGACTGGCTGCACCAGAATTCCCTTTACTACGATCCCGCAAATGGGGACGTCATTGTCTCCTCGCGGCACCAGGACTGGCTTTACAAGGTCGACTACAATAACGGAATGGGAACCGGAAATGTCCTGTGGCGCATGGGACTGGATGGCGACTTCACGTTTGAAAATATCGACAACGATCCGTATCCGTGGTTCTCCCACCAGCACGATGCTGAGATCTATAATACTTCCACCGGCGAACTCACCGTGTTTGACGATGGAAACACGCGCGTCGCTCCTCCGCCGATCGGCCTTGGCAGTGGGAACAGCCGGGGCATGTCGCTAACCGTGGATGAAACTAATATGACAGTGACCCCGCTGCTCAGCCAGGACCTCGGTTATTATTCATTTGCCCTTGGCAGCGCGCGCGCAATGGGGAACGGCAACTACTTCTTCCAGCCCGGAGATGTGACCACGACGAACTCGAGCTATGCGATGGAGGTGTTGCCAACCGCCGGCACGGTGAATGGCACGATCGTCTACAACCTGCAATCCGCAGTATCCTACCGTGCCTGGCTAATGCCGAGTCTCTACGTCCCACCGCCGTTTTAGCCAGAGGGTCGCGTTCGATCTGCTGCGATGTCGTGGGGCAGGCCCTCAGCCGGATCACCCCGAGTGGCACGCTGGTCCAAACGGGTGCACGGATGGCGCCAACCCCTACGCGGGACTAGTCCAGGCGTGACGATTCTGGCAAGGAGGATTCCCAGTGCGACCGCCCAAACCCGGAGTGGGACGGCGATGGGACCTCATTCCGGTCCTACTCGCCGGTGCGTGGGACGCCGGCCGTGACGAAGACCGGAGAGCGGTGGCAGAAACCACGGGCGCCGAAACAAAGCTACCGGCGGAGCTGCGGGTACACCGGCAGCGACTCCGGCAGGTTGCCAAGCGGATACCGCTCAGGCTGCACAGGCAAACCCAGGCCCCCAAGGTTCCGGCGACGGCTTGAAATCCCAAGCGGATGCCAAACCATCGCCCCGGCCCGGATAATTGCGCCAGCGGCTTCGTGATGCCTGCTGCGGCGGTCCTGGTAAGCACGAAGTTTCCGAAAAGGCGGGGCCCAAGCGGGCCATCGATGCGGCTTTCCCAACAAGCTTACGCCGACCTTCCGCCGCGCCGTCCATCTGCTCGAAATTAATTGCCACCACGTTTTCGACGTGCCGCTTTTTGCGTGCGTATAGGGGTGTTTGACGACCTGCGCTACGGGCGTGCAGGCTCCGCGCCGGCCCCGCGCTGTCGGTGGCGGCGAAAAAGGGTACCATTTTGGCGGCGAAGTGGCACCCTGCCCTGTAGGCCGTTCGGCATGAGCCTTTCCCTCTTGTCCAGAAGGTGTTGTTCAGAACGGCCCGGAGCCGTCAAGGGCGCGCCGTTGTTGGGCGCGGCGAAGCGAACCCTTGACGGCGAGGACCGTTCTGAGACGATCGCTGAAGAGGGAAAGGCGGGGCGAAAGATTGGCGAAACGTGGTCCGCCAAAATGGTACCCTCGCCCACCGCCTCTAACACCCGCGCCGATCATCGCTGCGGCACCTCCCGCGCCGCGCGCATCCCCATCCGCTCGCCGGCGGTCGCGGCGACGGACCACGGGCGGCGGGCGATGGAACGGGTTGCCGGCATCGGCGCGCGCGGTACCCCGACATGCTCCTGGGCCACGGGCCGCGTTGCTCTACGAACTGGTTCGCATGCGGCGACCAAACATAGAGTGGCCACCCTTGACGCTGACCTGCACGATGTATAGACTTGTCTGCGGAGATGCCAGTCGAAACTCGTCGCGGAATTGAGGGTAAAGTCTGTCCCGTGTGCGGAGAGTGGAAACCGCTGACCGAGTTTCCGCGCGACCTCCTGCTGGGATGCGCTGAGGGATGGCGACATCCCCATTGCAATGAGTGCCGATCCTCCGAGCGCTCGAAAACGACTAACGCGCACCGGGAGCGGTGGGAACAATAAGGTAACATCGCCGGGGCGAAACGGTGCTAAACGCGCCGCCCGTCTCTTCCGGTTGGGGTACGGTGGCCAGATTTTGGATGGCATTGCGGAGGGTCGACTGGGGGATCTGGTATTTTCGTGCCAGGAAAAAACCTCGCGCGGACGCGGGGGTGCGCGCCGTGGGAATCGCGGTGCTCCTCATGCAGCTCGAAGCCAGCGGCGGCCCCGATGGCGGAGACCGCGGACCTCGCACTCGCGATCACCGGCGATCCGCCCGCCCGCGACCGCGCGGAGCGCCATGCGCTCGTCCACAACGAGCCGACACGGCCTCCACCTGAACGCCGGTCGCACGCGGCCATCTTCGCGGCCTGCGCTCTCCATCATGTATGCGGGCGCCTTCCGCACGTCGCGCATCCCCATCCGCCCGCGGCGGTCGCGGCGACGGACTACGGGCGGCGGGGTGGCGGAGCGGGGCGCCGGCATCGGGAACATCCCCCTGTCCATATCTTTGGTTTTCGACATGGTGCCCCCGCCAAGAGCCCAATGAAATGGCGCTCTTTTCGTACTTCTATGGCCGCCGGCCACGGTCGCGGCTGCCGCCCGCCGGCGCGCTTCCAGCGCCGTTCGGCGCCGCTTTTTCGGAAAAAATCTTACCGGGCGAGAGCGGCGGCCAGGCGCGGCTCAGGCAGGGCGCGCTGCGCGTCCCGGGGGCGCGTCGAGCCGGGGTGACGATTGGGGCCTGTCCAAACCTTAAGTTTTGGACAGGGTGCCCCCGCCAAAAGCCAATGAGATGCGGTTCTTCGGAAAGCATCCTGCTGGGCGAGGGCTGCGGCCAGGTGCGGCCCGAGCAGGGCGCGCTGCGCGTCCGGGAGCGCGTCGAGCCGGGGTGACGATTGGGGCCTGTCCAAACCTTAAGTTTTGGACAGGGTGCCCCCGCCCAAAGCCCAATGAAATGCGGTTCTTCGGAAAGAATCCTGCTGGGCGACGGCGGCGGCCAGGCGCGGCTCGAGCAGGGCGCGCTGCGCGTCCGCGGGCGCGTCGAGCGCCTTGTACTTTGCTTCCATCGCGTCGCGCAGGCGCTCGCGTTCGGCGGGCGTGGCCACGGCCCAAGACCTTCAGCGCGTCGGCCACGCTCACGCGGATCACGGTGCGCGCCAGGGCTGCCGCTCAGGCGCCAGAGCAGCAGCTCCCGTAGGTGGCCGCTCAGCCCGATCGACGAGCATCCAACGGCTGGCAACATCCCCCTGTCCATATCTTTGGTTTTCGACAGGGTGCCCCCGCCAAGAGCCCAATGAAATGGCGTTCGCTGCAGACTACGCCGCGCCGGGTGGCGGCGCCTACGAATGTCCGACGTCAAGCATGGGGTGGCCAGTGCTGCGTCGTGGAAGGGGCACGGGCCGCCGGCATCGCGCCGCGGGCTGCGCGTTACGGCAACGCGAGCCCGCGGATTACGACCGTCCGCAAGTATCGCCCGGCGCAACTGCGCCACTGGCGTGCAGGCTGCGTGTCGGCATCCCTGTGAAGTGGACGCGCGCCGAAGGTCCTCAATCACACCGCGTTCGAAGATCGTGCGCCATCCGCCGACCGGCCCGCGCCGATCACGGATGCGGGCACCCTCCGCACGCCGCGCATCCCCACCCGCGCGCCGGCGGTCGCGGCGACGGACCACGCGCGGCGCTGGAACGGGCTGCCGGCATCGGGCTGCGCGAAGCGCGTTATGCCACCCAACCCGGGCAGCCGGAAGTCATCGCCTTGCGTACCTGCGCCACGGGCGTGCAGGCTGCGCGTCGGCATTCTGGTGAAGTGGCCGCTCGCCGACGCTCCTGGATGGCGGCGCGCCGGCAAAGTGGTACGCCGTCCGCCGCGGCCCCGCGCCATGCCATGGATGCGGGGGCCCCCCGCCCCGCGCGCATCCCCCTCCGCGCGCCGGCGGTCGCGGCGCCGGACCACGGGCGGCTGGTGCCGGAACGGGCGGCGGTATCGTGCGTGTGGGGAGCGCGAAGTCCGCGCAGCCTGCGGCGGGCGCGGTTCGATGGCGCGAACGTTTGGCGCCCGTGCGGGCCAGCGTCGAACTGGCCGGGCAGGCGAGGTGGATAATTTCCGGTTATCGCCGTGCTCCGTTGTTGCTCACGCAACGGTATAATGAGGTCTGAAACACCCATGGACTGCCCAACAAAGCAACAGTTGATGGACAGATTAGCGGACGTTCTGTCTCGACTCCGGGATCGGCTTCTGGCTGAGAAAGAAGCAACTCAAAACCTAGATCGTAAACGCATGGATGAACTGGAGGCCGAGATTGCTCAGATCCTCGATGAGAAAACCCGCGTGCTAGCAGCCGTGCGTCAGTACATGGAGGATCACGGCAACTGAGTATTCTGATATTCGGCTCGGAGAAGTATAAGCAGCATTATTGCTATTGTGGGAAGTCACGGAAAGGTAGTCGCGGAAAGGTGCGAAAAGGAGGACATTGATGAAGCGAATCGTGTTGCTGCTCGTCAGCCTGTTTGTCGTGTTCCTGTCCACGGGCTGCGGCCCCAGCGACGCAGAGAAGCGTGCCCAGCAAGTCGCCCAGGCCAAGGACGACGCGCTGAAACTGCGCCAGCAATTGGCCCAATCCAAGTCCGGCGCCGATGCCGAAAACGTGCGCCAGCAGATCATGAAGGTGCTCAGCGACGCCGGTCTGACCGTCGACTCCATCCACTTTACCGAAGCCGAGCTGAGGGATTACGTGAAGGCGGCTAGCGCTGCGGAAAAACCGGCCCCGCCGCCCAAGAAGGCCAAGGCGGTGCGTCACACCAAAGCCCGCCGCAAGGGGTGAACCGCTCCGACGGTTCGGTAACGCTCCTCACGCTCCAGGTGCCGGCCTTCCCCCAAGCGTTTGGTGGTGCGAAGCGGGATTTCGCGACAGTTATGGCCTCCTAACCGCTGCGCTCTCACGGAGGAGGGATGCCGCGGGGCACCCGCACCGCCGCCTCGTCAACTGTCGCGGTAGGGTTGACCATCACTGATCGCCCCTCGCACAGATCCGTACGTGCGCATACGGCTCTTACCGTGGATACCGGAGGACACAGGGTTAGCGCTTCGGTAGTCCGTCCGCCGACCGACACCGCGCAAACCATGGATGCGGCGCACCTTCCGCGCCGCGCGCATCCCCATCCGCACGCCGGCGGTCGCGGCGACGGACGACGGGCGGCGGGCGGCGGAACGGTTGTAGATGGCGGCTCTCATAGAGTGGCCACCCTTGACGCTGACCTGCACGATGTATAGACTTGTCCGCGGAGATGCCAGTCGAAACTCGTCGCGGAATTGAGGGTAAAGTCTGTCCCATGTGCGGAGAGTGGAAACCGCTGACCGACTTTCCGCGCGACCTCCTGCTGGGACGCGCTGAGGGATGGCGACATCCCCATTGCAATGAGTGCCGATCCTCCGAGCGCTCGAAAACGACTAACGCGCACCGGGAGCGGTGGGAACAATAAGGGAACATCGCCGGGGCGAAACGGTGCTAAAAGGGGCACCCCGTCTCTTCCGGTTGGGGTACGGTGGCCAGATTTTGGATGGCATTGCGGAGGGTCGACTGGGGGATGTGGTATTTTCGTGCCAGGGAAAAAACCTCGCGCGGACGCGAGGGCGCGCGACGTGGGAATCGCGGTGCTCCTTATTATTCAGCTCCACGCCAGCGGCGGCCCCGATGGCGGAGGCCGCGGACCTCGCACTCGCGATCACCGGCGATCCGCCCGCCCGCGACCGCGCGGAGCGCCATGCGCTCGTCCACAACGAACCGGGACGGCCTCCACCTGAACGCCGGTCGCGCGCGGCCATCTTCGCGGCGGCCATCGCGGCCTGCGCCTTCCCCATCATGTATGCGGTGCCTCGCGCGCCGCGCATCCCATGCGCCCGCCGGCGGTCGCGGCGACGGACACCGGGCGGCGGGCGGCGGAACGGCCGCCGGCATCGGGCTGCGCGAAGCGCGTTATGGCCACCCGACTCCACCGGCCTCGGCCATCCGGAAGTCATCGCCTCGGCGCAACTGCACCGCACGGGCGTGCAGGCTGCGCGTCGGCGTCCCGGTGAAGTGGCCGCTCGCACCGACCGGCTCCGCACAAATAACGGACGCGGGCGCCTCCGCTGCCGCCGGAACTGGCCGCCGGCGTCGGGATGCGCCAGAGGCGCACCGCGCGCGGCTCGGCGCTGCTCCTCGGCCGCATCGCGTCCCGCGGCGGCTGGCGCGGCGATCCGGCGGGGCGCCTGGGCGCACGGGCTGAAGACCCCGGGCAGCGGGGTGCCGCGCGATCGCGCGCCGCGTCGCCGGGGTGGAGTACAGCGATGCGACAATCTCCAGGCACCCCCCAAAGTGCGTTGCCTTTGTTGACAATGTTCTGCAGCGTGTCCAACGACGTTTGATTCAGGGTCAGCTCACGGGTGCGCGATGTAGTCCATGCGCCCGCCGTCCACGGTAATGGTTTGGGCGGTGATGAAGCTCGACTCGGGAGAAACCAGGAAAGCCACCGCGTTGGCGATATCCTCGGGCAGCCCGGTCCGCCGGACCATAGCTCTAGCGGCCATGGCGTCGATGGTTGCCTGAGCCTCAGCGGGGCTGCGGCCGCCGGTCGCCATGTCGGTCTGGATGAAGCCGGGTGCGACGGCGTTGACGGTGATGCCGTGCCGGCCCAGTTCCAACGCAAAGCGGCGCGTCAGCGTAATGACGGCAGCCTTAGTAGCGGCGTAAAAGGTGGTGCCGGATAGCGTGGTGCCGTGCGCGGCAATCGAGGTCAGGTTGACGATGCGGCCGAAGCCGCGCGCCTTCATGCCGTCCACAACAGCGCGCGTCACGTGAACCAGACCGTCCACGTTGGTACGGCGCATAGATTCCATTTGGGTGTAGTCGAAGTCCGCCAGGTCGCCCCTGGCCAGCACGCCGGCATTGTTGATGAGGATGTCGATGGCGCCAAGGTCGCGGGTTATGCGCTGGGCCATGGCGCGTACCTCCCCAGCGTCCCCGACATCCGCCTGCACGGCGAGCGCACGCCCGGACTGCTGGTGAATGAGCGCCACTACGTTTTCGGCGTCGGTGGCGCTGTGATGATAGTTCACCGCCACCGCAGTCCCCTCGCGCGCCAGCCGCAATGCAATCGCGCGACCTATGCCACGGGAGGCGCCGGTGACCAGCACGGTTCTGCCTTGCAGATTCATAGCGCTATGGTATCTTGTGTTCATCAGTTTCCTGGTGTGCCTCGCGGCGCGAAGGCATTCGTGATGTGACGGCGTAGGTGGGCGCACGGACAAGGCCGGCAGGCGTCTGTGCCGTTCCCGATCGTTCCGAGAGCCGGACTTCACGGGAGCAACGTCCCGAAACGCGTTTTGGTGCGCACCCAGAGCCCGAGGTTCGCCGTATAGAACTGGTTACTCTGCTTACCTCTCAGCCCGTGGAAATACTAAATGGCGACTCCCGAGCCGGCAAGCGCCATCCTGCTCGCCAGGGTCCACATTCAGATGATGCCGGGGATGTGATCGAAAGGGAACCTTGATCCGTCACGCCCGCATGGACTTGCCGGCGGCGGCACCGGTAATCGCGCTGGTGGTCGCGATGATCAAGCCGTCCCTCGGGACTCTGTTGATGGCGGCTGTTGGCGCACCGTCGTTGGTGGACTCGGGCATGCTCACGGCATGACGTGCTGCAATAGCGCTGTCCGCGATCGCAGTGCGCGCAGATGAAGAACACTGCGTGACACTCGCCACCTAGGCAAACTCGTTGCCGGAGTACCGCTTCGCCATGAACTGCCGCCAAGGCCGACCCCGCGCACACCATGGATGGGCGCCTTCCGCCCTGCGCCCATCCCCAACCGCCCGCCGGCGGTCGCGGCGACGGACCAGCGGGCGGCGGGGCGGCGGAACGGGGGCGCCGGCGGCGGGCTGCGCGAGGCGCTATTATAGCCATGCTCCTGGGCTGCGGGCTCCGGCCGTCCGAAGCGGCGGCGCTCGCGAATCGGCCGCGTCGAGCGGCGTGATGGCCGGCATCGTCGAAGGAGCACGGCTGCCGGCAAGGGCGAACGTATTACGCCCGGCGTACCGCTCGCACACCTCCAGCGCCAGGCGCTCGGGCGCGGGCATCGCTTCGAGCGGCGGGCGCGCCGGAACGATGGTGGGCAATTGCGGGCACCTCCCGCGCCGCGTGCCTCCCCATCCGCAACGCGGGCGGTCGCGGCGACGGACAACGGCGGCTGGCGCCGGAAAAGGGGCCGCTCGGCGACGTTCCTGGATACGGCGGGACGGTGAGCGCGGGCAGGGCGCGACTAGGTTCTGTCCGGATGCGCCGTGACTCAGGACTTAACCGCCAGCGGACGGCATCAGTTTCTATAACCCGACGTGGCGCCGCCGCATGACGAGCGCGCCCCAGATTTGTTGAAAGACTACAATAGAGCGAATATGGACGCCGGCGAACTGGGGCACTTCTCCCTGCTGGGAAAAATCGGCGAAGGCGGCATGGGGCGGGTCTACAAGGCTCGGGACAAGCGCCTGGATCGTTTCGTCGCCATCAAGCTGCTGGCCGAAGCACGCAGTACCGATGCCGACCGCCGCGCCCGCTTCGTGCAGGAGGCCAAAGC
>PMVV01000173.1 GCA_003166475.1 Bryobacterales bacterium | reverse complement strand
CCCCTTCGTTTGTCGGTTATTCCCGAATCCCTCAAGATTTTCGGAAGCCCGCAGCCAGACAGCACAAGCAGCCCGTGCGGGTTCCTTAGAGTATACGACAGCCGGGCGCCGGGCGGATTACGAAGCTTGTAACAAAAACTGCGCCCGAGCGTCAATCCGGAAATGATGCGAATGAGCCGGCGATCGACGCTGCGGTGCATGCTCGGCCTGGCATCGGGGCCCGCGCTGGCTCGGGTCGCGCAGGCGGCCGATCCTCCAACGAAGTTGCAGGAAGGCGGGGCGGACATCGAGGTCTCTTTCGAACCGGAGCATTTCGATCTGCCGCAAGCGGCGCTGCTCGGTTGGGTGAGGCAGGCGGCGCGGGCAGTGAGCGCGTATTACGGACGGTTTCCGGTACCGCGCGCCCGCGTGCGGATCTTCGCGGGAGGCGGGCGGGGAATCTCGCATGGCACCAGCTACGGCGACGACGGAGCATGGTGCCGTATCTCGGTGGGCAGCCGCACCACGGCTGCGGATCTGGATCGCGACTGGATGCTTACGCACGAGATGGTGCACTTCGCATTTCCTTCGGTGGCGCGCCGCCACCATTGGATCGAAGAGGGCACCGCCACCTACGTGGAGCCGATCGCGCGGGTGCACATCGGCAACCTGACCGCCGCCGAAGTGTGGGGCGACATGCTGCGGGACATGCACCAGGGCCTGCCGGAGGCCGGCGACAGCGGTCTCGACAACACGCCCACCTGGGGCAGGACCTACTGGGGCGGCGCGCTTTTCTGCCTGTTGGCGGATGTTGGAATCCGGAAGAACACGGCCAATGCCAAGGGACTGGAGGACGCTTTGCGGGCCATCAACCGCGCGGGCGGCACCATCGAAACGGATTGGCCGTTGGAGCGCGCGTTCGAGACTGGCGATAAGGCGACGGACGGCAAGACCTTAACGGAACTGTACCGCAAGATGCGCGCGCAGCCGGTGATGGTGGATTTGCCGGACTTATGGAAGCAACTGGGTGTTGGGCGGGAGAATGGCAAGATTGTGTTCGACGGCAGCGCGCCGCTGGCTGGGGTGCGCAAGGCGATTATGTGATTGCGCCCGCGGCGGCCGCGGGTCTGGAGACCCGCCGCAGGTGTGGACGCCCGCCCCGCAGCTATCGCCGCCGCATTCGAGTATCCTATGTATGGACCTTCGGCGCGGCCCGCGCCGCACAAGGAGAAGACAAATGGACAAGGAAGTCGTCAACATCGTGGACCGGCGCACCGGCGCCGCCTATGATCTCCCCTTTTTCAAAGGCGCCGTCCGTGCCATGGATTTGCGCCAGATCAAGACCGGACCCGAAGACTTCGGCGTGATGACTTACGATCCGGCGTTCTTGAATACGGCGTCTTGCCAAAGCGCCATCACCTTCATCGACGGCGACAAAGGGATCCTCCGGTATCGCGGATATCCCGTCGAGCAGTTGGCCGAGAACTGCACGTTCCTGGAGGTCGCTTACCTCCTTCTCAACGGCGAACTGCCCAGCGCGCTCGAACTCAAGCAATGGGTGGAGGCTATTACCACACACACCATGCTTCACGAGACCACCAAGAAATTCCTGGAAGGCTTCCGCCACAACGCGCATCCCATGGGCATGTTCATCAGCACCGTGGCGGCGCTCTCCACCGTGTACCCGGAGTCCCGTCACGTGCTTGACCCGGAAATCCGCAGGTTGCAGATCCGCAGGCTGATCGGCAAGGTTCCTACCATCGCGGCCTACACTTACCGCCATAGCCTGGGCTTTCCGTACGTCTATCCCGACAACGACCTCAGTTACGCCGCGAACTTCATGAACATGCTGTGGAAGATGGTTGAACCGAAGTATCAGGCCAACCCGGTCCTGGCGCGCGCCCTGGACATCCTGTTCATCCTGCATGCCGACCATGAGCAGAATTGCAGCACCAATGTGATGCGCGCGGTGGGCAGCTCACAGGCCGATCCGTTTCTGGCCACCGCGGCGGCTGCGGCGGCGCTATCCGGCCCGCTGCATGGCGGCGCCAACGAGGAAGTGCTGCGCATGCTCGACGAGATCGGCACCAAAGACCGCGTGCACGCCTATGTCGATAGCGTCAAGGCCGGCAAAGGCAAGTTGATGGGCTTCGGACACCGTGTCTACAAGAACTACGACCCGCGCGCCCGCATCATCAAGTGGGCCGCCGGCAAAGTCTTCGAAGTCACTGGCGGCAATCCCAAGCTGGAGATCGCTCTGGAGCTGGAGCGCATCGCGCTTGAAGACGAGTACTTCATCAAGCGCAAGCTTTACCCGAATGTGGACTTCTACTCCGGCATTATGTATCAGGCCATGGGCTTCCGTCCGGAGATGTTCACCGTATTGTTCGCCATTCCGCGCACCGTGGGCTGGCTGGCGCAATGGCAGGAGATGATCGAGGACCCCGAGCAGAAGATCGCCCGTCCGCGCCAGATCTATACGGGCTACGAAGCCCGCAATGTCGTGCCCATGGAAAAGCGCGCCGCCGCCGCGGTAACGGCTTAGGCCGGAACCACTTGTTAGGAGGGCGGGCAATCGTGCCCTGGGGTCCCCTCTGGGGACGCCTTTCAGGCGGCTCCAACAGGCTAAAGCCTGTTCCACCGGACAGGCCAGGAGGCCCGTCCTACTTGACGTTCCAGCCTTCCACCTGGACGGCCGGCGGCTTCTTACCCGCATCGGCTGCCTTGTAAGTCGCAGCCACGGTCCGCTTCTCTCCCGGCATTAGCGGGAAGTAGTTGTCTTCCCAAAGCACCGGCAGTATTTCGGCATCCTCATCCTCTACGTCGCCCTTGGCGGTCTTCACCATCAGGTGAACCGCGAACGCCAAATTGCGCGATGGATTCTCCACCGTGACGCGGGTGACACCGTCGTCACCCTTCACCTCGGATTCGGATGAGTACTTCAGCTCCACCGGAGGCAAGCTGTTCAGCGCGGTGTAGTCGGCGTAACTCTTCTGCGGTGTGTAATACCATGTTGACCGGTCCCAATCGAGATCGTCCGGCTTGGTCGAAAGCCAGTAGAAGTTCGTGCTTACCGTCTTGCCCGAAGCGTCCTCCAAAGCCAGCCGCAGGAAGTAAGTGGAAGACAGGCCGTCGGGCGCGGGAATCGTAAAGACTCGCGTGGCGCTGTCCTCGGCCACATCCAGCGCGGCGTCTTTGGCGAACTTCTCGCGCATATCGATGTTATAGACCCAGGCCCGCGCCTTCATGCCCGGATAAGCCTGGTAGAAGGAGTTCACCACCACCACCGACCCGTCATCATAACTATATTGAATGTGCAGCGGCTCGTTGGCCTTCTTGGCGCCGAAGTAGGAGCCACCCGGCCGCATATACCAGTCATACAGGTGCCAGATCATGGACGGCCATGCGTTGTTCAGCATCCATTGAATGACGCCGGTGGATGTGTACTTATTCCGCCCGAAAGCCTCGAACATGGCGCGGTGCCCTTCGTAAGCCATTACCTGCGCCTTGCGCGCGAATTCCTCCACGCCGCCAGACGGCCCATAGCGCGCGTTCAGCGCCGTGGTGAAGACCTTTAAGTCCTTGAACGCGCCGCCGCCCGCATGGTAATCCCACCACGTGTTGACGGGCCACAGGTGGTCCTCGGGCAGCATCCTGCGCAGGCTCTCGATGGGCGGAATCGCCGGTCCCGGACCGGTCTCCGAATTGAACCCGTGCGCGCCGCCGCGCGTCTTATCCAGCAGCCAGTAATTGGGCGGAACCCAATCGTACGGGCCGGTCATCTTCACGCCCGTCTTGCCGCTCACGTCGGTCGGTCTTTCGGTGGCCGACGACTCGAACGGATTGGGCCAGTCTAACTCCTTCACGATCTCGATGTACTTCTTCTCGACGTCTGGTACCGGCGGGTTGTCGCTGCCGTTCATCCAGTTGAATACGGACGCGTGGCTGCGCAGCCGGCGGATCTGGTCGCGCAGCGATGCCGCCGCGATGGAATGATCCTCGTCTTTCCAGTTGCTCCACTTCTCCCAGTGATCGCAGCAGCACCAGCCCGCTGTCACCAGGATGCCCATCCGATCGGTCAGATCGAAGAAGTGCTCGTCTTCGAGCTTGCCCTCCATGCGTACGGCGTTCAGGTTCATGTCGCGCACATACTTCAGCTCGGCTTCTTGCTTCTCCGGCGAGGAGCGCAGCATCATGTCGAACGTGTAGCCCGCCCCGCGGATCAGGATGTTCTTGCCATTGATGCGGAACACCCGGTGATTCTGCTCGTCGAGTATGGAAGTCACTTCGCGAATGCCGAATCGCGAGACGCTCTCGTCGGACACCGCTCCGCCCGTTTCGAACTGCAACTTCAGCGTGTAGAGGTTGGGCGTGCCTACCTGGATGGGCCACCACAAGCGCGGATTGGCGATCGAGAGCTGTGCGAATTTGTCGGGCGTGAACTTCACCACTTTGGTTTCGTTCCCCGCCAGGCGCACCTCCTGGGAAAATGCGATCCCCTCGATTTCGCCCTTCAGCGTACCGCTCACGGAATGCCTGGTCCCGTTCACCACCTCCGCGCCGACCGTCAGCTCGGCCTTGTCGTTCGCGGGCGGGTTCAGGTGCGTGACTGCCTGCGGGAAGCGGATCGCCACCGGCCCGGTGGCATCCAGGTGCACGTCGCGCCACAGACCCATGCCCTTGTCGGGCATCGCTGGGTTCCAATCCACGAACGTGATGGCGAGATCGTCGGGCAGCGGGGCGGACACTTCCACCGCCAGAGCGTTGGCCGCGCCCGGCCGGATGGCTTCCGTCACGTTATATTCGAACAAGCGCCACGCCCCGGCCATGCTGCCGGAATCGGCGATGCGCTTGCCGTTCAACCACACGTTGGCGCGATAGTTGATGCCGTCGAAGCGCAGCCAGAGCGCGCCGCCCTTGTGCTCCGTGGGCGCTTGAAACTCCGTGCGAAACCACCAGGGAACCCGGTACGGGCTATCCGGCGGCATGTGGATATTGGAAAAGTTCATCCCGATCGGATAGCTCTCGCCGGAGATTGCGCGCAGGTTCATGCCAAACCCGGGATCGGGATACACCTGGTCTTTGACCAGCGCGGCCACTACGGTCGATGGCATGGAAGCCGGATACCAGCCCGCGGTCTTGTAGCCGGGCTTGGAGACGACGTCGCCAGCGTCGGTGACCGTCGCGGAAGATTGAATTGCCCAATGCTCGCGCAGCAGCAGCGGAGCGGCGGGCTGTGCGTGAAGTGCCGCGCACGCCAGCGCCAGTACGGGAAGAAGTGTTCTCATAGAGAGTTCCGGATCAAAAGACTAATATATATGTATGCGCACCGTCATTGCGATTGCATTCGCGGCCCTGCTTGCCGCGGCCTCCGCCCCGGCGCAGCCAGCCCCGCCGCAAACCTCCTGGCAGCTTGTGTGGAGCGATGAATTCAACGGGCCCGCCGGCTCGCAGCCGGACCCCAAGAACTGGAATTACGATCTGGGCGGGGGCGGCTGGGGCAACGGTGAAGCGGAAACCTACACCAACTCCCCGAATAACGTCTTTCAGGATGGCCAGGGCAATCTGGTAATTCGCGCCATCCGCGATTCCAACAGCAATTTCACCTCGGCCCGCCTGCAGACGGGCGCGCCGGGAGCCTCCACCCAAACCGCCGATCGGAGTTGGCAATACGGCAGGATTGAAGCCCGTATCAAGCTACCGTTTGGCCTGGGTGTCTGGCCTGCCTTCTGGATGTTGGGCGAAAACATAGGCTCCGTCAGTTGGCCTGCATGCGGCGAAGTCGACATCATGGAGAACTTCGGAACCTTCTTTAACAACGCCTCCATCAACAATGGAACCGCTCACGGGCCCGTTGCCACGGGCAGCGCCAGTGACTACGGCGCCGGAGGGCAGTACACGCTGCCGCCGGGCGAAACGGTGTCGGACGATTACCACGTTTACGCCATTCAATGGTCCGAAAACTCCGTGGCGTTTTATGTCGATGGCTCCCTCTACTACACGGCGACGCCGGCTGTCGTTCCGGCCGGGCAGTGGGTTTTCAAC
Organism: Bryobacterales bacterium; assembly: GCA_003166475.1. Classification (GTDB taxonomy): domain Bacteria; phylum Acidobacteriota; class Terriglobia; order Bryobacterales; family Bryobacteraceae; genus Bog-159. The sequence continues at coordinate 1,755 of PMVV01000173.1, read as the reverse complement.
GCCCCCTTCTTCATCCTGCTGAACCTGGCCATCGGCGGCCCCTCCACGTTCCTGGGCACGCCCGATCCTAATGCGCCCTTTGCTAACCAGGATATGCTCGTCGATTACGTGCGCGTTTACCAGGCCGTCGCCACAGCCGGACCGGCGATCAACGCAGGCGGCATTGTGGATGCGGCCAGCTTCGGCCCGGCGTTGACTCCCGGCAGCCTGGCAAGCATCTTCGGAACCGGCTTGGCGACCGCCGATAACGAAGCCACGTTCGACTACACAGCCGGCGCATTCTCGGAGAATATTTCCGGCGTTCAAGTATTCGTGAACGGTGCGGCCTCGCCGCTTATCCACCTGTCTCCGGACCAGCTCAACTTCGCGGTTCCGTGGGATAGCCTGGTGGGCACGCCGCTGAACGTCGAGGTCATGCTCAACGGCGTGCTGAGCAATGCGGTTCCCATTACCTTGACGAGCGCCGCGCCGTCAGTGTTCGGGTTCGTGTCCGCGGTGCCTGGTCCCATCTATCAGGTCCCCGTGGCGTATCTCACGTGCACCGGCGACGCGCCCTACCCACAACCCGGTACATACTGCGCACTATGGGGCAATGGTTTCGGCCCGACGAATCCTCCACTCACCGATGGCACACCGGCCGCTGCATCGCCGCTGCCTTGGACGGCGAACCCATGCGCCCTCACCATCGGCGGCGTCGCCATCCAACCCCAGTATTGCGGCGCCGCGCCCGGCGAGGTCATCTACCAGTTGAACTTCCAGTATCCGTCGGGCATAGCGGCCGACCCGACCAACAGCGCCGTCGCTTCGGGAACGCTTACCATCAATGGCAACACCGGCAACCTGACGATCATAGTGGGGCCAGGCGGTGGTTCTTAGGCGCCATCGGCTATTGCCATTTTCCCTGCGGGCGCAGCATCAGCGTCTCGCGATAGGCTTCGGGCAGCGCGCGGATGGCGTCCAGCGCGGCCGGCGCGTCAGGCGTGTGGCGATCGGCCACCGGAAGCTCGTCCGGCCGTTCGGTCCATTCGCGCGCGCGGCGATGATAATCGTGCGCGCGGTTGCGGGCGATCATGCCCAGCCAGCCGCCGAAAGCGCCATCGTCGCGCAGTGCGGAAAGCTGCCGCAGCGCCGCCAGGAACACGTCCTGTACCAAGTCGTCCACTTCGCCGTGCGGCACGCGCGCCAGCAGGATGCCGTGCACCATGCGGGCGTACCCGGTCGTAAAGCCGGCCAAACGCGGCGCGGCTGCCGTGGCGGGCTGCGCGCGCCAGTTCGGCGTCATCGGAGATCGAAACAACCGGCGAGGCACTCACTTGCCTTCCACCTTCAGGACGCGGCGGCGCGGCAAATGTTAACCGGCGCCGAGCTTGGGTTGAAAAGAAAGGACCGAGCTGGCTTCGCTTCGTAATCCGATTCTCGTTCGACACGGTTTCGCCTGGCTAGCGCGTACGCTGGACTGCGTGGGCGACGGCCACGTCTATGATTGGCGGAGCGTGACGGTTAGCTGTTCAGGCGTGTTTTGAATAACATCAGGCGTACCTGGAGGTGTGAACGATAGCGGTTTCTTCGGGTTGCGGCTATTGGGGTTTGTTCGGCGGCGTAAGGAACTGCGGGGGTGGGAGGAGCAGGCGTCAGCCGACTGAGAGCCTGCCCCACAGAGCAGCATAGTCGCAACTAAAAGAGGCGGCCTGAGAGGCCGCCGGTCGCGGTAGGGATGCCGGTTGCCCGGCATCCCCCGCACAGATCCGTGCTGGC
>PMVV01000281.1 GCA_003166475.1 Bryobacterales bacterium | reverse complement strand
CGCGCATGTCCTGAATGTATTGTTTGCGGAGTTCGGCGCGGCTGAGCCGAACGGTCGCGCTGGGGGTCACCCGTCTCACCATATAGAGCCGATTGGCAAACCCGCCAACCACCGCGCCGCTGGCGAAGACTACCAGCAGATAAAACAGCGTGGCAAGATTGGACCGGCGCATCAGAGTTCGTCCCCGGCCGATTCGGGCAGGTCCGGAGCGTCCTGCGCGTGCCCGGCGGCCAGCGCCTCCACATAGCTCTCCACGGAGAACACCGAGCTGCGTCCGTGCGGGATATACAAGTATCCCGCCATCGCCAGCGACAGCACAGCGGCTGCCGTTACCAGGGCGCGCGCCCAGCGTCCCATGAAAAACACGGACCGCTGGCGCTCCTCGATTCGCCGCCACAACTCAGGCATGAAGTTGGCCGACGCATCGGGATCCGGGCAGGCCGCCCGGTAAGCCTGGAACAACGCGTCCAATTCTGCGTTCTCGTCGCCTCGGTTTGTCCAGTTCATACTAAATTTCGGCTTCCGCCGTACCTTTCGCGCTCGGTTGCCTACCGGCCTCTCCGAACGCCTTCAAGACCCGCTGCCGGGCNNAACGAAAGCCCTTCCACTTCCTTCAGCGTCAGCAGAATGCGATCGGCTTCCGAAACCGCGCTCAACATGGCGTCCACGGCCTCCGAGATCTGTTTTCGCTGCCGGACCTCATGATCCACCTTCCCGCCTGCCATGGCGTCGGCCAGCATCACCTGCTGCTCGGAAAGATCCGACATGCGCGACTCCATGCGCCGGCGCTGCTTCCGCAGATAATCATAAGCCGCATTCACGGTCAGCCGGTACAACCACGGTTCAAAGACCTCGGCCGTGCGGAGCTGATCCAGCGAAAAATACAACCGCAGGAACACCTCCTGCCCCACATCTTCCACATCTTCCGGCCTGGAGATCAGGCGTGCAATGGTCCCCAAAGTTCGTTTCCGGTATGCCAGCACGATCTCGTTGAACGCGGGGGCGTCACCCGCCTGTGCGCGTTTAATGGTCTCGAAATCGACTAGCATGCGGCCCCGAACCGGCCGCCATGGAAGCTCCTGGGCTTCCATGTGTTAAGGCGTACCGGCAATACACCTAGGTTACAACAAGAAACGGAGTGGGGCAGGCTCTCAGCCTGCGGCGGCCTCTCAGGCCGCCTCCTTTGCGCCTCCCCCCCCGCCGCACGATAATCGAATCATGCAAACAAAGTCGAAAATCGCCCTCGCAGGCGCGCTTTTGTCCGCCGTCCTCTCAGCCCAAATCCCCGCCACCGACGCGCGCAACACCGTCATCCCCCACACCGATTTCCACTTCACCATGCCGGCCTACGCCACCCTGCCGGAATGGGAAGCGCACAAAGCGCACCTGCAGCGGCAGATCCTCGTCGCGGCGGGCCTGTACCCGCTTCCCGAAAAAACGCCCCTCCATCCCGAAATCTCCGGCCGCATCGAGCGGGGCGATTACTCCATCGAGAAGGTCGCGCTCGAAACCATGCCGGGCTACTACCTGGGCGGGAATCTCTACCGGCCGCTCAAGTCCGCCGGCAAGGTCCCCGCCGTCCTGACGCCGCACGGCCACTGGACCTACGGCCGCCTGGAGAACTCCGACGGCTATTCCGGCCCGGCTCTGGGAATCAATCTCGCCCGCCAGGGATACGTGGCGTTCGCCTACGATATGGTGGGCTACAACGACACCCTGCAGACCGAGCACCGCTTCTCGAGCCCCACCTATCAACTCTGGAGCTTCACCCCGCTGGGCCTGCAATTGTGGAACTCCATCCGCGCGCTGGATTTCGTGGAGTCGCTGCCCGAAGTGGACAGCCGGCGCATCGCCGTGGCGGGCGCATCGGGCGGCGCCACGCAGACCCTTCTGCTGGCCGCTGTCGACGGCCGCGTGCGCGCCACCGCGCCGGTCAACATGGTCTCGTTCATTATGCAGGGCGGCTGCCAGTGCGAAAATGCGCCGGGGCTGCGCATCGGCACGTCCAACGTCGAGATCGCCGCCATGATGGCGCCCCGTCCCATGCTGCTGGTCTCCGCGACCGGCGACTGGACCCGCAATGTGCCGCGCGAAGAGTACCCCGCCATCCGCTCCATCTATGCGCTCTACAAACAGCCGGACAACCTGGCGGTGGTGCAGTTTCAGGCAGAGCATAATTTCAACCGGCTGAGCCGCGAGGCGGTTTACGGCTTTTTCGCACGGCACCTCCTCGGCGCGGATGGCTCACAGCCTGTCTGGGAACACGGGGTGGAAGCGGAGCCGCTCCGGGACATGCTCGTCTGGCAGGGACGCAGCCTGCCGGCCAATGCGCTCACCCAACCACAGCTCTTCGAGCAATGGAAGCTCTCGGGCAGAATGCGCATGGCGGCGCTGGATCGGGCCGCGCGGCGCGAAGCCATGCTGGACGTGTTCCATGCGGAGTGGCCGCGCGAGGTAGTCGACGAGCACGTGGGTGAGCAGATCGCCCTCGGCCGTCCGGGACGCGGCGATCGTGTGCCGGGCATCTGGCTGCCGGGCGCTGGCGCACCCACGCTGGTGATTCATCCGGAAGGAGCGGACGCCGCCCGCCGCGACCCGCGCGTCGCAGATCTGGTCCGCGCCGGAAAAGCGGTGCTGCTGATCGACGCGTTTCAGACCGGCAAAGCCGTAGCGCCGCGCGATCTGAGCAAGCAGTTCATTCTGACCTTCAACGCCAGCGACGACGCCAATCGCGTGCAGGACATTCTGACGGCGCTGCGGTTTCTGGACGCGCAACATGCAGGAACTCCCGCGTTGCTGGCGATTGGCAAGGCCGGCGCCTGGGCGCGTTACGCAAGAGCCATGGCGCCCATCGATGTCGCGCTCTCCGCCGATGCGGGAAGTTGCCCATCCAGCGACGAAGGTTTCATCAACGAGCTGTTCGTGCCCGGCGTCCAACTGCTAGCCGAGCCGTGCAAATAAATGGTGGCACAGGCTTCAGCCTGTGAGGGACAGGCTGAAGCCTGTGCCACCCAGCGATGAGCGGAATGCCAGAGCCGCCATGACGGCCACGCTGAGCAGCGCAAACAACGAGGCGCCGCCGTACCAAAGCGAAAAATCCGCGGTGATCGGAAACAGCATCAGTAACTCCAGGACGAAAGACGATGCGATCAGCGCCAGCAGGCCGAAACGAAGCATCATGAAGACCAGTAGAGCGGTTTGGACCGCTCCGAAGACGGCGGCCAGCGCCGGCGCCGCCGGGGTTGCCAGCCAGTTCAAAGCCATATAAATCGTCACGAAGGCCGCCGCCGCCAGCCAGTCTCGTCGCAGCACCGCGCGCAGAACGAAAAGCAGCACGAACCAGACCAGCGCCAGAAGGACGCTGTTCGGAATCAGCGACAGGAAAGCCGCCACTGTTCCGCTAACACCCAGCAGCGACAGAGGGTGCACCGTGACGTTGGGCATGGAACCAAAGCGCAACAGGACGAGTTCGTGCACCTTAGCCACCAGCGCCGCGCCCGTTCCGAAAGTCAACCCCACGAGCACGTCACGGCCAACCAGTGGGTCGCGGAGGCCTCCCGCCAGCAGCCGGCTCCAACCGATCATACTGTGCGGCCATCTGCGCCGTGCGATGGGCTCGACGGCCATATAGAGAATCCACACGCCGGCCGCCAGCAGAAGCGCAAAACTCAGCGCGCCTAGGAAGAGCCCCAGTTCTCCAAAGCTGGCCACGTGAGAGCCGCCGAAAACCCAGAGCAACATGGATACACAGGCCGTGAAGCCCGCCAATCGCAATGCGCCGCGCCGGTCGCCGCGGTCACGCCGGGTGTTATAGCGGGCCAATAGCGCGGCCGCCAACATCAGCAACCCGCCGATCGCCAGGACTGTAATTGCAAGGGCCTTCATATTCGCGTCGGACATAAAGGTCTGCATGCGTTTCGGACGGGTCCAATCGCCGACGATCTGGAAATAGGTCGGCTTCCCGCGCCATGCCGCGGCCTCCACGCGCACGGGGCTGGACGGCCCACTGGACAAAACTCCGGTCCACGCGGCGCGTGCGTCGCAGATGCCCAACGGCGTCCACTGCGGCGTGGCCGGGAAGAAGCGCGAGATGTCCAGTCCCGCCGCGTCGAACAAGCGCTTCCAGTCGGGCGGCGAGACCGCGCCGGATGCATTGTCGACCTGTGGCGGCACGGCGTCGAATTCGATGAGCCGGCCTTGCGGATCCAGAGTTACCGAGACCATCCCTGAGATTATGGGCGGCGGATCGCCGGGATCCACCGTGCCGCCGCCGAATGCCTCAGGCTCCAGCGGGCGCGGGCTTTCGCGATACCAAAATGCAATCGGCGGCGGTTGCATGTTGCCCAGCCGGTGTTCCCAGCGGCTGGGAGACTTATCGGTGCGGTCGACGTACTGCAGGTAATCGTTGTCGTAGGCAAACCCGTGCGCCACTCCTGCTGGCTTCGCCGTATATCCCAGCGCGCGGGTCAAGTCGCGGCTCTTCTCCACCAGCACGTCCGGTGGATGTTCCATGGCCACCCTGCCGATCAGTTGCACGCGCGGCCCAATGAGCATGACCCCGACCAGGCCGGCAATTGTCGCCACCAGGCAAGCCAAACCCAGCAACGGCCGGATGCCCACCTGTTGGCCCGCCGCGGCCACCAGATCCGGGGAGGGAGTTTCGCCCGCGGCCAGCGCCGCCGCCAAAGGATCGCCGCCCGGAAGCGCCGCAGCCACGGCCAGCGCGGTGGCCGGCCGATTCCGCGGGTCCGCAGCCAGGCAGCGTTGGATCACGCGCTCCACCGCGGGGTCCACGTCCTTCACTAGGGTCGTTAGGCTGGCGGGCGTCGACTGTTGCTGCAGGCGGACCATCTCGGCGAGTGTGCCCGCTTCGAATGGGCGCTTGCCTGCGAACATCTCGTAAAGCACGAGGCCCAGCGCATAAATATCGCTGCGCGCGGTCACCTCGCTGCCGGCCAGTTGCTCCGGCGCCATGTAAGCCGGCGTGCCCTCGCGCGCCTGGGCTTCGCGCAGTTCGCCGGTGACCGCCGCCAAGCCGAAGTCGGTGATGAACACCCGGCCTTGGCTGTCAACCATAATGTTGGACGGCTTCAGGTCGCGATGCAGCACGCCTTTGTCGTGCGCGGCGGCCAGACCCGCGCAGATGCGGCGCGCGAACTCGAGCGCCTTGTCGGCGGGCAGACGGCCGATGCGGCGCAGCAGCGAGCCGAGGTCTTCGCCGTCGATGTACTCCATCGAAAGGTAGGGCCGGCCGTCGACTTCACCGAGATCGTATACGCGGCAGACATTGGGGTGCGAGACCTGGCGCGCTACACGCACTTCATTATGAAAGCGGGCCAGCATGGCGGCGTCCCGCGCCATGGATTCGGGCAGAAACTTGAGGGCCACGGGCTGATCGAGAGTGAGGTCGTTGGCGCGATAGACCTCGCCCATGCCGCCCTTGCCGAGCAGTCCGATAATCTGGTAGCGCCCGGTCACCAGCACGCCGGCGGCGAAGCGTCCCTCGCTCGCCGAGACGCGCGCGGGAACGGCCGCGGCGCGCGATTGTCCCGCACCTGAGACCGGTGTGGACGCCACAGCCATGACCGCCGTTTCGGAGTTATCCGCTACCGGCTTGCCGCACGCCAGACAGAACCGGCTGGTATCGGGAATCTCAGAAGCGCAGGATATACAGCGGGTCATCGCGGTTACTTGCTACTGTAGCATCCACCCGCTTGCCCGGCGTGGCGCAGACGATCGTTGTCTGTCGTCTGCGCACCGTGCTCGAACCCGGCAGGCCACAAAAAACGATGGCCTGC
>PMVV01000112.1 GCA_003166475.1 Bryobacterales bacterium | reverse complement strand
GAGGGCCGGGTCAACACCGTGTCAGCGTCCGCTGGCCAGAATCCCGTCACCGCCACGTCGTATAATGGCTTCAGCGAGGCCACAGGAGTTACCTTCGGTTCGGCGGACTCCGACGCCTTCCAGTACGATGCTAAGACCGGACGCATGACCCAATACAAGGCCAATGTGGGTAGCTCGGCAATGACAGGCACGCCGACCTGGAACGCCAACTGGACCCTGGGCACCCTTGCCATCAGCGACGGGCTCAACTCGGCCGATACGCAGAGTTGCACATACGGCTACGACAACCTGTCGCGGCTGACCTCGGCGGGCTGCGGCTCAGTCTGGAGCCAGAGTTTCACCTATGATGCCTTCGGCAACATCAAGAAGTCCGGCTCCCAGTCGTTTATGCCTAACTACAGCCTCACCACGAACCGGTACACGCTTATCGGGTCCGTCACGCCCACCTACGACAGCAACGGCAATCTGACCTACGACGGCTTCTACAACTACACCTGGGACGGCGAGGGGAATCTGGCCACGTTGAACAGCAACGCGGAGACCTACGATGCGCTCAACCGCAGGGTGGAGCAATACAACGGCAGCGCCTACACCGAAATCGTGTACGGGCCGGCGGGGAACAAGATGGCCCTGATGAGCGGGCAGACCGTGACCAAGGTATTCGCGCCGCTCTCCGCCGGAGCGACAGCAGTCTACAATTCGAGCGGCCTGTCTTATTACCGCCATCCGGATTGGTTGGGCAGTTCGCGGGTGGCTTCCACCACCAGCCGCACGCTTTACTACGACGGAGCCTATGCGCCGTTCGGCGAGAACTACGCGGAGACCGGCACGACCGACCGCAATTTCACCGGCCAAAATCAGGACCTGACGCCCGGATCAACCGGGCTAATTTACGACTTCGCGTACCGGGAGCAGCACTCGACGCAGGGGCGCTGGATCTCCCCGGACCGAGCGGCCTTGGCGGCCGCAAACCCAACCAACCCGCAGACCTGGAACCGCTATGCCTATGCAGGCAACGGTCCGCTGAATAGCATTGATCCCAAGGGGCTCCTTTACTATGACTGCGTCTGGTTTGGCAACTGCTCCGGGCCGAAGGGAGGAGGCTACTACGGCGGCGGAGCAGGGGGTTGCTCGATCGACGGTGTTCAAACCGGCTGCGCGAACCTCGGTGGGCTGGGAAGCAATGCAATTGCGCCGTGCCCGAGCAATTTCTGTGCCGGGTTCAGCAACGGCGTCTACATGCAATATACGGCCGACGCCAACGCCGCTGGATTCTATTATTGTTTGACCACTGGTTCATTCGCCACACAGCAACAGGCCGGGGTTGCTGCGGTAAGCTGTACCAACGGCCTATCCATTTATTACAACAGGGAGTACGCGGGTAATATCTATCAAACGGACAACGGACAGTACTCCTTCACTCTCGGCACTGCGCAAGGCGCTGCCAATGCCCAGTTGAACTTCGCCGACATCCCAGGCGACACGGACTTCGCTGGCTTCTACCACACGCATGGCGCCTTTGACATCAACTACTTGAGTGAGCAGTTCTCCGACGTCGATATCGGGACTGCGAACGGGCCTTTGAATTTGGGATTTCCAACATACCTGGGAACACCCTTTGGACGCGTTGAGATGTATGTTCCGGCGCAGGCTGGTCAATATCCAAATGGTTGCGTCTTAGCGGGGCCTGCCGTATTCCCAGGGCCAGGCATCAGCCAAGTACCAGTTCCCGGCTGCCCATAGCCCCGGAGGTTCAAATGAGATATCTCGTTGCCATCACCGTCGCTTGTTCGCTGCTCGCGGGGGATATCGGAGCGGCCCAGGATTCCCCCCGCACCGCACCGGTCGGTATAGTCGGGCTGCTTGCCTCTCCCCAAAAATACGAGGGCAAGCAGGTAACCGTGAGAGGCTTCCTCCTGATGTTGGGTGGACATCATGATATCGGTGTAACCCTTCTGTGTCCGAGTAAAGAGGATGGCGAAAATGAGCTCGGAGACGATGTGCTCGTTGTCGCAAACCAACAGATGCTGAGGGACCGGGAGAAACTCGACCGGATGTACGTTAGCCTCACCGGCTCAGTCGCCGTTATCCGAGGCGCAGACGGCAGCTATGCGCCGGAGATCAAGGACATTAAGGACTGCAGCGTGTGGTCCGATCCAAGCCGGCCGAGGCTTCTCCAACCCAGCGCCCCGAAAGCCAGTGTTCAACGCTAGCGCATTCCGAGCTAGGAGCGGCCCTACGGAGATCTTCAGCCCGGCGGGCCCGCCCCAATTGGGGGCACGTCCTGCCTCGCCAACCAATGGTGCCGCGGCGGCACCACCACCTACAACTATACCCAAGCGCCCGGTTCTTCTCCCATCGGATTCGATGTGCTGGTAACGGTGAGCGGCAGCCCGAACGTCTCGCGGCAGTACGAATATGACGGCCTGGGCCGGCTGACCTCCGTTTGCGAGGTTACCTCGGGCACCGGCTCGGGAACCTGCGGCCAGAGTGTCCAGCCGACCGGCTACTGGACCAAGTACTCCTACGACGCGCTCAACGACCTGCTCACCGTCAACCAAAACGCGCAGCCCAATGGCACGCTGCAAACTCGAACCTACGCCTACGACGGCCTGGCTCGCATGACCTCCGAAAAAAACCCGGAAACCAACGGGTCCGCCTACACCTACACCTTCGACACAGACAGCACCTGCGGCACTCACGACGGCGACTTGGTCAAGCGCATCGACCCGCAA
>PMVV01000440.1 GCA_003166475.1 Bryobacterales bacterium | reverse complement strand
GCACAATCGCGCACAACCGGTGAATGAATGGTGGGCGGGAACCGCTCGGCGAGATCGCGGACGCGCCCTGCCCGACGCCGCGCCAGGTATCGCCACGCCATCGTCTACGTGGAGCCGCTGCTTTCCCGCGCACGAGCGGACCGTCTGGTGGCGCCGCCGTTCGCCGGCGCGGATGTCACCCATGCGGGGCTGGTGCTATGCAAGCGGGCCACCTGCATCCGGGCACGGTGCCTGCGATCCTGGCCGCATCGCGCCGCACCAAGGTGGTGATGCCCAGGAGCGCGGCGGCGCACGCACATGCGCTGGGAATCGCGTATCGGCGCGTGGTCGCCACCTCGCTGCGCTTCGGGCCTTACCCGATCTATCACGCGGGCGATGGCGTGCCCTATGACCGGCTGACGGAGCGCCTGCACCCGTACAACGTGACGTGTTCCAGTGCGGCGAGGGCGTGGTCGATTCCCGGCGAATGAACGAAACCTGCGCCACAATATGTATATGTCCGAAACGCCCGCCCCGCGCGCAGAACCACGCTGGCCTGCCATCATGGCCGTGTTGTCGGTGGGAGGGCTGTACTGGGCCTTGCCGGAGGCCCTCAGTCCCGGACCGGGGTGGCTGGCGCTGGCGCTGGTGGCGCCCCTTTCCATGGTGGGCATGGTATTACACCGGCAGCGAAAACTTAGGCTCAATCAAATAGTGGGATACACGGCCTTGGGCCTGATCACGGCCGCCATGATTGGCGCGCTCGTGCTGCTCATCGCCGCCCTGCTGGATCACACCGAAAAGCCGCGCGACCTGCTGCGCTCGGCGGGCGCGTTGTGGATTTCGAACATCCTGGTGTTCGCCTCGTGGTACTGGCGGCTGGATGCCGGTGGTCCCAACCAGCGCGATCTGCGCGGCGAACACACCGATGGCGCCTTCCTGTTCCCGCAGATGTCGCTGGGCGAACGCGACTGGATGCCGGGCTTTGTGGACTACCTGTTCCTGGCGTTCAATACCAGCACCGCGTTTTCTCCCACGGATGTTCCGGTGCTGTCGCGATGGGCGAAGGGCATGATGATGGTGCAGTCCACCGTATCGCTCAGCACGCTGGTGTTGGTGGCGGCGCGGGCCGTCAATATTCTGTGACGTTTTGCCGGTTCTCGAAACTAATGCTTCACCAGGGTTGCCACCGAAACGTGCGGCCAGCTCAATCCCAGGAAGTTCAACAGCACTGTCTGCACGTACTGAAGCTGCAGGAAGTGCCCGAACCCGCTGGGATGCTTCACCTTCTCGATCCAGAACGTGGCGAGGACCGTGGCCGCGTTTGCATTGGTCGTCAGGAAGGGAATGTTCTCGACACCGCCGCCGCCGTCGGAGATCGTGTTGGGTCCGTGATCGTTGCCTACGTGATGGCGGCGGGCAGCGTGCTGGTCCGGAACGGGTTGGCGGTACCGAGATTGTACTCGGGAAAAGCATTCACGGCTCCCGGCGGCGGAGTATTCCCGCCGACGGGGAAGGGCACGGTGTTGACCGGCGAAAAGACCGGAGGACCGGCAACCGTGAAGGACTGGCCTTCGGCCAATAAGGAGTTTCCGTGTGGAATCGAAGCCATGCGGGCCACGCTGGCCGTTTCCGGAGGAGCCGTGGTCACCGGCACGTTGACCCACATGCCGGGCTCGATGTGGAGCGCGCCGCTCGTGGTGGCATCGTTGATCTTCTGCAGGTAATGGATGCCGAACAGTTGGATATCGTCCTGGCTGGTTCCCCGGTTGGGAATGGGAGCGCCAATCGAGTCGAACACCAGGCTCTCTTCGGTGAGATTGAGCTCAAGGAAGATATCGTTGCCTCCCTGGTGTTCGGGACGCGCGATGAGGTTGAATCCGTGGGCCGGACCACGTGCCGGGAAGTTCGGCAAGCGGGCCCAGTTCGGTGAAGAGCACGCTATGTGACGGGCTCGAACGAAATGAGGGAATTCTCGGGGTAGCCATTTGTTCCCCTTTACTGGTTTGGAAACATCCGGCGGAATCGTTACGCGGAATCGTTGCAAGGGTGGGAGCCGCTGTGTGAGTTCGCCGCACGCCCATCGGGGTTCGGACTTACGATATTTACTGTATCCGGCACACCAGTGGAAGTCATGACACACGCATCCCCTACCCTCTCAAACGCCTTCATCGGTAAACCCGAGATGCCAACAGACGACGATCTGGCGGCGGAGCTGGGCCGTTCGGCCAAAGCGCTCTGGGATCGGCTGCTTGCCGACCTGGCTGAGCGGCACAATATCGTCACTCAGGAGTGGAACTCCTATTCGCCCAAGGCCGGATGGTCGCTGCGGCTGAAGCGCGGCAAGCGCGCCATCTTGTATCTCTCGCCGTGCCGGGGCTGTTTCCGCGCGTCGTTCGCTCTCGGCGGCAAGGCAGTCGAAGCAGCGCGCGGGAGCGGACTGCCACAGCGGGTGATTCAGATTATCGACAGCGCCCGGCGTTATGCCGAGGGAACCGGAGTCCGCATCCAAGTGAATGGGCCCGCGGACATCGCCGTGGTGTTGAAGCTGGCTGCCATCAAGCTGGCGAACTGAGCGGAGCGGTGTTGCTTGCCGGCAATCTGTGATACAGTCGGGCCTTGCCATGACACTGAACGGCTATCTGGTCAAGAGCACCATCGTGGCTGCCTTGGGCGGCCTGCTTTTCGGATTCGATACTGCGGTCATCGCGGGCACCACGCGCGCGCTGACCGAAACGTATCGCCTCACGCCCGGCTCTTTGGGGGTAACGGTCGCCGCCGCCCTGTGGGGCACGATTCTGGGCGCCATGTTCGCGGGCATCCCGGGCGACCGCTGGGGCCGCCGCGACAGTTTGCGCGTCATGGCCGTCTTGTACCTCATCTCGGCACTCGGTTGCGCGTTCGCCTGGGACTGGTATTCGCTGATCTTCTTCCGGTTTGTCGGCGGCCTGGGCATCGGAGGCTCCTCCGTGCTCGGCCCCATGTACATTGCCGAGATCGCCCCGGCGAAGTGGCGCGGCCGCCTGGTGGGCTTGTTCCAGTTCGACGTGGTCTTCGGCATCCTGTTGGCTTATTTTTCCAACTACGTCATCGGCCTCGCCGGATTTGGCGCTGCGGAATGGCGCTGGAAGCTGGGTGTTTCCGGTATCCCAGCGGCGTTTTTCATGCTCATGCTCTTCGGCATTCCACGCAGCCCCCGCTGGCTGGTGAAGCAGCGGCGCGTTCCCGAGGCGCGGGAAGTGCTCCGGCTCACCGGCGAGCCAAACTTCGAAGAGGAACTGCAGGACATCGTCACGTCGATCGATGCCGAACACGGCCACGGCGACGAGCCGCTGTTCCAGCATAAGTATCGCGTGCCGATCTTCCTGGCAGTGGCCATTGGCATGTTCAACCAACTCTCGGGCATCAACGCGATTCTGTATTACCTGAACGACATCTTCGCGCAGGCGGGTTTCAGCAAGGTTTCGAGCGACCTGCAGGCCGTGGCCATCGGCGCGACCAACCTGCTGTTTACCATGATCGCCATGTCGGTCATCGATCGCATTGGGCGCAAGACTCTGCTGCTGGTCGGATCGGTGGGGCTGGCGATCTCGCTCGCGGGGGTGACTGCTATTCTCGCCATGCACACTCATCAGGAGTTGCTGGTCTGGCTGCTGGTGGGCTTCATCGCCTCTTTCGCCTTTTCGCAGGGCGCCGTGATTTGGGTCTATCTCAGCGAAGTCTTCCCCAACCGCGTGCGAGCCAAGGGCCAGAGCCTCGGCAGCTTCACGCATTGGCTGATGAATGCGGCGATCGCCGGAACGTTTCCGCTGGTAGCGGCCCGTTCCGGGGCCACTCCGTTTGCATTCTTTGCCGTCATGATGGCGGTACAATTCTTCGTGGTGCTGTTCTGGTTTCCCGAAACCAAGGGAGTCACCCTGGAGCAGATGCAGAAAAAAATGGGGATCGCCTGATGAAAAAACTATTGCTCGGCTTCGTGATTTGTCTGGTGTTTATGTTGTTGGGCGCGCTTGCGTATTTTGGCCTAGGCCTGGCGCCGGTGGCGACGTCCGCTCCTCCCATGCCGTTTGAGCAGCTTGTGGCGGGGATGGCGCTGCATGCGCGCATCTCGAAAGAGGCGCCGTCCCAAGCGCCGATTCCGGCGGACGAACCGAACCTGCTGGCGGGCGCGCGGATCTATCGCGAGCAGTGCTCCGTTTGCCATGGGCTGAGCGGCCAGCCTGAAACCGGCATCGCCAAGGGCATGTTCCCGCATCCGCCGCAGCTCTTCACCGGCCATGGCGTGACCGACGACCCGCCCGGTGAGACCTACTGGAAAGCCGCCAACGGCATTCGCCTGACAGGCATGCCGGGCTTTAAGGGGTCGCTGAGCGACACGCAACTTTGGCAGGTCAGCCTGATGCTGGCCAATGCGGATAAGTTGCCGGCCGCGGCGAAAGCCGCTGTGGGCGAGCCGCTTAAGTAACCCGCGCCTGCCACTTGTCCTCGGCCTCGCTGTATTTCTTGGCATGCAGCGAAGGGTGGTTGAGGTTCGCAACGAGAAAAGCCGCCTGGTTTCAATTTTTTTTTGCCGCCCGCAACTTCTTGATATTGGCCTCAATGGAGGCGGCCATCTCTTCCGCAGTATTGAACGGGCCGAAGACGCGGCCGTGCCTGATGTCTTCGTCGGATTTTGCCAGCCGGGCATCAATGATGCGGCGCTGTTCCGGGGTGTATTCATCATCGGCGTTGCCAAACTCGGAACGGTCAATTACCAGCTTGGGTGTGAGCACGATCTTGCCGCGACGCACAGATGCCTCGACCAAGTCGCCTTCGGCTATGCCGATCGCGGAGCGGAGGCGGCGAGGCAATGTCATCTGGCCTTTGCGGTGGATTCTTACTGACGAAAGCATAGCGGTTCTGGCGCTTACCAGTCAAGGACGTTGCTTGGCCATGGACGTTGCTTGGCCATGCTGATGGGCCGCTTACCTGGCTTGGCCAAATCGGCGCGCCGCGCACGCATTGCGGGTCTGCGCCACGACCGCACAGTTCATATAATGGAATACAGTGCGATACCTTCCCGCGCTGTTGCTCCTCTCCGCCATCGCGCTCGGCGACGTGCGCAATTGCACCTGCGACCTCGCCAGCGCCGAAAGCATGGCCAAGCGCGAATGCGGATTGTGCCGCGAAGCCGAAAAGCAGCCGCCGGCCACGCAGATTTTTTTCTTGCAAGACATTAATCCGAACAAGCCGCATCGCTGGCTGGCGCTGCCGCGCGCGCATGCTCACGTCCTCGCCGATATGACTCCCGCGCAACGTCTGGCTTTGTGGACCGCCGCCATCGGAAAAGCCAATGAGACTTGGGGCGACCAGTGGGGACTGGCCGCCAACGCCGATATCCGGCGCACGCAATGCCACGTCCACGTGCATATCGGCAAGCTGCTGGAGGGCGTCGAAACGCCGGACTTCGTGCTGGTTGACGGTCCCGCCGATATACCCGTCCCGCACCAGGGCGGCGGCATCTGGATTCATCCCTTGGGCGGGAAGCTGCACGTCCACTTGGGCGAAGACGCACCCGAAACGCTGCTCATGAGGTAACCATGCCGCAAGAAATGCTGCTCGAAATCGCCAAGCTGCCGACGGCGGAGAACTCCGTCATCCATTTGCATGCCGCCGACAATGTGGCTATCGCCCGCGTGCCGGTCTCCGCCGGGACCGAGTTGAAGGTGGATGGCCAGACGCTCGTCGCGCGCGAATCGATCCCGGCCGGCCACAAGATCGCGCTGGCCGTGATTCCGCGGGGCGAAGTGGTGCGGCGCTATGGCCAAGTCATCGGCCGCGCCAAGGACGATATCCACCCCGGCCATCACGTGCACACGCACAACCTGGCTTTCGAAGAGCTGCACTTTGACTACGAATTCCCAACCGGCGAAACTGCGCTGCCAGCGCGCCGCGCCGCGCCCACTTTTCTGGGCTATCCGCGCGAGGACGGGTCCGTGGGTACGCGCAACTATATCGCCGTAGTGGCGGCCAGCAACTGCGCGGCGCACACCGCCGAGCTGATCGCGCACAGCTTCGATGGCGCATCGTTGCCCGCCAACGTGGATGGCGTGGTGGCCTTCCCGCACGGCGAGGGTTGCGGCCACACCATCGGCCCGGACACCGAACAGCTTCGCCGCACACTGGCCGGAGTATTGGCGCACCCCAACGTTTCGGCCGCGGTGATCCTGGGCCTGGGCTGCGAGGTCAACCAGATCGAGCACTATCTCGGTCCCAACGCTCCCCGCGCCAGCCGCCTGGTTGGGATGACCCTGCAATCGAGCGGCGGCACGCGCGGCGCAGTGGCGGCGGCGCGCGCCGAGATTGCCCGCCTGATGGAGCATTGCGCCGCCGAGCAGCGCGTGGAAGCGCCGGCATCCCGCATCGTGCTGGGGTTGAATTGCGGCGGCTCGGATTCCTTTTCCGGCATTACGGCGAACCCGGCGCTGGGTGTCTGTTCGGATATGCTGTCGGAAATCGGAGCCAGCGTGGTGCTGGCGGAAACCACCGAAATCTTCGGCGCCGAGCACCTGCTGGTGCGCCGCGCCCGTAACCGGCAAGTTGCCGAGAAACTGCTGAGCTTCGTCCAAGGCTACAAACAATACCTGATCCGCTTCGCAGGCAGCTTCAACGACAATCCCTCGCCCGGCAATAAAGAGGGCGGATTGACCAACATCCTTGAAAAATCCCTGGGCGCAGTGGCCAAGGCGGGCACCTCGCCGCTGACCGACGCGGTGGACTACGCCGAGCCGGTCCGCACTCCCGGCTTCGTCTTCATGAACACTCCGGGCTACGATCCGGTCTCGCTCACCGGCCTCGCGGCGGGCGGTTGCAACCTGATCGCCTTCACCACCGGACGCGGCAGCGCGATCGGCTTCCCTTCCGTGCCCGTGCTCAAGATCGCCAGCAACACCGTCACCTACCGGCGCATGCAGGACAATATGGACATCAACGCAGGCGCCATCGCCGATGGAGACAAGAGCGTCCAGGACGTCGGCCGCGAAATCTTCGACATGCTATTGCGGGTGGCTTCCGGCGAGAAGACCTGCGCGGAACGGCTGGGCCACCACGAATTCGTCCCGTGGCGGATCGGTCCGGTGCTGTAGGGGTGGGGCAGGCTCCCAGCCTGCGCGGGGCCCTCGGCCCCGCTTCGCCCGACGAATCCGCTGCGTCTTTTTCCGTTACAATAAGCAACACGGCCAGCCGGCCGCGTAAAGGGAGGTTCCATGGAGCGCCGCCATTTCCTGAGGACTGCGGGCGCACTCGCCCTGCTCCGTCCCGATGCCAGCCATCGCGTGCTCGCCGCTACGGTGGGCAACAATCGCGCCGCGGAGGATCTGGCGCGCGACGAGGATTTCTGGCGCGAGATTCAATCCGCCTTCACCCTGGACCGCAACATCATCAACCTGAACAACGGCGGCGTCAGCCCGTCGCCGCGCGTGGTCCAGGAGTCCATGCGCCGCTCTCTGGAGTTCAGCAACATCGCTCCGGCGCGCACCATGTGGGCGGTGCTGGAGCCCGAGGTGGAGAACGTGCGCCAAAAGCTGGCCGCCGATTTCGGCTGCGATCCGGAAGAGATGGCCATCACCCGCAACGCCTCGGAGTCCTTGGAAAACGTCCAACAGGGCCTCGATCTGAAAGCCGGCGACGAAGTGCTCACTACGGATCAGGACTATCCGCGCATGATCACCACCTGGAAGCAGCGCGAGCGCCGCGACGGCATCGTACTGAAGACGATTTCCTTCCCCACGCCGCCGCCTTCGCTCGACGATCTCGCCGAACGCTTCGAGCGGGCCATCACGCCGCGCACGCGCGTCATTCATTTCTGCCACATCACCAATCTCACCGGCCAGATCTTCCCGGTGCAGCGCATCTGCCAACTGGCGCGCAGCCGCGGCATCGAAGCCATTGTGGATGGCGCCCACGCCTACGCGCAGTTCCCCTTCAAGCACGCGGATCTGGATTGCGATTACTACGGAGTCAGCCTGCACAAGTGGCTGCTGGCGCCGCATGGCACCGGCTTCCTCTACGTGCGCAAATCCAAGATCGGCAAAGTGTGGCCGCTGATGGCCGCGCCAGTAGAGATGACGGACAATATTCGCAAGTTCGAGGAAATCGGCACGCATCCGGCGGCCAACCACAACGCCATCTCCGACGCGCTGGAGTTTCACACGGCGATCGGCGTGGAGCGCAAAGCGGCCCGCCTGCGCTACCTGCGCGGCCTCTGGACCGATCGCCTCACCCGCCTGCCCCACGTGTCCACGCCCACCAGTTCCGATCCCCGCCTAAGCTGCGGCATTGGGCTGCTTTCGGTGGAAGGCAAAGAGCCGGGCCCCTTGGCGGACCAACTGTGGGAGAAGTACCGCATCCTCACCGTTGGCATCGTTCACCCGCAGTTCAAAGGCCTGCGTATCACGCCCAACGTCTATACCACCGTGCCCGAGATCGAGACGTTCTGCGATGCGGTGGAAAAGCTGATCGCGTAAGTTGCGGCTAGGCCGCGACTAATCTAAGCGCCAGCCGTCATGGTGTCCCAGGGCGCCATGTCCGCATAGCTAATGTACTTGCCGATGCCGGTCAAATCCGGCACGGCGCTGGCCCCGCTGCTGGTCGCAAATACCACCCAGCTTTGGCCGTGTGGATGAGGCCAGTCCAGATGCTTGCACACCAAGCCCTGCTCCGCGGCCAGGCGATCCATCAAATCGGGCCGGAAGCTGGAACGGCCCGCGTGGATCCATTCCTCGTCCATATAGTTCGCATCCGCTTTGAAGTAAGTGGCGGCCAACATCGCGGACGGTTGCATCGCCTTTTTGGCTTCCGACAGACACCGCCTCATCTGGGTTTGCGAGGAATGCGAAAAGACCGAATGGGCCAGGATGAAATCGAACTGCTGGCCGAAAGCGGTCAGCGTGAAGTCCGGATCGTTACTGAACCTGGGCTGCTTGATACGGATCAGGTCCCGGCCGACTTCGTTTTGAATGCCCTCTTCAATCAACCACTGTTCGGGTTCCACTCCGAAGTAACGCCCGGGCCGCAGATAGGGGATGAAAAGCCGACCGGCGCGCAACGAGCCGCAACCCACATCCAACAGATAGTGGTCGTCCCGCAATCCGAGAAAGGTCAATAGGTTGAACTGCATGGCGGCGGCCACGTCGTAGTTTTCGGGGGGTCCTACATAGGAGCGATAAAGAGATGGGCCGGTCGATTCCGTGGTGCCCGATCTGTCCGGTTTGCGAAGGGCGAATTTGACATCCTTCAATGCCCCCCGTTCCAGACGCAGCGTGATGCGCGCACCCACCTGGTTCACTTTACGCGCTTTGAGCTTGTTCGACGTTACGACGACATCGACGTCGACCGTGTTCCCTTCCACGGAGATTTCATCCACGCGGGTGACCCGTAGATCGGCGGCGAAACGATCCCGGTGCCAGTTCGCGATTCCTTTCAGGCCGCGGAACGAGCGCCATAGGAAGTGAAAGGTGGTGTCCTCGTTACAAAAGGACAGGCAGCGTTCCACATCCCGCGAGTCAAATGCTTTCAGGTAGTCGAGCACCGGCGGTTTTACGTCCGCTATCGCTGGCGCGAAAAGCTTGCCTTGCATGTATGACACCCGGGGGGCGCTCCACATTTCATTGAATGTGGATCTGCACGGGGCTGGCCGTCTGGCCATCCGCCGTCAGCACCACGTCCACCCGGCCTATCCCGGCCAGGCTGCGCGGAAGCTCCACGATGACCTCGTCCAATCCTGGAAAGTGGCCGGACGCCCCGGAATATAGCACCGGCACGTCTTGTCCCGCAATCCGCACGTGAACCTCGGACGCGTCGCGCACGCCGGACGCGTAAAACTGCAGCATGACCTTGTCCGACGACGCTAATAGATCGACCGGCGCCCCACGCAGCGGCCGCACGGATTGCGTCCCGTCTGCATGTGCCGTGATCGCCTCGATGGCATCGGCATGCAAAAGCGCGTCAGCTTGGGGGCCAGCTCCCGGGGTGACCGTGCCAGCCGCGGTTCCAATGACCGCCAACTCGGTGGCCACACTACCTTGTGAATAGGCGAAGCCCGAATTCGCTGTGACGATCGAGACAGTCGGAAAAGCCGCGATCCTTGTGGAGGTCAGGGAGCCTGCCGGCAGCGCGATGCTAGCGTGGAGGTTAATCGCATTGCCGAATACTGTTAACGGACCCTCCACCTGGACCGAGTCCGGGCCGGTAGCCGGCAGCGCCAAGATGAGAGTCATGGGGGTGGGTGGTATGGTGTACGGCGCCACGACTTTGGAAGATTTAACTGTGCCGGTCAACTGAATGGAAGTGTAGGCGGCGTAGCCCGGGCCCGTTTGTGTCGGCTTTAGGGACTCGCAAGCGACCAAAGTGATGTGGAACGGCTCGCCTGCCAGCCCGAGCTTGTCGGCCCCGCTGACGACATTGGCCCCAAACGTCCCCGAGGCTTGATAAGCGATTACCGGGGCCGAGCACGATGCAACCAGCTCTTCCGAGCAGGCAAAGCCACACATCAGTGCTGCCGCCATCGCCACAGACCGCATCATTACACCCATTGAGTTCTTTCTCCTTTTGATTTCCCCAATTGAACGGATTCATAGAGTTTAGAGCGCTCGGCCTGCTGAAGTCAAGTCACAGAATTGTCACATGTCACAGAATTGTCACACAGAATTGTCCAATGTGGTATAAAATCTTGCGGAGGAACCAGATGCGCGATTGGGGGGGTAGGCTCCCGACCGGCGACGAGGCAGAAATCCTGGAAGCCATCCGGCGCCGGGCGCACTTGCCGGTGGGACGCGGCCTGGCGCTGGGCATCGGCGACGATTGCGCGATTTACCGCCCGCGGGGCGCGCGCGAAGACCTCCTTTTCACCACCGATCTGCTGCTGGAAGACGTGCACTTTCGCCGCCAGACGCATCCTCCCGAGGCGCTGGGCCACAAAGCGCTGGCGCGCGGTTTGAGCGATATCGCCGCGATGGGAGGCGTGCCGCGTTTTTGCCTGCTTTCGCTCGCCGCCGGGGCGGGCGCGGACCGGCGCTGGATCGATCGCTTCTATGACGGATTGTTCCGCCTGGCGCGCGCGACGGGCGCGCCGCTGGTGGGCGGCGATCTGGCGCGCGCGGCCCAAACGGCGTGCGATATCGTGGTCTGTGGCGCCGTCCCGCGAGGCACCGCGCTGCGGCGCGATGGCGCCCGCGCCGGGCATGCGATCTACGTCTCCGGGCGGCTGGGTGGGTCCGCTCTGGGTCTCGAGACCGGAACGGGCAAAGCGTGGGCCCGCCATCTGCGCCCGCAGCCCAGGCTGGCACTGGGCGTCTTTCTGCGGGAGCGCATCGGCGCATCCGCGGCCATGGATTTGAGCGACGGGATTTCCTTGGACTTGCACCGCATGGCTCTAGCTTCCGGCCTGGAGGCGGCCATCGAGCCACCGCCCCGATTTCCAGGCGCCAGTCCAGGGCAGGCTCTTCACGGCGGCGAAGATTACGAACTGCTCTTCACCGCCGGGCCGCGCATTACGGTGCCCGCGCGCTTTGAAACCATTCCGTTGACTCGCATCGGCGTCATGCGCCGGGGCCAGCCCGGCGCGGTGTATCTGTCCGGCCAGCCGCTGCCGGCGCTGGGCTACGACCACTTTCGAGGTTCCCGATGAGCGTTCCCGATCGAGCCCCCGATGCGGCGCCCATACTGGAATTGATCGACGCCTTCCGCCGCTCGAAGACCATGTTCGCGGCCGTCTCGCTGGGCGTCTTCGAGGCGCTCGACGAAGCCCCCGCGGATGCCTCCAGCCTGGCCGTTCGCCTGCTGGGGGCCGGCGCCGCCCCCGGCCCGCTGGGGCGTCTGCTGGATGCCTGCGCCGGAATGGGGTTGCTTCACAAGCGGGACGGCGTCTACGCCAATCAGCCGGTCGCCGAGACTTACCTGTGCGACCGCAGCCCGCTGTCGCTGACCGGTTACGTGCTCTATTCCAATGAGGCGCTGTTCCCCATGTGGGCGCACCTGGAGGATGCCGTCCGCGAAGGCACGCATCGCTGGACGCAGACCTTCGGCTGGCAGGGATCGCTGTTCGAGCACTTCTTCAAAACCGATGCGCGCCGGCGCAGCTTTCTGCGCGGAATGCATGGCTTCGGACAGTTGAGCTCGCCCGCGGTGGTGGCGGCTTTCGATCTCTCCCGGTTCCGTCGCCTGGCGGACTTGGGCGGCGGGACGGGACATCTGGCCATCGCCGCTTGCGAACGATATCCGCGACTGCGCGCCGCAGTCTTCGATCTTCCCGTGGTCACCGGGATGGCGCGGGATTACGTGGCTGCGTCGGCCGCGCGGGACCGTGTGGAATCGATCGCCGGAGACTTTTTCCGCGACGATCTGCCGCCGGCCGATCTGTATGCTCTCGGCCGCATCCTGCACGATTGGCCGGAGGACCGCATCCGGCTGTTGCTTTCGAAGATCTCGGAAGCGCTGCCGGCGGGCGGCGCGCTGCTGATCGCCGAGAAGTTGCTGGACGAGGACAAATCGGGACCCACGCCCGCGCACATGCAATCGCTCAACATGCTGGTATGCACGGAGGGCCGGGAGCGGACGCTGACCGAATATGCGGCGCTGCTGCGCGAGGCGGGCTTCGCCTCGGTGGAGGGCCGCCACACTGGCGCGCTGGTGGATGCGGTGCTGGCAACTAAGCGAAGCCAGTAAGGCCCCTTTTCTTCGCCGTACGTTCGCCACCATGACGGTACCCGTAACCATACGGCCGCCAATCGCATCACATGAAGTAGCGCTTAGCGCTGTACGTCTGGAATTTCACCAGGAACCCTATTCATGCCAATATGCCTTCGCCGGCCACGGCGCCTACGATCCAGCTTTTTTGTTTTAGCCCTGGCCGCGCTGATGCCTGTATGGGCGCAATCCCAGGCCGACTCTGGTTCCGGAACGCCGGCCGGTTCAGATAGCAGCGCTCCCGCGGTGCTCCCGGCCCAGAATCCGCCGGACGCTACCAATGGCACACAAGGGGAAAAACAGGACAAGCGGGTCTTCGGAGTGTTTCCCAACTACCGGACCACGGACGGCAACGTGGCGTTTGAGCCGATTACCAGCCGTCAGAAGCTCGCCATTGGTTTGAAGGACTCGTTCGATTGGCCCGTCTATCCGGTAGGCGGGCTTTTCGCGGCCCTCTACCAACTCGAAAACCAGAACCCGTCGTTCGGGCAGGGGATGAAGGGTTACGCGCGGCGATACGGCACGGCCCTCGGCGACCAGATCATCGGCAACATGATGACGGAGAGCTTTATGCCCGCCCTGCTGCACCAGGATCCGCGCTATTTCCGCATCGGCAGCAAACGCGGTAGCGTGCTGCACCGGGCCGGATACGCGGCGTCGCGTATTTTCGTCACACGCACCGACAGCGGCGGCCAGCAATTCAATGCCGCGGAATGGCTGGGGAATGGGGCGGCCGTCGCCATATCGAACGCCTACTATCCGGATACGCGCACGGTGTCGGACAACATCCAGAGGCTGGGGATCGCCTGCGCCACGGACGCCTTCTCGCAGGTGATGAAGGAATTCTGGCCGGACGTGAAACATGCACTCTTCCACAGGCACGAGACCGACACGCAGCCGCTTCTAAGCGAATCGCACCCAGTCGCTCACTGAGTACTGGCGCCGATTTTCGTGGGGCAGGCCCTCGGCCTGCGGCGGCCTCTCAGGCCGCCTTTTGATTACGGCTACGCTGCTCTGTGGGGCAGATTGGCAACCTGCAGGCTGATCGTCAATCGGCCTTCCGCTACGATTCCAGCGCGGCGTTCAACGTGATTTTCGTATTGAACAGCTTGGAAACAGGGCAGCCGGCCTTGGCGTTGCCTGCCGCCGTATCGAAGGCAGCCTGACTGGCGCCCGGGACCTTAGCCTTCAATTCCAGGTGGCTTTCGGTGATGGCGAAGCCGCTTTCGGTCTTCTCCAGCGCGATGGTGGCGGTGACCTCGATGCGCTCGGCGGTCAGGCCAGCGGCGCCCAATTGCCCGGACAGCGCCATGGCGAAGCAGCCTGCGTGCGCGGCAGCCAGGAGTTCCTCCGGATTGGTTCCCACGCCGTTTTCAAAGCGCGTCGCGAACGAGTATTGCGTACTGGAAAGCACTCCGCTGACAGTGGATATGGCTCCCTTGCCTTGTTTGAGATCGCCTTGCCAGACGGCCGATGCGTTACGTTTCATGAATCCTCCTGGGACCAGCTTAATGGATGCGATGCGAGAATTATACGATGCAGAAGCCGGGTGGAGGGCGGGCAATCTTGCCCTGGGGTCCCCTTTGGGGACGGCTTTTAGGCGGCTTGGCCGCCCTCCAACCAGCTTGACCGGACCCGGCTCCTGCCTTCTATTTCTGCGACATCGCGCTGACGAAGGCGTCCACGTTGCTTTTGTCCACCAGCATCTCGCCCGTCGCTATGAACGTCGCCACCAGCGATTGGGGGTCTAGCGCCCACGGCTTGTCCAGCGGATTCGGCGGATAGTGGTGCAGGGTGTCCAGCGCAGGCACGCCCACGAAGCCCATGGTAAAGGGTTTTTGCGCGATGGTGCCGGCGATGCGGTCCTTCTTGATCCAATCCAGCGTGCGCTGGTCGCTGTCCATCGCCACGATGACCTTACTGCCGACCTTATTCCGGTCCAGCACATCGGCCACCTCCGGGCAGGCGATCGCCTCTAGGCAAATAAACCCGTCGATCTTGTCGATGGTCTTCTTGTCCACCATCTCCTGCGTGTGATCGAAGGCGATGCGCGCGTCTCCCTTGATATTCACCGTATCCACGATCTTGATTCCCGGGTGGCCGGCGAAGGCGTCGTGGTAGCCGTGCAGCCGGTCTTTCAGGTTGCCTTGCTCGGGCATGGTGAAGACCACCACGTTGCCTTTACCTTGCAACTGCTTCACCGCCAGTTGCGCGCCCATCAGACCCGCTTTGTAATTGTCGGTTCCCAAGAAGGTGAGCCGCTTGCTCGCGGGCGCGTCGGAATCGACGGTGATTACCGGGATGCCCTGGCCAATCGCGGCGTCGATATCCGGCTGCATCACCGAAGGATCCGCAACCGAAACCATGATGCCCGCCGGCTTGATCTTCTCCGCCAGCACCCGTTGGAAGGCATCGTGTTCCGCCTTGGGATCGAACGAGTCCGGTCCCACCATCTCCGCCTTCACGCCCATCTGCTGGGCCGCGCGCAACAGTCCCGCATTGGCGCTCTGCCAGTAGGGGATCTTGATGTTGGTCGCCACCAGCCAATACTTCTCGGTCGGTTCGTGCCTTGCACCGCCGCACCCTGCCAGCCACGCCAACGCGCCGCCGCAAAACCCGATCAGGATCTTTCTCCGCATATGCATCTCAGGTCCTCCGCAATTGCCAGTATATGTCACGGCACGCGTTCCAGAATCAACAGCGTGCCGTCGAAATCGCCGCCCAACCGAAGTTCAATCCCGTGGTTCATCAGGTACGCGCCGCTGGCGGTTTCGAGCTTGCCAACCAGCTTGTCGTCGATGGTCTTGAGCCGGTACACGGCGTGCTCGTCCAACCCGCGCAGATAAACGATGGGCGCGCGCCGCAGATACTGCTGCGAGTGCAGAAACGCAAACAGCACGGTCTGCTTCCCATCTTGTGCCACGTATTGATTGGCGGTGAACTCCCCTTCCCGCGGCGAGAACAGCCGGTACAGATTGCCCTGCTGGACCGTGGCGCGAATCTCCTTGTCGATCGCCACCATGCGCGAAGCCAGCGCGAAGTCCGCGTCCATCCAGTGGTTCAGGTTGGACCCGATGCCCAGCGATCCCTGCATCGCCACCAGAAAGCGGTACTTCAGCGAGGTGCTCCGGCCGTTGAGGTTGGGGACGTCCGTCACCCAGGCCATCATCACCTTGGGCGCGTAAGCCTGGGTGAAGCCCTCCTGGATGCGCAGCCGGTCGAAGGCTTCGGTATTGTCCGAAGTCCAGACCTCGTCCACGCGCTTCAGGATGCCTAGGTCCACGCGGCCGCCGCCGCCCGAACACGATTCGATTTCCAAGCCGGGGTGCTTGGCGCGCAGGCGGTCGATGATGTTGTACACGTTGTCTACATACTTGACCCAGATCTGCTTCTGCTCGGCGACGGCCACTTCCGGCCAGCCCGGCTCGCCGAAATGCCGGTTCATGTCCCATTTCAGGAACTCGATGTGATTCTCCGACACCAGCTTGTCGAGCACGGTGAAAATGTGATCGCGCACGTCGTCGCGCGCCATGTTCAGGATGAGCTGATTGCGGGCCTCCGAGCGCGGCCGGTCGTTGAAGTGCATCGCCCAGTCGGGATGCGCGCGGTACAGGTCGCTGTTGGGGTTCACCATCTCCGGCTCCACCCACAAGCCGAACTTCATTCCCAAGCCGTTGACATAATCGATCAGCCCCTTCAGCCCGTTCGGGAATTTCTGCGGGTTGACGGTCCAATCGCCCAGGCCGGCGTGATCGTCGTTGCGCTGGCCGAACCAGCCGTCATCCATGACGAACAGCTCCACGCCGATCTTGGCGGCCTTGTCGGCAAGCTGTTTCTGGCCGGCTTCGTTGACGTCGAACGTGGTGGCTTCCCAGGAATTGTAGAGCACCGGGCGAGGGTGCGGCCGGGCGCGATCGGGCAGGATCTCCTCGCGCTCGAATGCGTGCATGATGCGCGAGCTTTCGCCGAAGCCCCGATCGGTAAAGCCGCCATAGAAGGCCGGTGTTTCCAGGCTCTCGCCAGGCTTAAGCAGATAGCCGAAATCGAAGTCGTTGAGACCGCCGGTGACGCGCACCTGCTGGGCGGGCGTTTCCTCCACCACCAGTTTCCAGTTGCCGCTCCAGCCGATGGCGCCGAACCAGACGCGCCCGTGCTCTTCATCCGCCGCGCCTTGATAATCGAGGGCGAACCAGGGATTCAGAAAATGGCTGGTGTTGCCGCGGCGGCTTTCGAGCACCTTCTTGCCAGGCTCGACCGGCTCGCGGCGGAGCTGCGTTTCGCCCGCCCAGCGCCCGTTCAGGTAGCTCAGGCGATACCCTTCGCCCGCGGGCACGTACCATACGCCCGACTGCGCGCTTTCCACTACCACCGGCTGGCCGGTCCGATTGCGGATGACGGAGCGCTTCTCGACGATCCCCGAGTGCGCATAGACGCGGTAGAGCAGATCGACCGTGAGCGCGTAGCGGATGTCCTTGGTGTGGATCTCCAGTGTGTCGCCGCGGATGTCGTGCGAAACGTAGGTGAGCACCAGGTCGCGAGTACCATCGGCGAGGGTGACTTTGACGCACGGTTCGTTGTAGCGCAGGCCGCCCCAGCCGGGATACTCCTCGTTGGTCATGCTCTCGCGCGAATCGAAGGAGGCGTGCTCGGGCGCGGTGTGCGCGGGCGCCAGATCGTCGTCGCGCACCAGTTTCTTGCCCCAGTAGACATTCTGGAGGCTGTTCTCTTCGTTGATGCCGACCACGTAGGAGGTGCGGTCGGTGTCCAACACCCACAGCTTTTTGGAGGGCACGAAGCGCACCTGGGCCAGCATGGGGAGCGCCAGGAAGAAAGCGATAAATGGCTTCATAAACGCTCAACGTAGCATGTGGGGAGGACCTCCAGGTCTGTTGGAGGGCGGGCAATCCTGCCCGCAGCCGGCTTTCAGCCGGCTCTTGCCGCCTAAAAAGGCGGCTGCGGCCAAGATTGGCCGCCCTCCAATTTTCAATTGCTTACGGTGGGTTTTCGACCGTGCGTGACGAACAGGCACATGCCGGCGTGGACGTCGGCCGCAGGACTGGAGTCCCGCCCCACCGTGCGAAGATCGATGAATGGCCCCGAAGACTCTCGCCCTCTTTCTGCTATTCATCGCCTTCGGCGCGGGGCAGGCGCCCTTTGCGATCTCTTACACCGTCCGCATCCCCGCTCCGCAGACTCACTACGTCGAAGTGGAGGCCAGCGTCCCCACCGCCGCCCAGCCGCGCGTCGAGCTGATGATGGCCGTCTGGACGCCGTACGTCATCCGGGAATACGCCAAGAACCTGGAAGCCGTGACGGCGCGCACGGCCGACGGGCGTCCGCTGGTAGTCGAGAAGTCGCGCAAGAACCGCTGGCGCGTGGAGACTGGGGGCGCCGATCCCGTCATCGTCTCCTACCGCGTCTACTGCCACGTCATGAACGTCCAGGACAACTGGGTCGACGATGAATTCGCGCTGCTCAACGGCGCGCCCACGTTTCTGACCTTGGCGGATCGGGTGGCGCGCCCGCATGACGTCCGCATCGTCCTGCCGCCCGAGTGGAAGACTACGGCCACCGGCATGCCGGCCGTGCCCGGCGATCCGCACCACTACCGCGCGCCGGATTACGAAACGCTGGTCGATTCCCCCATCGTGGCCGGCAATCCGGCGGTACACGAGTTCGCCGTGGAAGGGAAGCCGCACTACCTGGTGGATGTGGGCGAGGACGGCGTTTTCGCTGGCGGGCGAGCGGCCGGGGACTTGGCGCGCATTGTGCGCGAAGACGCCAGGCTATGGGGCGGCCTGCCCTATGACCAGTATCTCTTCCTCAATATGCTCTCGGGCGGTGGCGGCGGCATGGAACACAGCAATTCCACCGCCCTCATGTCCGATCGTTGGAATACGCGCACACGCCGGAACTACCTGCGTTGGCTGGACCTGGCCAGCCACGAATTCTTTCATACGTGGAACGTGAAGCGGCTACGTCCCGCCGAGTTGGCGCCGGGCGAGTATGAGACGGAGCCATACACTACCAGCCTGGGAATCGCCGAAGGTTTCACCAGCTACTACGGGCCGCTGATGGTGCGCCGGGCCGGTCTCTCGACCGAGGAGGAGATGCTCGCCGTTCTCTCGCGCGAGATCCGCGAGTTGCAAACCACTCCGGGCCGGCTGGTCGAGTCCCTCTCGCTATCGTCCTTCGATACGTGGATCAAGTTCTACCGCCCCGATGAAAACTCCGGGAACACGGCCATCGGTTATTACACCAAGGGCGCGGTCGCCGGATTTCTTCTGGATGCCCGGGTGCGCGCCGCCACCCAGGGCGCAAAATCCCTGGACGATGTCATGCGGCTGGCCCTGGCGCGCAATCCGGTTGGCGGCGGGTATACACCCGCGGCATTTCGCGCCGCGGCGTCGGAGGTGTCCGGAAGCGATTTGAGCGGCTGGTTCGCGCGCGTGTTCGACTCCACCGACGAACTCGACTACCGGGAAGCGCTCGACTGGTTTGGGCTGCGGTTCGCGGGCGAGTCGCAAAGCCCGCAAGCCTGGTTGGGCGCGGAAACCAAAGTGGAGGACGGCAGGCTGACGATCACGCACATTCCGCGCGGCACGCCGGCCTACGAAGCCGGTCTGGACACCGGCGACGAGATCGTGGGCTTCGCCGATTTCCGGGTGCGCGCCGCCGATTGGGAACGGCAGCTCGCCAACTACCACCCTGGCGACCGCCTCCCGCTGCTGGTGGCGCGGCGCGGCCGGCTCGTGCGGGTGGGCGTGACGCTGGGCCGCGAGCCCGGCATGGCATGGACGCTCGAAGCAGCCGGGGCGTCGGCGCATAGGGATAGCTGGTGAGGGAGTAAGAGGAGGACAGAAGGCAGAAGGCAGAAGTCAGAAGTCAGAATAGCGCCGTCATCGACCTTCTGTCTTCCGTCTTCTGGTCTGTGACTCCCCTCCAACCTGCTGATCCCACAGGAAGCTGGCTGTGGGGCGGCCAATCTTGGCCGCAGCCGCCTTTCAGGCGGCCAAGCCGGCTAAAAAGCCGGCTGCGGGCAGATTGCCTGGCAGAATTGCCCGCCCCACAATTACTGGCGAAATCGGTGGTCCTGAGAAGTCACATCCACGTTCAATCCGGCGCCGCCGGTGGCTGGGCTGACTTCTGTCTTCTGACTTCTGTCTTCTGACTTCTGTCTTCTGACTTCTGACTTCTGTCTTCTGACTTCTATCTTCTGACTCCTGTCTTCTGCGTTTATCAGAGACCAGGCTGTTTCCCAGTCCGTGGGCTTGCCGAAATAGTAGCCTTGCGCAAACTCGCAACCGAGAGTTTTCAGTTGGGCGAGTTGTTGCGCCGTCTCCACGCCCTCGGCAATGACGTCCATGCCCAGATTGTGGGCCAGCGCCACAATCGTGCGGATGATCTCCAGGCTATCCGCGTCCAGGCCGATCCGGCTGACAAAGGCGCGGTCGATCTTGAGGGTCTGGACCGGCAAGTGTTGCAACTGGCTGAGCGAGGAGTAGCCGGTGCCAAAATCGTCGATATCCAGGCCGATGTGCATGTCTCGCAGGCGCGCCAACAGCATCGCGACGGTATCGGAATTCCGCATCATGGTGCTTTCGGTGACTTCGAAGCTCAGCAAGAATCCGCGGTTGCCCGGCCAACACCGCCGCAGGATGCGCTCGATTTCGTCGACCGCGCTCAATTCCGCCAACTGCACGGGCGAGAAATTGAGGTGCAAGGTTAGGGCGCCAGCGGCGGGCAATGGCGCGGACTCCGGCGCCGTCTCCAGCCAGCGCTGCGTGTCCCGGCAGGCTTGCTCGAGGACCCAATGCCCCAACGGAACGATCAGCCCGGTCTCTTCGGCTATGGGGATGAATTCCGAAGGCGGGAGCAGGCCGCGCAATGGATGTTGCCAGCGCACCAGGGCTTCGAATCCCGCAATGGCGCCGGTGCCAAGGTTCACAATCGGCTGGTAATGCAGCCGCAGTTCGTCGCGTTCCAACGCCCGGCGCAAGTCGGTCTCCACCTGCAGCCGGGTGATGGCGCGGCGGCGCATGTTCGTGTCGAAGATCTCGTAGCGGGCTCTGCCTGCCGCTTTGGCGCAGTGCAGGGCCGTATCGGCGTCGCGCATCAAGTCTTCCGCGCGTTCGTAGCCGTTGGAGCCGACGGCGATCCCAATGCTGGCAGTCACGAAAACCTCCTGCCCCTGTAGCACGAAAGGCGCGCGGATCGCCGCGCCGATGCGCTCGGCCACCGGCACGCAATCGCACGCTTGCCGGATCTCATCCAGCAGCACGGCGAACTCATCGCCGGCCAGGCGCGCGATGCCGCAGTCTTCCTGCAGCCGCGCGACGGTGTCGGCGGCGCGCAGGCCCTCCCGCAGCCGTCTGGCAAGGGCCTGGAGCAACAGGTCCCCAGCCAGGTGTCCCAGGCTGTCGTTGACATTCTTAAAGCGATCCACACCCAGCAGCAGGACCGCAAACTCGCCCGCCGGGCGCCGGTAGGAGAGTTCGATCCGGCGCTCGAGGCGGTCCATGAAGAGCAGCCGGTTGGGCAGACCGGTCAGCGGGTCGGCAACCTTCGCCGCGGTAATATCGGTCTGCGAGCCGGCGATGCGGATAGCCTCGCCGCTTTCGTTCCACACCGCCAACCCGCGGCTCAGCATCCAGCGATAGGTGCCGTCCTTGCAGTGGACGCGGGCTTCGCATTCCAGTTGCGGAGTCTCCCGCCGGCAGTGCCTCGCCACAGCCGCCTGCCAGCGCGGGAAGTCCTCCGGATGCACGCGGCACAGCCACTCGTCGGGCCGGTGGCCGATTTCGCCGTCCTGGTAACCTAGCATCTCTTTCCAGCGCGGCGAGAGATAGATCTCACCCTTCTCCAGATCCCAGTCCCACAAGCCGTCGTTGGCGCCCCGCGCCGCACGGGCGTAGCGCTCCTCGCTTTCACGCAAGGCCGCCGATAGCGCCTTTTGGGATAGCAGCGTCCGAATGCGCGCCAGCGCCACCGGCATGTCCACCGGCTTGGTGATATAGTCGTTGGCGCCCATTTGCAGGGCTTCCACGACGCTGGCGCTCTGACCTTCCGCGGTCACCATGATCACCGGAAGCTGGGTGGGGGAGTGGCACAGGCGAATCTCTCGCAGCACTTCGATGCCGCTCATACCCGGCATGCGGGCGTCCAGCAGCACGAGGTCCGGCGTTTGGCCCCGGATGGAGGCCAGTGCCTGGATCCCGTCCTCGGCCAGCGTCACCTCGAATCCCTGGCGCCGGAAGCGGCGGGACAGCACGTCCCGGTTGCTCGCTTCATCGTCTACGATCAGCAGCGCCATCCGTTAATTAGATCGGCAATTCCGCTGGCCAACTCCACACCGGGTGTGGAGGGCGGGCTTAAGCCCGCGCGGGGCTTTAGCCCCGCNNCCCATTTTTCAATCACCTGCAGCGCCTCCGCCATCGCCCGGTGCCCTGCGTCAACCCGCCGCAGTGCTAACCTGAATGCAGAAGAACGCAGCAGTCCCGCATAAGGATCGCCGCGTCGACCCATCGCCCGCTCCTGACATCGACGCTTTTTGTCGATGTCGGCGAGCGCAGTTCGCCCCATTGGCTCCGTTGGTTCAGAAAGAGGTAACTACATGGCAACAAAGAGACAAATCGCGGCAAATCGCCGCAACGCACGGCATTCTACCGGTCCGAAAACCCCGCTGGGAAAGGCCACCGCCTCCATGAACGCGCTGCGCCACGGCCTGCGCGCCCGTACCGTGGTCGTGCCCGGCGAACATCAGGAAGACTTCGACCAGATCCA
>PMVV01000083.1 GCA_003166475.1 Bryobacterales bacterium | reverse complement strand
TGGAAATCGTAGGGCGACGTCCGCGGCTTGAACGCGCCCCCGCGCAACATGCGCGCGCCGGCCGCCGCCACGCCTTCGGCGGTCTCCATGATCTGCCGCTCGGATTCCACCGAGCACGGCCCGGCCATCACGATGAACTCGTCGCCGCCGATCTCCACACCGTTTACGCGGATGACCGTGCGCTCCGGCTTGAACTCGCGGCTGACGAATTTGTAGGGCGCCGAAATGCGCATGGCGCGCTCCACTCCGGGAGTGGCTTCGAGCGACTCCAGGCAGGCGGTCACGTCGCCCACGCCCACTACGCCAATCACCACGCGCTCCTCGCCTTCGATGGAATGGACTTTGTATCCGAACTCTTCAATCCGCTCGCAAACGTGCTTGATTTCGTCGCGCGTGGCATGCGGCCGCATCGAGATGATCATGGCTGTTGGCTCCTTCGCTGCATAATGGCTGCGCAATAAAAAACCCACTCTTCGCGAGTGGGTTGGCTTCGAGAAAACCGGCTATGCCTCAATCCAACGCCACTCTACCGATTCCGGCTGAACCAGAATCGGAAACTAAACGAGCTGGCGGGAAAAGACATCGTAAAAGGCAAGTATAGGCCAAGTGGCGAGGGGATGGCAAGCGCACCCGCGAGCCGCTTTGCCCTACGCCGCGATTTCACGGAGCACTTCGGGATGCAGTTCCGCGACGCGGATCAGAGTCTTTGCGGCCCCGCTAGGAACGCGACGCCCTTGCTCCCACTGCTCCAATGTCCGTTGCGACACGCCCAAAAGAGCCGCGAACTGAGCCTGTGTCAGACCGGACTTGAGCCGTGCCCGCGCAATCGGCGAGCGGGGCTCCAGCGTAGTCCGTTTACCGCGCCCAGCCTTGATTGCGCTCACCCCGTCAAGCACCTCTTGCCAGATGTCGCGATTGGCTTCTGACTTAGCCAGTGCGCGCGCGCTCAGTTTCTTAGTCATTTTCGAATGCTTCCTTCAGCTTTTTCAGTATATGGGCAGGCGCGTTCTCCCGCGTCGTCTTCGAGCACAGCGTAAGCATCCAGAACTCGCTGTTCGGCTCGCACGCAATAGGTGACGCGCAACCCGCCCCGCTTGCCGGCGCCTCGCGTGCCCAACGCAGCTTCCGTACACCGCCGGAACGGGGAACGACAACTCCCGCCGCCGGGTTCAGCATCAAAAAGTCCTGCAATTCTCTGTATTCGTCATCATCGAGGTAATTGGCGCGCATGCGATCAAACGCGGCCGACTCGATAAATGTGAACACTGACCCTATACTACGCCTCTGGCGTATGCGTGTCAATGTCGCGCAAGCTGCTTCGGCCGCTCGCCTGCACGAACTCCAACGCGGGGCACGAGTGCAGTCGTAGCCGTGGTGCCGCCGTCGGTCGAAGTGGCGTGGTTCGTTCCTTACTGTGTGGTGTGGACGATGTTGTCCGAAAGGTCCCGCACCCAGATCGCGACGCCGTCGTATTTGACGACTTGGAAGTCGAGATCCGCGTGCCGGTCATTTATCCGCGTTCATCGGCGTTTATCTGCGGCTCAATATCGTGTTTCTCCGGCCGGCCCGGCCTGGGATTCTCCCCGACCCGCCGCAGATCGTCGGCCAGAATCACCGCTTCGGCCAGATCGCGCATGGGACGCCGCAGCCGCCGGCTCTCATTGCGCAAGCGCAGGTAAGCTTCTTCTTCGGTCAGGTTGTACTTCTGTTGCAGGATGCCCTTGGCCCGCTCCACCAGCTTGCGCGCCTCCAGCGTCCGCTTCATCTCCAGCGTTTCCGACATCAGGCGCGCGTTCTCGATAGCGACTGCCGCCTGGCCGGCCACGGCTTTCACGAAGCCGATCTCCTCGTCGGAAAAGGCGCGTTGCTCGCGGGTGTAGATGTTGATGGTGCCGATCACTTTCTCGCGCGTCAACAGCGGCACCGATAGCAGCGATGCCAGACCGGTCTTGCGCGCCAGTTCCGGGTAGCGGAATTGTTTCTCGGCGAGCACGTTGGGAACCGTGATGGGGCGGCCCTCCCGCACTACGCGGCCAATCAGCGAATCTTCGATCTTCAACGGCATCTTGTGCAGGTAGTCCGGCGAAGAGCAGCGCGCCGCCGAAATCACCAGTTCGCGGCGGTCCTCGTCGATCAGCATGATGGAACAGACGGGCGAATCCAGGGTCTCCGCCACCATCTCCGAAATGGCTTGCAGGATGCGGTCCAGATAGTTCTCGGCGGAGATGGTCTGGGCCACCGCCGCCAGCGTCTCCATGCGTTTCGCCGCGGTTTCCGAGCGCTCTTCCAGGCGCCACTTGGCGATGGCCACGCCCATCTGCTCGCCAATGAAGCTGACCAGCGCGATCTCCTCCGGCGCATGCGTGTGCGCCGCGCGGTGGTGCACGTTGATGACGCCGATCAGATCGCCGCCGCTCACCAGCGGCACCGAAAGGAAGGCGTCGAAAGTGTCCTCCGGCAGGGTTTGGAAGGTCTTGAAGCGGACGTCGGCGGAAGCCTTGTTCGACAGCGCCACAACGGATTTGTGCTGCGCCACCCAGCCCGTGATGCCTTCGCCGATCTTGAGGCGAATGTTGCCGATCTCCGAAGCGTGCGGGAGTTGCGAGGCATGCAGAACAACTTCGTTGGTGGCGTGCTCTACCAGGTAGACCAGGCACGCGTCGCAGCGCGTGGTTTCGAGCGTCAGGGAGATCAGTTCCTGCAGCATTTTCTCCAGGCTCAGGTCGGAGCTGACTATGCTGCTGATATGGTGCAAAAGTGCAACTTGGGAGGAGCCTTCCGAAACGGCTGGCGTGGCGGTCCGCATATATCCAGTCTAAGGAGCCGGACGTCCGATTGTCGAATCCAAAATTCTTATCGAGGGCATGGACAGGCCGGGAGGACCGTCCCACCGAGTGCTATGATCCCCTCTTATGGTCAGATTTCGTTTTGCCGCCATCTTATGCCTTGCCGGGCTGGGCTGTCTGATTGCCACCTCCGCGCCGGGACCGCAAAAGCTCACCTCGTTCGATTCCCGCGCGAACGCGCTGCTCGCGAAAATGACGCTCGACGAAAAAGTCGGGCAGATGACGCAGCCCGACCAACTCTACCTGAAGTCCGATGCGGATATCGCGAACTACTATCTGGGATCGGTATTGAGCGGGGCGGATTCGGACCCCAAGGAAGGCAACAGCCTGGAAGCCTGGGCCAACCTGATCGACCGCTATCAGAAGCGCTCGCTGGAGACGCGCCTCGCGATACCGCTGCTGTACGGCGTAGACGCGGTACACGGGCACAACAACATCCTGGGCGCCGTCGTATTTCCGCATAACATCGGGCTGGGCGCGACGCGCAATCCGGCGTTGATCGAGAAGATCGCGCGCATCACTGCGCTGGAAGTGCGCGCCACCGGCATCAATTGGGGCTTCGCGCCGTGCGTCACCGTGCCGCGCGACATTCGTTGGGGCCGCACTTATGAGGGCTACGCCGAAGAGCCGGACGGCGTCAAAGAGTTGGGAGCGGCCGCTGTCCGCGGCTTACAGGGCGCAGGCCTGGCCGACCCTTTGTCGATCCTGGGTTGCGCCAAGCACTACGCGGGCGACGGCGGCACCGCTTATGGCAGCAGCACCATTGGTCCCCATCTGCTGGATCGAGGCGATACGCGCCTGGATGAAAAAACCCTGCGCCAGATCCACCTGCAGGGCTATCTCACGACAATTCGCGCGGGCGTGGGCTCCATCATGCCGTCTTACAGCAGTTGGAATGGCTTGAAAATGTCGGGCAACAAGCGCCTGCTCACGGAGGTCCTGAAGGAAGAACTGGGCTTCGAAGGCTTCCTGATTTCGGATTTCGCCGCCATCGACGAACTGCCCGGCGATTACAAGCACAAGATCGCCATGTCGATCAACGCCGGCATGGATATGGTGATGGTGCCGGAGCGCTACCAGGAGTTCATCGCCAGGCTGAAGGAAGCGGCCCAGGACGGCACGGTGCCCATGGCGCGCATCGACGATGCGGTGCGCCGCATTCTGCGCGTAAAGATCGCCATGGGCCTGATGGACCAGAACCATGGGCAGCTTGCAGACCGCCAACTTTGGAAGCAGTTTGGGTCTGCGGAGCACCGCGCGGTGGCGCGCGATGCCGTCCGGCAGTCGCTGGTGCTGCTGAAGAACGAGCACGGGACGCTGCCGCTGTCAAAATCGGCGAAGCGCATCCACGTTGGCGGAAAGAGCGCCGACGATATGGGCAATCAGTGCGGCGGCTGGACGATTTCGTGGCAAGGCCAGAGCGGCAACGCCATGCCCGGCGGCACGACGATCCTACAGGCCATCAAGAAGGCTGTGCCGAAGGAAACCAAAGTGACGTTCGCCTTGGACGGCAAAGGGGCAGCCGGCGCCGACGCCGGCGTGGTGGTGATCGGCGAGAAGCCCTATGCCGAAACCGCCGGAGATCGCAGCGATTTGAGCCTCGCGCCGGAAGACGTGGCCGCAGTGGATAACATGAAAGCGGCCGGGATTCCGGTGGTAGTGATCCTGCTCTCCGGCCGCCCCA
Organism: Bryobacterales bacterium; assembly: GCA_003166475.1. Classification (GTDB taxonomy): domain Bacteria; phylum Acidobacteriota; class Terriglobia; order Bryobacterales; family Bryobacteraceae; genus Bog-159. The sequence goes on along the minus strand of PMVV01000083.1, from coordinate 23,534 downwards.
TGATTCTCGACAAGGTGCTCGACAAGGCCGACGCATTCGTCGCCGCCTGGCTGCCCGGCACCGAAGGCGACGGCGTGGCGGACGTCTTATTCGGCGCTTATAAGCCCACCGGCAAACTGAGCTTCTCGTGGCCGCGCTCGATGGCGCAGGTTGGCGTGCACCGGGGCGACCCGAACTACAACCCGCTGTTCCAATATGGGTACGGCTTGAGCTGGTAGCGCCGGCTTCAGCCTGTGAAGCCTTCGCCGCGTGCGCTCCAATCCCTTATGGTGCGAATCTCCGCCGCCGGAATATGCAGGAATTCCAGGAACTCCCGATGCTCCTCCGGCGCCGCCTTCTCGAACTCCGCATGCCAGCGGTGCATGTCCGCCTCGGTCAGCCCCGAAGCTTTCATTATGGAAACCCACTTCTCTTTTGTGATCATCTTGTTTCTCCCAATCGAATCGTTTTGAAGCAGCTTCAGAATGGCGCGCTGGTGGGCGCGCCGGGTTTCGATCTCGCCGTCGAGCGCCACGAGGCGCCGTTTCAATACCGCCGCCGCATCGCTCTCGCGCCGGTCCGGCTTGATCAGGATCGCGCGAATATCGTCGAGCGTCAGCCCCGCGTGCCGATAAGCGCAAATCTGCTGTAAGCGCTGCAGGTCCCGCTCGCCGTAACGCCGGTAGTTGGCGGCGCTCCGAACGGGCGGCTTCAACAGCCCAATGGATTCGTAATACAGCAGCGTGCCGCGGCTCAAACCGCAGCGCCCGGCGAGTTTGGAAACAGTCCACATACTGCAATATGTCCCAGATCCCAGTGTCAACCCTACAGCTATAGACAGGTCAAGGAGAAAAAACGGCGGCCGCGGATATACTGGTTGAATGATCGATTACACGAGCATTGAACGGCAGTTGTCGGAAACACTGGGACTGCGGCGGCGCCCCGTCGCGGTGGCGTTCCTCAAAGCGCCGCCCGCCGGTGTCGCGAAGTTTGAAGGCGCCATGCCAGCCGGATGCAGCTTCTGGCGGCTGGCGGCGGAGGGGCGCGCTTTCTACACGGTGCCCGGCGACCACTACAACTGCCCCATCGGCAGCTACACCCACAACATCGCCCTGCCGCCCAACCGCGCGCCGGAACTGGAGCAGACTCTGTCGCTGATGGGCACGCTGGGCTACGTGAAGATGGAGGAGGTGCCCGGCATCCCGCGGCTGCCCGAGCCGCCCGCTGCGGTAGTTTATGCGCCGCTAGGCGAGACCCCGGTGGAACCGGATGTGGTGATTTTTGCAGGGCGTCCCGCGGGTCTGATGCTGCTCGGCGAAGCGGCGCTGCGCGCCGGCGTTATGGCCAATGCGCCGCTGCTGCCGCGTCCCACTTGCATGGCGCTGCCCGCCGCTCTGGCGCAGGGCGTGGTCACCAGCGCGGGCTGCATTGGCAACCGCGTCTACACCGATCTGGGCGAGGACGAATTGTACACGGTAGTTCCCGGGCGCGACTTGCCGCGCGTGGCGGATGAACTGCGGACGATTGCCACGGCGAATGCGCAACTGGAGGAGTATCACCGCGGCAAGCGCCAGACGCTGGAGTTTTGCCCCTCCACCTGACATCAAATTGTCACTTTCCTCGGCTACCATATGAGAGTGCCTATTGACAATGCGAAACTAGATGCCTTACAGCAGACCTACAAAGCAGCGGTTGATCAATGGGTCGCCGCCATTCGCGAAGAGGAAGCCCTCGCAACGCCCGACTACGCTCTCCCTGCGTGGGAGCGATGGGACCAGGCAGGCTTCAAAGAACAGGACGCCCAGGACAAAGCAAAAGCAGCGAAGGAAGCCTACAAAGACGGGCTGCGTCAACGGGATTACGGCTTTTGAGTCCGGGAGCCGGTCTGGCGCCGGCCCAGCGCCTGCGCCAGTGCAAGCCAGGCCGCGACTGCGGCGAGCTTTTCATCCTGCCGCCAGGGTGGGCCGATAGCCTTTCCCATGGCAGCCACGTGCCGCTCAACTTGGGCGGCCGGAAGACCCAGATCGTCCGCGGCGTGCGTGAACCGTTCGCGCTCCTTGACGGCGGTGAGCGGCAATCCGCACTCCCGGCTGGCGGCGCGCAACGCCTCGCGAAATAGCTCGCCCTCCGCAGTGTGAAGCAGCGGGTGAGAAGCCAGAATCTTTTCGAGCGGTGGCAAAGGCCTGCCCGACCCCAGCAACAGACCGCAACCAACCACCGGATGGCCGAGTTGCCGCAGATCTTCGACGATGCCGCGCAATCCGGTTGCGGCCAGGGCCGCCGCGCGCGCCGCGCAGTCCGCCACCAATTGTTCGGCTTCGCGGATGTCCAGGCCCACCGCCGCATGGTACGGCTGCGATGGCCCGGCCGCGCGGCGCTCGCGCATCTCGATGCGCCGCCGCGATACCGCCACGGGCGCATCCGGAAGTCCGGTGACGGCTACAGCCGCTGCCCATCCGGAATGCGCGCGAAAGCCGATTGCAGCGGGCGAAGACATGTTGACCGGGACTAGCCGAAAACGATTTGCGCGATCACCAGTTGCGGCAACGCCTGGTTCCAGCTATCCGGAATATCGTCGAAGGCCAGCCGGAAATTCTTGATCTCGCCCGGCGCCAGGCCGCCGATCTTCTGGCTTACGATGGGCACCCGTTCGCGCAACACCAGTTGGCCATAAGGATCGTAGAACACGCAGTTGATCGCGACCACCCGCAGCGCGCGGGTGCCGTTGTTGCCGATCTTGCCCGTGATCTCGACCACCGCTTGCTTCATATAGCTTTCGTGCTTCTGCATGTCGACGTCCATCAACTGCAGGTTGTGCACGTAGGCCTTCGCTTCGGGTGTGAGCGGCGCGGGCGGCGGCGGCGGGCGGTGCGACGCCCGATCGAGGAGAAGGAAGAAACTCGCGCCCAGAATGACCAAGAGTCCCACCACGAGCACCGCAACGGGAGTGCCCTTTTGCTCAGTTGCTATTTTGCCGGCCACCGTGACGATATTACCACCTGGAGTTTCCCTCACGCTATCGGCAGCGTTACCGAGGGGGTTTCCTTGCCTCCAGGCTGGACGTCGACAATCGTTGCAGTGGAGACGATGCTCCCTTTGTACTTGGCATTGATACTGATGCTGTATTGGCCGGGAACGGTGTTGATGTGGGTCCAGACCTTGGAATTGGAGACGGAGTCCGTGGACTTGCCGGACTGCCCCTGCAAAACAACGTCGAAGCTGAAGCTGTCCGTCTTGTCTGCGTTCGTGACCGTCAACTCAATGGCCCCGGCCTTGGCTGCCGCTTCCTTATCTTTGGCATCCTTGTCCACCTGAGCCTTCAGCGAGTCCAGTTGGGTCTTGAGATCCTTCTCCATCTGCGCCATGTTGCTTTGGAACTCCGTTGCCCAGTCCTTGGTTTCCTGCGCGATCATGCCCTGGATCGTGGAAACGAAGTCCTTCGCCCGCTGTATCATGGCGGCTCGCTGTTCAGCCGTCGGCTGTACGGCTGCGGTGGCCGGCGGCGCGGCTGCGGTGGCCGGCGGCGCGGTTGCAGTGGCCGGCGGTGCGGTTGCAATGGCCGGCGGTGCGGTTGCAATGGCCGGCGGTGCCGCTGCAGTGGCCGGCGGTGCCGCTGCGGCCGCAGGCGGTACGGCTGCACCCGCCCATAACGCAATCCAATCCATCCGGAATTCGTGCAGCAGCTTGGTCATGGATGTGGCCGTCAACACGTAGCGCGTCCATCCGCTTGAGTAACCGAACGCCTTGTCGAGGCCGAGTAGCGCCGCGGCGATGCCGATGAACAACGCGGCTAGAGGGCCCGAGTCGGTGACGGTGGTCACTGCCCGCGCATTCTTGATCACTTGGAGAATGATAGGCACGAGGCCGGCGGCCGCCGTCAACAACAGCGCGCAGAACTGGATCGACTGCGACGGTATTCTCTTCCAGCGCTTGGCTTTCCAATACCAGTCGATCGCTTTTTGCCCTTCTACCTCTACAGCGTTTCGAATCTTATGAAGCGACTTCGCCGGATCGGCATCGTCCCACTCGAATCGGTCTGGTTCCTCAGGCCGGATGTTCCGGATGTTCTTGCTGGCAGCCATATTGGGAGGATTATATATCGGCTAGCACAATATCGCAAGAAAAAAAAGAAAAGAAAAAGAAAAGAAGACAGAGATCCCTACCAGTGTCCAAGAAATAACTGTACAGCAGATTCGCTGTGAGGCAGGCCATCGTTTTTCGTGGCCTGCCGAGTTCGAGCACGGTGCGCAGACGANNAACAACGATCGTCTGCGCCACCGCGGTAGTGCCATACAGGCCGCCCGCCGAATCGCGGGCCAAACCTGCGTTAGGGGAACCGCCGTCGGTCGAGCCCCTGAAACTGTATAGCACCGTCTCATGGCCGGTCGCGTCCAGCTTAAACACCACACCCCATCCAGTGCCGCCGGAACTGGCGGTTCCATACAGATTTCCCTCCGGTCGAGAATCACCCCGCCCCGCGGGTTCGCTCCGTCTCCGCCTCCGGTGAAACGTGTATAGGACCGTCTCATGCCCGGCGGAATCCACCTTGTACACGACCCCTGCATTCGATGCGCCGCCGAGGAATGTCGTCCCGTAGAGGTTGCCGGAGGAATCGCGAACCACCCCCGCATAAGGGTTCGCCCCGTCGGCGCCGCCGGTGAAACTATGCAGCACCGTTTCTTGTCCGGCGGGACTCAACTTGTAGACCACCCCAGAGTTTGCCGGCCCTCCGTTAAAGGCGGTTCCGTAGAAGTTACCGGCTGAGTCGCGGATCAGCCCTGAGGATGGGTTAGCCCCGTCCGCCATTCCGGGAAAGCTGTACAGGTTCGTCTTCTGGCCTGTCGAGTCCAGCTTGTACACCAGACCCGCATTGGACGCACCGCCCTCGGCAGCAGTACCGTACAAACTGCCGGATGAGTCGCGAATCACGCCCGCGTACGGTCTCGCTCCGTCCGCGCCTCCGGCGAAGCCGTACAGCACGGTCTCATGGCCGGTNNAGGTTACCAGCCGAATCGCGGATCACGCCTGCGTAGGGGTACCCGCCGTCGGACCCGCCCGTAAAGCTGTATAACACCGTCTGATTTCCCTTCGGGTCGAGCTTGTAGACAATACCGGCGCCCGCCGTTTTCGGCGAGCCAGATTTGGATATCCGTCGGCGCTCGGATGGCAAGATCGAAGCCGAGGTGCGCGGCGTGGATGTGTACGATCCCACCCGCAGGAGATCCGCAGCCATTCCACCGAGGACATCGCCTGCTGGTTTATCGACGCGGAGTACAACGGCGAGAGCTTCTTCGTNNTTCTTCGTGCGCCACGCCTACTTTACCGGCGCCCACGAGCCGTACGAAAAGTTGAAGCGCGCTCTGCGGGCCGAGATCGATGAGGCGGCGTGGGTCTCTCTCTATTCCACCATCAGCCGGCCGTTCGACCACCCGAAGACGGGCAAGATCGCGGTCAAGGTGATCAACCACTATGGCGACGAAGTGCTGAAGGTGTTCCCGGCCTAATCAGTTTTCCAGGTCGGTGAGGCGGTGCTCGTGGATTTCGGCTATGCGCGCCAGGGCGCGGATGTTCTCGGCGTCGGTCCGGACGGCGACGACCAGGGCCTCGGCAGTGGCGCGTAGTTCGCGTACTTCGTGGGTGAGAAGCTCAAGGCTTTGGGCCAGCGCTTCGTGGCGATCGGCGAGTCTTTCGAGCCGTTCGTCGATGGTCATGGCTGTCTCCAGTTTACCGTGGCTGGCACTCGCACGCCACTCGCGGGTCGTGCTTTCCGCGCTTTGTGGATTCCCGCCCGACAGAAACCGCTCCGTTGAGGACGCGAACCGCTGCCGGCCTGCGGCCGGTGGACCAGCGGGGGGGAATGCGCTTGCGGTGAAGGTTTTCAATCTGCCCAGGGAGTTGGTTGGCTGGTGCTAGGATTGCGCCGATTGGCAAGCGGCGCGCGCATTGACAACGGGCCCCACAAGATCCTTGATGGTTTTGCCGATCTCCATGAATTGATCCAGACCGGATGGCTTGGTGATGAATCGGGAGACTCCGAGATCTTTGAGCAGGGCCCCGTCCCGACGGGACTGGGAAGAACTCCAGACGCACACGGAAACGCCGGCGAGGTGAGTGGCGCGTTGGATTTCGCGCAAGATGTCTTCGCCGGTATACTTGGACAGGTTCAAGTCCACCAGGATCAGGTCGGGAATTGCCGCGTCCGCATAAGCCCCCTGCCGGCGAATGAAGGCGAGAGCTTCCCCTCCGCTCAGCAGGTGAACCAGTTCGAATCGGAGATCTTGCTTTTTCAGCGCCCGATCGAGAAGGAAGACGTCTGAGCCGTTGTCTTCAATGACCAGGATGCGGGCGGCGCGAACGACAGAGTTCTTCAAACTACCTCCCCAGCGGACAACCTTTGCCTGCCGCTTTTCATCATTCCCCAACCGTTGGCGGCGCCGTTTGCGGCGACACCTGCCTGGCTCGGACGATCCACCGCTTGGGCGCCGGCCCGACGAAGTAGAAAGGATAACAGGTCACCATGGTGAGCACGTTCTCGCCTGACGAAGCGAGTACCCCTACATTGTTTGGATCTACCACCCTTAGCGACTGAACTTCGTACTTGAAATTGCCTTTCAGCGTTGAGAACTGAATCTCGTCCTTGATCTTCAAGTCTTTCAGGGGGCGAAAAAATGTGTCCCGGTGCCCGGCGAGGCCCACGTTGCCGGCTTCGCCCGGCAGGGCCGTGCCGGGAATATGTCCGACCGCGCGCCGGAGAGTGGTTTTGTCCACGCCTTCGACCACGACCACGGAAAGGAGGAGGCGCGGGATCTCTATGCGGCCGATGAGACCGTCCGCCGCGGCTGCGGGCGCGCTGGCCGGGACGGACTGCGGTTGAGAGGCGCTCTCGCTGGCGGCCTGACGATCGCGCAGTTGGCGGTCGAGGATCGCGCTTTGGCGCGACTGGAAAATCCAGGCGTCCACCAGAGAGAACGCGCAGTAGCCCAGAAGCAGGAAGGCGCAGGCAAACAACGCGCGCTGGGTCCACTTCAGAATTCGCCTCAGTGGCGCTTTCCCAACCACAATCCTCATTTGGAGCCCTTACTGTCCGGCCGCGGTTCGCCGCCGAATATGTAGCCGGTGCGAGTGCGCACGGACAACTGGTGGCCCTTCTCCCGGGCAACTACCCGGATGGAGCGATAGACGCCGCTACGAGTCAGATTGGTTGGAACATATCCGATAGTGTATTGATGACGAATGTCCCGTGCGATACGGTCGCAGATGGGCGCCACCGCGCCGATCTGGCCGGGGAAAAAAGCTTCGCCGCCGGTGGCGCGCGCCAGGCGTTTGAGCACACCCGGGTTGCGGTCCGGATCGTCTTCGTCGAATACGCCTATGGTGTAGATGACGGCATTGGATTGCCCGGCCATTTCCATGACTTGGGCCAGGGAGCGCGCGCTGGCGTTGTCGCCGCCGTCGCTGACCACGATCAGCACTTTCTTATCCCGGCTGCCTGCCTGCAACTCCACTAAAGCCTTGGCAATCGCGTCGTAAAGAGCGGTCTGGCCTCCGGCGAGCCTGACGACGATCGCGTTTGCAAGTTCGACGGTGTTATTGGTGAATCGGACCGCGCCTGGCAGGCCCAGCGATACGTGCTCGTTGAAGTTGACGACGAACATTTCGTCTTCCGGATTGCTGGAACGTACGAAGGTCTGGGCGGCGGCGGACACCTCCGCAAGTTTCGACCGCATGCTGGTGCTCTGGTCGACCACCAGCCCCACAGTGACGGGAATATCCTCGTTTCTGAAAAGCCGGATGTGTTGCCGTACACCGTTCTCATAAACCTCGAAATCCTGTTCGGCCAGATTGGAGACAAAGCCGCCTTGGCGGTCGGTCACGGTAGCCGGCATCACCACCAAGGCAACGTCCACGGAGATTCGGAATCCGGAGTCGGGATCTTGCGCTGCCGGCGGCGTCTGAGATGCGGCGTGGCCTGCCAGGAAGATCGGGAGAAGGATCGGGAGGGCAATGGCATGCGCTATGCCACGCTCTCCCGCCCGCGACAGACCCATCCTCATAGCCGCTCTCCTTCCGACAGTTATCGCGCGGGCAATCTCTCGCCCGCGCGCCAGCCTTACCTGGCTACTCCAAGCGCCTTACTGCACGCGCTTTTGCGCCGACCGGAGGACGAAGGCTCCGCCCAAAGCCAGCAATCCGAGCAGCGCGATCAGCGGCAGTGTGCTCGACGTCGCCGGCAGCACCGTGGCCGGCGCGGTCACCTCAGCTACCTCCGCCGGTGGGGCGGCGACCACCTGGGCGACTTCAACTTCTTCTCCCGTGGGTTGAACCGCCATGACCGGCACCTGCTTCAGTTGCACGACCACTGGCTCGTCCGCCTTCTGGATCGGCTCTGCGACTTCCAACGGGACGTCGGCCGCCGTGAAGAGAACCGGCGTGTTGGTCTCTTTAGCTAGTTCCAGCGCTCTGGCTTTCGGATAAACGAATTCCTCGCCATAGTTTCTGCCTGGATAGAACCATGCCCTGAGCGCCTCCGGCTCGCCGGCCGGCCGCTCGCGGAAAGTGACTACGGTCTTGTCAGTCACCTTGAGACGATAGTTCGGGATAGCCAGAATGGTGGCGAAGACCTGCGTTTCGTCCTTGTTGAAGATCTGGACAATATGACGGTCGGACTGCGAGTCCAGAATTTTGAATACATAGGTTCCGGCCGGCAAAATCCCCCATCCCTTGAGGTGGACGCCCGGAATCTCCACAGGCCCGCTGAAAGTCATCACTGTTTTCCGGTTCCACTCGTCCGCCTTGGCGGCTGGTGAGAATACCGCGCTCGTTAGCGCCAGGCAAAACACGCTCGTTGTTACTGTTCTTAAGACACTCATCTGTTTCTGCTCCTTATCTTCTAAACTCTCGGGCGGCCGGCTTGGCTCTGTCGGCAAGGTATCCGCAGACCTCGGCTGGCTGGCCACACACGATGGAAGAGATGCACTCCGGGGTCCATCGGTACAACACGGCGCGACAAACGCGGCTTTCAAGTGGTCAGGGCCGTGATTGCCATACCTTGGACAACAGCAGGGCAGACGAGAAAGCCGAAAACCGCCGGAGGTATTCTCGCCCGCGCGCTATCGGCTCATGCAGTTATTGCCGTACGAAATGCAGGAATTGCTGAATGGAAAGAGGACGCTGCCGCTAGTCTGGTGTATCGCTCTCGAACTCGGCAGGCCACGAAAAACGATGGCCTGCCCCACGGCCAAAAAAAACCCCTCTGCAGCAACAAACGAGAGAAAGCCGCGTGAGCGGCAACAAACTATCGATTCGCGGCTCCCGCGAGCACGCTGTTTGCTATAGCCGCTCTTCTTCCGCCGGTTAGTTGCAGCAGAGGGCAGGTTTGAAAGGGTCTTTCGCCAATTCAACTAATGCTCAGCAACCCGATGGCCACGCGTGAGTCACGCTGTGGCCGGTAGAACTTCAGCCTCCCAGGTACTCGACGTGAGCGTAGGTGCCTAACCGCGGGTTGTATCCGAGATACCAGCCCACATGGTCGGGGTCTTCGTAGATCACGATCTGATCGCCAGACCAGTTCCAGTCGGCGACGATGTTGTAATCGAACGCGGCGACGTCCCAGAAGAAATTGCCGAACCAGAAGCGCTCCCGGTTTCCTCCCGCGAGCACGAACATATGATCCCGTCCAAAGCCGCCGGTGAAGCGTCCGTGCGCCCACGGGTGATCGAGGTGGTAATGCGCATCGTTGGCGCCCGAATCGTGTCCAACCCATCGATCGTTCCTGGCGTCGACGTGCGGAACGTTGGGATGGCCATTCCTATCCGCTTTGACGTGGTTCTCGGTCGCAGCGTTGTTCTGGCGGCCTCGCGCAGGCGCGGCGGCTCTCGCGGCAGGGGGACCGTGCGCGGGGACGTGTCCACCGCCAACTGCCGCGGGCCGGCCACCGCCGCCGTGCGACTGCCCGCCGCGCTGCGCAAAAGCCGTCGCGCAAATCAGAATCGATAGCAATATAACCTTATTCACTGCAACCTCCTTGGCGATATGTCGCCGGTTAATTCAAAGCAGGCGGATGGCCAGTTGCGAATGGAATTGGAGATAGAACCTGTGCGCTCGAGCCCGGTTCCTCGCGGCGACAATCACGGGTGGGGCGGCCAATCTTGGCCAATCTTGGCCGCAGCCGCCTTTCAGGCGACCAAGCCGGCTAAAAGCCGGCTGCGGGCAGAAATTGCCCGCCCCACAATTCGGGGTGATACGAAACTGTCACCGTATTAGGCGAGCCTCAATAGCGCGACTATGCCGCTCTCTTGCCGCTGGGCAAGTCCGCTTCGGGCTTGCAGCCGATGAGCCGGACCGTCGCCGAGCGGGAGCGAGGAGCGACGAAAGCTACCAGAGCTATTCCGGCTCCCAGCCCGGCCAGGAAAATAGATAGTGAAAACAACATCTTATCGTTCATACAAAGCGCCTCCATCAATGCGGATAGTTATTATTATTGCCTCGTCCCCGATTAGTGCGCCGTGATTCACTGCAAGAGTTATGCCAAAGGCGGCAGCCAGGCTCTTCTTGTCAAGGCGCAGTAAAGGCTGCCGTCACCATGGCGCCCGGATCGGTCTCAATGGCCAGGATTTCCCTGCCTTCATGGATCAGGACGCCGCGCAACTTCACGGGTGTAATCGCTGCGGGGTCTTGAGCGGGAAGCGAGAGTTCGATTTCGACGATGCACTGGGCATCGACTGCGATGGTAACGTCGCTGGTGAGTGCGGAGGCGCCCTCGAGAGCCAGCTTGAAACCGGCATTCGCGTCCGCCTTGATCAGACCTTTCGCATCGATTGTATTCGAAGCTGTATTCGAAGCCGGGCCCGGCAGCATGGGGATGGAAGCGCCGGAGAGCGTAAACGCGTATTGTGTCCGCAGGTCCGAGGGCTTACACTCAGCCGGGGTCCTGGCCATAATGCCGTGTTGGGCGCCGCCTGGGTCGGCCTGGCGGAAATGTACCGTCTTCCCGTCGCTGGTGGCGACACCGTCGAAGTGTTGGAAGGCGCCGGAATCGTCCTGCAGGCTCCAGGAGATGGTGCAATCCCAGCGTGCCTCATAAATTCCAGTCACAGGATTGCCCAAAAGGAAGCCGGCGAACATCGCTGTCGAGTAACCGCTAATTGCCCCGTCCGCGGCAAGGACCATTCGCCCAATGTTCGAAACCGGCTTGGACTCGCCGGAAATGGTGGTCTCGCCGGAGAGTTGGAATCCATAGGCGCCTACGAGAGCGGCTGGATCGCACACATCGGCGCAAAGAGGGAGACCCGGCAGGGAGATGAGTACGAGCGATAGGGCAAATCGCAGGCGGCGATTCCCGCGGCTACGGGCGGGTAGGGTCGTGGCTTTCGCGAACGGTGCCCTTTCGCGCGAGCGACCGTTCGTCGGCGCGCTTTTCAGCATGCGCTCTAGCCAGTCCGTGGCGCTCCCGAAGCCGCCCGGCCAACTGATCCTTCTTGCCGGCGATGGTTTCCCAGTCATTATCGGTTAGTTTCCCCCAGCGTTCGCGGGCGGAGCCGGCCAATCGCTTCCACGTGCCTGCGATCTGGTCCCAATTCATGGGTTTTTCCTTCCGGTCTTCCGGCGTGAATTACTTGTGGCACGTTTGGCACCGTTTGAAATCGAGAAGTTTCGCGGCGAAGGCGGCGCGCGCCAGGCCCCGGTCGGCTTCTCCGCTCAACTAAAGGTGCATTCCCCCATGCAGATTATGCACCAATGGGCGGCGTGTACCTCCACGCCGCGGCGCTTTCCGGGGTTGGCCAGGCGCGTGCACACACTCCATCGGACAGTTCCGATTAAGGAGAGACACCAAATGGGAAAGAACACATCGGTAATCGGTATCTACGAGGATCGCACCACGATTTCGGATGCCCTGGAAGTCTTGCATAAGGCGGGGTATCGGGCGGCGGATATCTCGGTGCTGACCTCCGACAACCATGGCTCAAAAGATTTCGCGCATGAGAAGCACACCAAAGCGCCGGCGGGAGCGGGCGTGGGAGCGGCGGTAGGGGCGGTGGTGGGGGCGGTGTTGGCGTGGCTCGATTCAAACCAAGTTGTAGCCATCGCGGGTTTAGGGCCGCTGGTCGCGGCTGGGCCGTGGCTGGCCGCTTTGGCTGGCGCCGGCGCCGGCGGGGCGCTGGGTTGGATCGCGGGATTGGTGGCGGGCCTGGGGCTGACCGAATACGTCGCCAAGAGGTACGCGGGCAGAATGCGGCGCGGGGGTATTCTCGTATCCGTTCATTGCGACAGCCCGGAGTGGTGTGAGCGGGCCAAGAAGACCCTGAAAGACACTGGCGCACGGGATATTTCCTCGGCTGCCGAGACTGCGGCCGACTACGGGACGACAGACAAGCCGACGGATAGGGCGCCGGCGGTGGTCGCGATTCGCGACGAAGTGCCTGCGCCGCAGACGGCAGAGTGTGTCGTTCTCGAAACCAAGAAATAGGAGGCCAGTGCCCAAGACCAGTGCCTGGCGGAGGCGGACTGGTCTTCTGCGTGCAAGTTCGAGAGCGATGTGAATGGAGACGATTACTATGCAATTCCTTCGAGCTATTACCAGTACCGCGGCCGTGGTTCTGCTTTTCGGGACGATTGTCCCTGTGTACGCGCAGCACGAGCCGCAGGGCGAAAAACAGGCCCAGCCTGAAAAGCAACAAAGCAGGCCACAGGAAAGTGCGCGGCCGGCAGCACAGCCGCCTAAGCAACAGCAACCCCAGCAGCAGCAGCGGGCCCAGCAGCAGCCTAAGCCACAACAGCCGCAGCAGCAGCGGGCCCAGCAGCAACCGAAGCAACAGCAACCCCAGCAGCAGCGGGCTCAGCAGCAAGCCGAAGCAACAGCAACCCCAGCAGGGGCGGGCCCAACAGCCTCAGCAGGCTCAGCAAGGGCACGCTACGCGGCCGCAAGCAGTCGCCTGGCAACAGCAGAAGGGATGGCTGAAGCAGGGCGGCGGCTGGCAGGGGCATAGCACATGGGCGCAGAATGGCGATCCGAATTGGAACAACGACCATCGCACCTGGGCGCAGCGCGGAGGCTACGGCGGTTACTACATTCCCGAGAACACCTACAATCTCCATTTCGGGGACCATCACTGGTTCCGGATGCATGGAATGCCCGCGATCTACATGGGGTATCCGCGCTTCTCGTACGAGGGCTTTTGGTTCATGCTGGTGGATCCCTGGCCCGGATCGTGGGCGGAGAACTGGTACGCTAACGACGACGTTTACATCGATTATGACGACGGGTACTACCTCTGCAACCGCGCGTATCCGGGCGTCAGACTTGCGCTCATGGTGTCGCTGTAGCGACTAAGGGCGGGGCGACGGAATGATGAAAACCCAGTTGTGGCCGCCTGAAAGGCGGCTGCGGGCACGATTGCCCGCCCTCCATGCCTGCACCTCAAACTGAGCGGCATCGCACCGCACGCGTCGGCTGGCTTCGCGCGGCGGTATTGGGCGCGAACGACGGGATCCTTTCGACGTCGAGTCTGGTGCTGGGTGTCGCATCCGCGCACGCCAGTCACAGCAGCGTGATGGTCGCGGGCGTGGCCGGCTTGGTCGCCGGGGCGATGTCGATGGCGGCAGGCGAATACGTATCCGTACACTCGCAGGCAGACACCGAAAAGGCCGACCTCAAGCTGGAACGCACGGAACTGAGGACAGACGACGCGGGCGAGCATAAGGAACTGGCGGCAATCTACGTCGCCCGCGGGCTCGATGCGGCACTTGCCAAACAGGTTGCCAAGCAACTGATGGCGCACGACGCTCTGGGCGCGCACGCCCGCGACGAATTGGGCATCTCCGCGTCTCTCCGCGCACGTCCGATTCAGGCTGCGCTGGCGTCGGCCGCCAGCTACTTCGCCGGAGCGGCGATGCCTCTGGTGGTTACCGCCATAGCCCCGGCGGCAGGGCTGATTCCGTTTGTCGCTGGAAGTTCCCTGGTGTTTCTGGCGGTCCTGGGAGGGTTGGCCGCGAACGCCGGGGGCGCAGGCGTACTGGTGGGCGCAATGCGCGTCACGTTTTGGGGCGCTCTAGCCATGGCGGTGACCGCGGGCGTCGGAGCGCTGTTCGGAACGGTCTTCGCAGGGGCTTGAGGGCCGCGAAGAGTTTCACCGGCACTTCTCAACTACCACGAAGGTGATGTCGTCGGTTTGCGGCACGCCCTGAGTGAATTCCTCAATGGCTTGCAAGAACTTCCGCTCCAGCGCGTTACTTCCTAAGCGCGCCTCTTGCCGAATGATGGTTAGCAGTCTTTCCTCTCCGAACATTTCTTCTTGCGGGTTTTGCGCGTCCGTAAGGCCGTCGGAATACACCACCAGAATGTCTCCTTTGTCGAGACGGAAAGTGCGGGGTGGATAAGAAGCGGAATCGAACATCCCCAGGAAATGAGCGTCGGAGCGCAGCTTTTCGATTTTTCCCGTGGCGGAACGGAACAAGTAGGCTGGGTTATGTCCCGCGCTGATGAATTGGCCTGTGCCATGAGGGCTCAGGAGAAAGAGAAAAAGCGTAACATACTGAAAGGGGAGCGACCTTTCGCAAAGGAGCTGGTTAACCCGGTTCAGGACCTCCTGCGGTTGGGCCAAGGCGTGAAATTCCATGCTGAGGGCGCCCAACACCATCGAACTTAACAGGGCCGCGGATATCCCCTTGCCGGAGACGTCCGCCAGAACGCCCACCCATTCCCCGGAACTCAGTTGCTGGAAATCGTAGAAATCCCCTCCCACATAGCGTGTCGGACTGTTGTATGCATGGATGCTGAAATTCTCGAACTGGGGCAGGAAACGGGGCAGCAGGCTGGCCTGAGTTTCCTGCGCCAGGGCTAATTCCTGTTCGAGCTTTTCCCGCTCCGCCAGGTTTTTCAGGCGAATCACTTCGCGGCTGGCCTCGAGTTCCCGGACCGTCTCCTCCAGCACCCTGCTGTAGTTCTTGGCTTCCAGGTGCAACAGGCGCACTTCCAGAATATTGTGAACGCGCGCGCGCAGCTCGGCCAGCTCGAACGGCTTGCCGACGAAATCCTTGGCACCGGCTTCGAGAGCGCGCAGCTTTTGGTCCGGCTGCGCGGTGATCACCAGGACCGGAAGATAGCCGTCCTGTTCGATTTCCTTCAGGCCTTCCATCACCTGGAATCCGTCCATGCCGGGCATTTTGAGATCGAGCAGGATCAGGGCGAAGCGGCGCTTGCGGTGAAGCTCGCAGACCTGGCGCGGATCGGTGGTTGATTCGACGGCAGTATAGCCGGCGATGCGCAGCATGCCCTCCAGCAGACGGACGTTGGCTACGAGATCGTCAACGATCAGGATTCTGGCATTCAGAATGTCGGCTGGGCTGACCATGACCTTCGTCGCGATTCAGTTGGCGCGACTGGCCCCTTGCCGCGCGAACTCCAATACTTCGTCCAACGTTTGCATGAACTCATCGACCTTAATCGGTTTGGTGAGATAGCGGAAGAATCCGGCCTGCAGGCCCTTCTCGATGTCGCGGGGCATGGCATTGGCACTGAGGGCCACGATGGGAATGTGCGCTGTGGCCGGGTCTGCGCGAAGAATTCTGAGCGCTTCGATACCACTGATGCCAGGCAAATTGATGTCCATCAGGATCACCTCCGGCTGGTTGTCGCGCGCAAGCTGGATACCCAAGTCTCCGTCTCGCGCAGTCAGCAGGCGCATATCCTTGCGGCGAGCGATGAGTTGCTCGATCAACTTCAGGTTAGCCGGGTTGTCTTCTACATAGAGCAGCGTGCGCAGCGGCGTGCCGTGCTGAACTTGCGTTTCCGGATTTGCCGCGGGCCCAGCTCTGTCAACGGCCAGTTGCGGCGCCGCCGTCGAGTTCAGTTCGAACCAGAAAACGCTGCCGAACCCCACGGTGCTCTCGACGCCGATCTCGCCTCCCATCAGTTCCACCAGGCGCTTGCTCATCACCAGGCCGATGCCCGTGCCTTCCTCGGCGTTTCTCTCTTGTCCGAGACGGTTGAACGGCTGAAAGAGCTGGAGCAGCATATCCGGCGGCAATCCCGCGCCGCTGTCCTTGACGCTGACGCGAACCCGTTCCGGAGTACCCTTGACGCGATCCACGTCCACGACGACCGTTCCATTCGGCTGGTTGTACTTGATGGCGTTGGAAAGAAGGTTGATGAGAACCTGCTTCAGCCGGGTGCGGTCGGCATCCACAAAGCAGGGGACGTCGAACACCGGGAAGGTCATTTTAAGGCCGCGCTTTTGCGCCTGCGGCTCGATCATGGCCTGGCATTCGAACATGACTTCGGTCAGCGAGGTGGGTTCGCGCGACAGCGCCAGCCTGCCGGATTCGATCTGCGCGAGATCCAGGATTTCGTTGATCAGCTCCAGGAGATACCATCCCCCGTGGAGAATCTGGTCGATGCTTTCCGTCTGGGAAGATGTGGGCGGCGGGGAATCGGATTTGATGAGTTGGGCGAAGCCGAGGATGGCATTCAGCGGCGAGCGCAGCTCATGGCTCATGCTGGAAAGGAAATCCGACTTCGCGAGGTTGGCTTTTTCCGCCGCGGCCCTGGCTCGCTTCAACTCGACGTTCTGCTCCTCGATGGCATGGTCGAGAAGCTTGCGCTCGGTGACGTCGCGCGCGGCGGCGAAGACGCCCTGCAGCTTCCGGTCGCGGTCGTAGAACGTGGTTGCGTTGTAGGACACCACGGTGGTCTTGCCGTCGCGGGCGCAGGCGGTGAGCTCGTAGTTGGTGACCTTCTTCTCGCGCAGCACCTGCTTGATACCCGCCTCGGCCCGCGCCGGATCGGTGAAGTAGTTCTTAAACGGGGCGCCGATCAGCTCGTCGCGCGTGCAGCCGGTGAGCGCCTCCATTTGCTTATTGACGTCGGTGATGATGCCCGCCGGATCGGTGGTCATGATCGCGTCGATGTTAGATTCGATCAGGGAGCGCGTGTAGAACTGCTGGTCGCGCAGGCGCTGGTCGAGCTTCATCTGCTCGGCTTCAACCTGCTTGCGCGCGGAATTATCGGTGCCGATCAGCAGGTAGCCGATGATTGCGCCTTGATCGTCGCGCAGCGCCGTAACCGACACGATGGCCGGAAAGCGGCTGCCGTCCTTGCGGATGTAGGTCAGCTCGTAGATGTCCTCGATGCCGCGCGAGGCCTTGAAGACCAGGGCCTGGAAGCCCGGCGTGATGGTGGTCTCGAGCTCGGCGCTCAAGGCCACCGCGCGGGCGATCACTTCCTGCGGGTCGGAGATATCGGCCGGGGTGATCTTGTTCACCACGTCGGCGGCCGCATAGCCCAGCATGCGCTCGGCGCCGACGTTGAAGATTTGAATGACGCCTTTCTCGTCGGTGGCGATACTGGAGAAGTTGGCGCTGTTGAAAATCGCGTTCTGCAAGGCTCCGGTTTTAAGCAGAGCCTCTTCGCGGCGGACCTCGGTGATGACTTCCGCCGTGCGGGCGGCGTCCTCCATGACGGCCGCCACCGCCAATCCATTGGCCATGTGCTTTTCCTTTCCGAGTGTCGTGTTGTCGTTCTATTTGCGCTGGAAGACGAGCGTGATCGGCGCGTGGTCCGGCCTTACGACGCCGACCGTCATGCTGCCGTCCGCGGCCAGGGTGTAGCTTTCGACGGTAACTGCGCCGGATTGCGTGGTGATCACCTTCAGGACGTCGTGATCCCAGCGGGTCTTGCTCTTAAGCTCTTTGCCGGTGTGAATCGTGGCGTTGTTCTGGGCGTCGGTCATGTCGCGGTAGAAGTAGGTCTCGCCGGCGCCTGCATAGACGAAATTGCGGGAGACGGTGATGATGCCCTCCCGCTCGTTTATCGTGACGGTGCCGGTTTGGACCACGGGCTGGCCGGCAAAATCGCTCCGGGTGGGCACCAGCGTCCAGGTGCCGTTCAGGGCGGTGCGGTCGCGCGCGAAAGCCGAGAACGCGAAGAGGAGGGTCGTAAAGACAGCTCCGGTAATTGAAATGGTTGAATATTTCTGCATGACTGGAATGCTAGAGCACGCGCGGTGCCGTTCTGGAGGAAACCGCTCCCTAACGGTCGCGGCTCGGTAACAGTCGGGCAGGGGGTCCCGCTGGTCAGAGCAAGGCATGCCGGCGATAGAACCAGGTCTTGACGGCTTGCACCAGGAACAGGTAGGTCAAGGTCAGCAGCAGAATCGCACCGAGCAGCGACAACGGCAATGGAATGAACCCAAGTACAGCGCCCAGGGGCGTGTACGGCAGCAGGGCGCCGGCAAGGGAGACGGCCGCAACTGCGATCACCAACCGCCCGCTCGGCCTGCTCTTGAACGGGTTGCCAGCCGTCCGGATTACAAACACCACCAGCGTCTGGGTAATCAGCGATTCCACAAACCAACCGGTCCGGAACAGCGGCGCGTTGGTGGAGGCGTGGAAGAGCCAGAGGAGGACTCCGAAAGTGAGGAAATCGTAGATGGAGCTGATGGGGCCGATGATGGTCATGAACTGCCGAATGAAACTAATTTGCCACCGCTTGGGCCTGTGCACTATTGCCGGATCGACGTTATCGCCGGGGACGGCGACCTGCGAAGTGTCATAAAGGAAATTGTTCAGCAGGATTTGAGTCGGCAACATGGGCAGGAATGGCAGGAAGAGCGATGCCGCAGCCATGCTGAACATATTGCCGAAGTTCGAACTGGTGCTCATGATGATGTACTTCATGATGTTGGCGTAGCAGCGCCGCCCTTCGAGCACGCCCTCGTTGAGGACCGCCAAATCCTTCTCCAGCAGGATGATTTTCGCGGCATCCTTGGCCACATCCACGCCATTCATTACGGAAATGCCGACGTCCGCGGTATGCAGCGACGGCGCGTCGTTGATGCCGTCGCCGATGTACCCGACGACGTGCCCGCGCGCCTTCAGACCGAGGATTACCCGGTTCTTTTGTTCCGGAGACACGCGCGCGAAGATGGCGCCGTGCTCCGCCTGATAAGCCAGGGCAGCGTCGTCCATGGTGTCCACCTGGCTGCCGGTGACCATACGGTCGGTAGCCAGCCCGACATCGTGTGCCACCTTCTGCGTCACGTACTGGTTGTCGCCAGTCATGATGAGGACGGAGACGCCGTTGTTTTTCAGCGCTTCAAGGACCGCACGAATTCCCTCCTTGGGCGGGTCGAGGAAGGCGGCAAACCCGGCTAGCGTCATGTCCCGCTCGGCATCGAGCGCATAAGCGCCTTGCTGCTCCACCTTCCGGACTGCGACTCCCAGGGCGCGGAATCCGTCGGCACTCAACTTCTTGAAGGTCTCCGCCGCTTCGGCTCGCCGGCTTTCGTCGAACGGTTGGGCCGCCCCGTCGATCATGACGGTCGCGCAGATGGCAAAGACGCTTTCCGCCTCGCCCTTGGTGATGAGGATGTGTTCGCCGCCATGCCGCACCACCACGGACAGGCGCTTGCGGTTGAAGTCGAAGGGGATCTCGTCCACCTTCTCATACTCCACGATGGCGGGGCGCTGGTACTTCAGGATGGCGTCGTCCAGCGGGCTCTTGATGCCGGTTTGAAAGTAACTGTTTAGATAGACGAACTTGAGGACGTCTTCGTTGTCCTGCCCGTGAACGTCCACGTGCTTGTCGAGCGCGATCTCGCCTTCGGTCAGGGTTCCGGTTTTGTCGCTGCAGAGAATCTCCACGCTGCCGAAATCCTCGATTGCCGAAAGTTGTTTGACCAGAACCTTTTTCTTGGCCATCCGCCGCGCGCCCTGGGCGAGCGTGATGGTGATGATCATGGGCATCATCTCGGGCGTCATCCCGACGGCCAGGGCAATCGAGAACAAAAACGATTCCAGAACCGGACGGTGCAAGACGATGTTCACCAACAGGACGAAGAGCACCAGCAGCATGATCACGCGCGTGATCATCAGCCCGAAGTGGCGTATGCCGCGGCCGAATTCGGTCTCCGGCGGGCGTTTGGACAGGCGTTGGGCGATCTCGCCGAAGGCGGTGTCTTTGCCGGTGCGAACGATGACCGCGGTGCCCATCCCGGTTTGCACCGCGGTCCCCAGGAAGACGCTGTTGGCGGCGTCGGCAATGCCATGTTGGCCCGCTGGAAGATCGGCCGCCGCCTTGTCCACGGGCAAGGACTCCCCCGTGAGCGCGGACTCGCGCACGTGCAAGTCCTTGGCATCCAATAAGCGGGCATCGGCCGGCGCCAGGTCGCCGCAATTGAGCCGGACGACATCGCCAGGGACCAGTTCCGCGGTCGGCAACTCGGCTTCATGGCCGTCGCGCAAGACCGCGGCAGTGGTCGCAACCTGCTTCCGAATATCCTCCACCGCATGCCGCGCCTGAAACTCCGTGTAGAAGTTCACGATCACGCTGAGCAGGACGATGGCGATGATGATGGAGCCGCCGACAGGATCGCCCAGCGCAATCGAGATGCCGCTGGCCGCCAGGAGAATCAGAACCAGGGGATTGGCAAAGAACTGCAGAAAAGCGATCAGAGGCGCGAAGCGGGACTCTGCGGCCAGGCTGTTGGGTCCATGCTGACGCAGTCGCTGTTTGGCCTCGGCGGAAGTCAGTCCGGCGGGATTTGCTTCAAGCAGGCTGAGCAGGTCCCGCAGGGGCATGTCCCAGAAGCGGTCCAGCGGTTTGTCTGGTTTGCTCGGTGGCATTTTCGGCTCGTGGATAGGGCTGTCGGGCGAACTGGGGCTTCAATGCACGGCTAGTGCCAAGTCCCTGCATAGCAGGCAGTACCCGGACAGCCGTCCGCCGCTGGCAATTCGACCGGCAGCAACTGCCGGGACCCGTGCAGAATCTGCACGTTGCGTCAGTGGCGCTTCTGGTGGGGCAGACCATCGTTTGTGGTCTGCCGCCTGCGGGGAGCGTTGGCAGGCGACATAAAACGATCGCCTGCCCCACGCCCGCAGGTTTGGACCCGCTCTTGCAGTGATCGATCGCGAAGGAGCAAAAAGATGCTTTGGACAATTTGCATAATTGTGCTGGTTTTGTGGGCTGCGGGGATGGCAACCTCATACACCGCCGGCGGGCTGATTCACATCCTGTTAGTCATCGCCGTGGTAGTAATGATAATCCGGCTGATTCAGGGACGCAGAGTGCTCGGTTAGTGCATGAGTCTGCACATCGAACAGCGGGAAAGCGAAGGCATTGTTATTCTCGACTTGAAGGGCCCGCTCACCTTGGGACATGGAGATTCGGAACTGCGCGACACCCTGCGCGCCTTGCATCAATCCGGCAAGGTCAATATCGTGTTGAATCTCAAGGAGGTCAGCCACATTGACAGCACCGGGCTGGGGACGTTGGTCTTCGGGCTGGCCAAGCTGCGCAAGGCCGGTGGAAGGCTGGCGCTGGTCAACGTCGATAAGTCGCACCTGGAACTCTTCTTACTGACCAAGTTGGCCCTCGCCTTTGAGTTCTTCGACGATGAACAGGAGGCGATTAACAGCTTCTTCCCGGACCGGGCCGTGAAGCCCTTCGACATCCTCAGCTTCATTCAGCACAAAGATCAGCGCAATTCCATTCGGACTTGAGCGTCCGTTCCGCCGGAAGGTGGTAAAATGGAAACAAATGCCCCAAGTAGCTGCGGTTTCGGGCCGGATTCTGATCGTCGACGATGACGAACGCCAGCGTACGGCCCTGGCTGCCATGCTTTCCGATCGTGACTTTGAAACGCAGGTCGCGGGCGACGGGCAGGAAGCGCTGGAACGGCTCACGGCCTTCAATCCGGACGTCATCGTGGCGGATTTGGTGATGCCGCGCATGGACGGTTTCGAACTGCTCCGGTACTTGAAGGATCGCGGCGACCTCACTCCGGCGATTGCGCTCACGGGATTCGGCAGCATGGACAAGGCGCTGTCCGCCGTCCACGACCTCAAGGCATTCTGGTACCTGGAAAAGCCGGTGGAACCGCGGGCCTTCAAGATTCTTCTGGAACGCGCGATTCGCTACAAGCGAAGCCTGCAGAAGACCGACGAGTTGAAGCGCGATCTGAGCTTTCGCGGCGTACTCGGGGAACTGGTGGGCATTTCCCCGGCGATGCAGCAGATCTTCACGCTAATCAGGCAGTTGGCGCCCACCTCGGCGCCCGTATTGATCCGTGGAGAGAGCGGCACCGGGAAGGAACTGGTGGCGCGCGAGATCCATAAATGCAGCTCGCGCTGCGATGGACCTTTTGTCGCGATCAATGCAGCCGCCTTACCCGAGACGCTGGTTGAGAGCGAGTTATTCGGCCACGAGAAAGGCTCGTTTACTGGCGCCATGGAGCGTTCGGCCGGCTGCTTTGAGCAGGCTCACGGGGGCACGTTGTTTCTCGACGAAATCGGCGAGATGCCACAGTCCACGCAACCCAAGCTGCTGCGCGTGCTCGAGGACTTGAAGGTGCGGCGGCTTGGCGGNNCGCATTTGCGCGAAGAGCTTTTCTATCGATTGAGCGTATTTCAGATCGTAATCCCGCCGCTTCGGGAACGTAAAGAAGATATTCCGCCGATCGCCGATGTGATGCTGCGGAATCTGAATGAGAAATACAGCACGCGCGTTACAGGGGTCGCCGCCGAAGTGCTGGATCTTTTTCATCGCTACGATTGGCCCGGCAATGTGCGGGAGTTGCGCAATATTCTGGAGCGGGCCACCATCATGGCGGGCGAGGGTTTGATCCGCATGGCGAACCTGCCTTCCCCCGTGTTCGGTGAAGGCTCCGACCAGTACGCCCGGCCTTCAGCCGCCTATGAAGGCCCTACCATGCTCCAGCCTGGCCAGCCACTGATGAAACTCGAGGAGACTTACATTAAACTGACCCTCGAGCACGTGCGCGGCAATCGCAAGCTGGCTGCCGAAATGTTGGGAATCAGCCTGCGGACGCTGCAGAACCGCATTGCCGCATTGCGCGAAGAGGCGAAGGCGGCAGTGGCCGGCGCCTGAACGGTTCATTGCGCAGGGCTTGCAGCAGCGAGCCCGCCAATCGACTCAGCGCCGCGATTGGCGATGCGCGCCGCCGCCCAACCCGCCCAGATCGACGATCACCGCGAGCAGCAGCCACACCAGATTGACTCCCGACGTCGGCATGCCGCTGTTCAGTTCCCACGCATATACGATGGTGGTGAGCGGCAGGAAAATGAAGCCCAGTACCGGCAGCAGCAGGCCACCGTGGAATGCGCGCTGCAGGTAGGTCGAGAAGAACCACATTAACGCCAGCGCGACGCGCGGAAACAGCAGGACGATGAGCAGGAGGAAGCAAGGCATAGTCGGTCTCAAGCGGACGACGCGCGCCCGCGGAGTACTCCCGGAGCACGTAAATGTCCAAACCATCTTCGGTTCGCCGCTGGGCGGCTTAGCTCCGGTGGAGTGCGGCGCTTGGCGAAGGCGGTGGCACAAGACCAAGATGGCGGAAGCCGGAGTGCCGGAGTCGGCCATGGTTGATATCATGGGACAGATGGGCACAGCGATGCTTCGGAGGTATTCGCGTACATGGCAGGCCGCCAACCGGGATGCCTGCAACTGTCCCTAACCTAATGAATGGGCGCGTAGCTCAGGCGGATAGAGCATCTGCCTTCTAAGCAGAGGGTCGCCGGTTCGAGTCCGGCCGCGCCTACCA
>PMVV01000074.1 GCA_003166475.1 Bryobacterales bacterium | reverse complement strand
GCGGCCTCTCAGGCCGCCTCTTCTGGTTGCGGCTATGCCGCTCTCTGGGATACGTTGTCAACCCAGCCCTGTGTTTGAACGAATCGAATTCCGGGCCGCTCACCACCCAGTCACGGGCAGCCGGCATCCTGCCCGCGCCCGGCCTCAGCCAGCACGCCCACGCGCACGCATTCTGCGTGCCGCGGCGACACTCGTCGCGCCGGCCCTACTCCGGTTGCGGCAGTTCCCCAAACTCTTCCGGATGCGCCGTCACATAAGCGAAAAGCAAATCCCTTAGATCGTGCGGGTAGGCGAAGAACTCCGAATCCAAAGCATCGAGTTTGTCGAGTACTTCGTCGGAAAAATCGGCTGCTGCCGAGGAGATCGCTTCTGGCGTAGACGGCAACCCCGCAGGAAATGCGCAATGGATCGCACGTCTGCAAATATCGGCGGTGCGCGGTGCGCCGATGGAATCGAGCGCCTCCGCCGCGAACGACGCCGTCTCAGAACTGCTGTTCAGGAAATACTGAGAAAAATCGCCGTTGTTGACCTCCGCTTCAACGGCCCAAACGCCTGAGAATACCTTCTGCGGAACGGACTGCTTCCCGAAGTCTTCTTTTCCAAATCTGGTCCTATCGGATTCGGAGAGGTCTATAAGGATGCGGTTCTTGTCCATGTGTCGATCCCACTATTGTAGGCTGCGATCTGCCACAGCAACTCGTCTGTCTCCTCAGCATCGGCTCTCCTCGTTCCAAGGGCGAGCGCTTGGCCGCCGACAACGAGATCCAGATTGAACAAGCGTGCCTATGCTCGAGTGTTTAATGGGCGTTCGTTTAAGGCCATCTCTGCGCGCCGTGAAGAATACGATCGACTTCGACTAGATCGTCGCCGACGCGATAAACAGCCAGAAAAGGAAGGCCCGTAAAAACGAGCTCGCGGGTGCCTGGGCTGCGGCCTGGGCGGCCACGCCGTGGAAACTGGGTTAGGGAGCTCAGGCCCTCGTAGATCCGGAGCGCGGCGCGGCGGGCAGCCTCCGGGCCGTCGTGGTCCTCGGTGTAATCGCAAATGTTCGTGAGATCGCGCGCGGCGGGTTCCGTCCATCGGATGCGCATCACCCTCGATACCGGCTGTCAATCAACTTGCCGATGTCCTCATGGTCAATGAGTTCGCCTCGGTCGGCGGCAGCCACGCCCTCCCTCACCTCCCGGAGAAACCACTCATCATAGTCCACGAGGCGCTCCACAGCCTCCCGCACAAGGGTACCCGCATCGCTGTCACGATCGGCGGCAAGCCGGGTAAGCCGAGCTTGCAGGTCGGGGTTGAGATTCACTTCCATGTCTCAAGGGTAAGGACAGCGCCGCCCCGTGTCAAGATCGAGCTGCATCGCTTCGTCATTCATCGGTCGCGCCACAGACGAGTCCTGCGCGGCTTCGAGCCTGATGATCACGCTTCGGCGCCCACCCGGATCTTATTGAAAACAAGCCTCGACTGTCCAGCAATCCACCGAAACGGCCGAACAGCCGTGGTAGTGTGATCTCACAGCGAGAAGATGCTGCCATCCGCTTCCAGCCACACCGTGCCGTCTTTAGATTTCTTGAAAGCTCGCATCCACCGACATCTTCCCCGAAATCGACATTCCGGTGGTAGAGCACCACGTCTTTCAGATATGCGGCCTGGGCCGGCCAGGGCTGCCGCCCGGCCTGTTCTGTAACCCCCGCCGCCGGCAATACGCGCAGCAGCGAGCAAGGTAGCATTTGACTCCCAACCATCCAAAATGGTAAATACAATGCAGGTACACGAATCTGGAGCGTCCGCCAGCAGCGCTTTTCGATTGGGATGACGCCAACCGTCGCCACCTGACTCGCCATGCCGTTTCGCCTCAGGAAGCCGAGCAATGCTACGGAAACGATCCCCTCGTCGTCGAAGAGCAGTTCATTGATGGAGAACTTCGTTACCTTGCGTTGGGTGAAACCAGCGCCGGCCGACGCCTGGCTACCGTTCGCGGCGCCCGCGTGCGCTTCGTCACGGCCTACTCCATGACTCTACAACAGCAGGAAAGCTACGAGGAAGGTTAGTTCTATGAGCCACCAACCCATTCCCAAATTCGCCAGCGAGGAAGAGGAAGCCGCCTGGTGGGATGCGCATCCCGAAGTCCTTACCGAGCGATTCCAGACGGCCGGACAACAGGGCCAGGTACGCCGGCTGAGCCAAACTAACTTGCCCGGCGCCTCTGAAACCGTCACCATCCGCATTCCCCCGGAGGAATTGACGCGGGCGCGCACCCTGGCCGCCAAGCGTGGGCTCCGCTATCAGACCTACCTCAAGATGCTCCTGCACGAGGCCCTCGACGCCGAAGAAAGAAAGCTCGCCAGTTGAGTCCGCCGTTCATTGGGACGGCCCGCATGATGATGACACGCTCCGCCAATAAACATCTCCCTATCCATCAATCACTTGCCGCCCTTGCCCCGCCTCCCGCGCCAGGTCCCGTGCTCCTTTGGAGGTAGGGAGGCCCTTTCAATGTTGCTCGTTCCCCACCTGATCCCGGTCCAGCAAAGCGAACGTCGGCAATGGGCCTCCCGCGTCCATTTTTTGCGAGTCTCTCCCCCGGGCATCGCTCACCGCTTTCACAGCGGACGGCCCGACGCTGCTGCATGTCAACTCATTGATTCAAAAGACCAAATGGGTTCGGTCGACCAAATCCGCAAACGGCCTCCCCCAATGCACAAAAACGGCACAAGAACGCATAATCCGCCCATCCCGGATGCCCCTGCCGCGAATGCAACCAATGTTACACGGTGCAACACGAAAATGGATAAACCGCGCTCTGTAATCCGCACCGCCCCGCCACCCGCTACGCACGCCACACCCGCATGCCCTCCCGAAATCGGATTAGAGTATCAGAAAGACCTCCTGGCCATCATGGTTACTGGGGATGGGAAATAATCTCGCTGATGCGGTATGTGTCGCGGTCGATGGTGAAGTAAAAGCGCCAGTTGTCATTGACGCGGGCTTGCCATCTGCCCTTGGCTTCGTCAAACTTCTTAGCGTGGAGCGAGGGGTGGTTAAGGTTGCGGACCAGATAGTTGATTTGCTTGATGAAGGCTTTTTGGACAGGCAGAGGTGCGTCGAACAGCCCCTCGACGGCGGTCTGCGAAAGGTGGAGGTTCATCCGAGTTTTCTTGATTTGGCCGCCCTGGCGGTGCTCCGGATCTTCTTCTTGAGGAAAGCCGCAACCTCGGCGCCGCCTTTGAATGGGCCGTGAAAAGGTCCCTTT
The DNA here is from genome assembly GCA_003166475.1 of Bryobacterales bacterium. Taxonomy (GTDB): domain Bacteria; phylum Acidobacteriota; class Terriglobia; order Bryobacterales; family Bryobacteraceae; genus Bog-159. The sequence goes on along the minus strand of PMVV01000074.1, from coordinate 18,384 downwards.
TCGGCTTCGTCCAGGCGGGCATTAATGATGCGGCGCTGCTCAGGAGTGTACTCGTCATCGGCGTTGGGGAATTTGGAGCGGTCAATCACCAACTGGGGGATGATAACAATTCTTTTGCCAACTGCCCGGACCTCAACAAGGTCGCCGTCAATTAAGCCCACAGCAGAGCGTACTCGGCGGGGAATGGTCATCTGGCCTTTTGGTTGAACTCTAACAAGCGTGCCCATGAGGTTTCCTTGGACTCTCGGAAATCCGGAAAATCCGACTCCTGGAGGTAGCATAGCAGACGGGCCGGTGTTATCAAACCCCACGGCGACCTTGACCGCACGCCGGAATCAAAGCAAGCTTTTGTTATCAATATGTTGGGGTTTGTTTGTCCAATGCAGAGGTGCCCAGCCGCCGAAGTTCGCCAGCCCCCACCCAAATCGGATTAAAATATCAGAAAGACCCCCTGGCCATCACCCATGTGGATAGTCCGTCTCGCACTCCGCCGCCCCTACACCTTCGTCGTCATGTCCATGATGATCGTCATCCTGGGCATCCTCGCCACCGTCCGCATGCCCACCGATATATTCCCCGAAATCAATATCCCGGTGGTAAGCGTCATCTGGTCCTACGCCGGCATCTCCCCGGAGGAAATGGCGGAAGTGGTCACCATCCGCTGCGAGCGTTCCTTCACCACCTCGGTCAACGATATCGAGCACATGGAGTCGCAATCCCTCCCCGGCCTGTCCATCATCAAGATCTTCTTCCATCCCAACGCCAAAGTCGAAGCCGCCGTCGCCCAGTTGGCCGCCGCCTCGCAATCGGTGTTGCACTCCCTGCCCACCGGCATGACGCCGCCCTCCATCCTGCGCTATAACGCCTCCAGCGTTCCCATCCTGCAGATGAGCATTTCGTCCGACACCATGAGCGAGTCGTCGCTCTACGATTACGGCTACAACTTCATCCGCACCCAGATGGCTACCGTGCAAGGCGCAAGCTTCCCCTTGCCCTATGGCGGCCGTCCCCGCCAGATCATGGTCGATATCGACCTGAAGGCGCTCTACGCGCAAGGCCTCTCCGCCAATGACGTGGTCAACGCCGTCAACGCGCAAAGCCTGATCATTCCCTCCGGCATCGCCAAGATCGGTCCCAACGAATTCGTGGTGCGCCTCAACAGCCTGCCGCCCTCGGCCGACGCCTTCAACAGTCTTCCCATCAAGCAGACCAACGGCACCACCGTCTACATCCGCGACATCGGCCACGCGCGCGACGGCTACGCCATCCAGTCCAACATCGTGCGCCACAACGGCAACCGCTCTATCCTGCTCACCGTGCTGAAGAACGGCGGCTCCTCCACCCTCAGCATCGTCTCCAAGATCAAGGAGATTCTGCCGCGCATCCGCTCCACGCTGCCCGCCGCCCTCAAGCTCAAATTGCTGTTCGATCAATCCATCTTCGTGCGCGCCGCCATCAACGGCGTGCTCAAAGAGGCCACCATCGCCGCCTGCCTCACCGGCTTCATGATCCTGCTGTTCCTCGGAAGCTGGCGCTCCACCATCATCGTCTGCATCTCCATCCCGCTGTCGATTCTCACCTCGCTCGCCGTGCTGAACCTGCTGGGCGAAACCATCAACGTCATGACCCTCGGAGGTCTGGCCCTCGCCGTGGGCATCCTGGTCGACGACGCCACCGTCGAAATCGAAAACATCCATCGCAACATGGGGCAGCGCAAGCCCATCATCAAGGCCATTCTGGATGGCGCGTCGCAGATCGCCGTCCCCGCCTTCGTCTCAACCTTATGTATCTGCATCGTGTTCGTGCCGGTCATCTTCCTCAGCGGCGCGGCCCGCTACCTGTTCACGCCTCTGGCGCTGGCCGTGGTGCTCGCCATCATGGCCTCGTACCTCCTCTCGCGCACCCTGGTCCCCACCATGGTCAAGTACCTGCTGCGCGGTGAAGCCAGCCGCTATCAGAACGAGTCCGGCGAAATGGAACATGCCGGGCACGGCTGGTTCGCCGGCATCCACCACGGCTTTCAGACGCGTTTCGAACGCATGCGCAACGCTTACCGCCGCCTGCTGGGCTCCGCGCTGGCGCATCGCAAATTGGTGGCGGTTTGCTTCGGCCTGATCGTGGCCGCCTGCGCCGCGCTCATCCCGTTCATCGGCACGGATTTCTTCCCGCAGGTGGATGCCGGCCAGATTCGCCTGCACGTCCGAGCGCCCGCCGGCACTCGCGTGGAAGAGACCGAAGCGTATTTCAAACAGGTGGAAGAAACCATCCGTCAGACCGTGCCGCCCGCGGAGCTGTCCGATATTCTCGATAACATCGGCTTGCCCTATAGCGGCTACAACATTGCGTTGAGCGACACGGCCACCATCGGCTCGTTCGACGGCGAAATCCTGGTTTCGCTGAAGGAGGGGCACGCGTCCACCTGGAACTACATTCGCGATCTCCGCCATCGCCTGAACCGCCAGTTCCCCGACCTGACCTTCTTCTTCCAGCCGGCCGATATCGTCGGCCAGATCCTCAATTTCGGACTGCCCGCGCCTATCGACGTGCAGGTGATCGGGCCGCTTACCAACGCCCCGGCCAACTATGCCCTGGCCCGCCAGATCACCGCGCGCCTGGCCCGCATCCCCGGCGCGGTGGACGTGCACCTGCATCAGGTCGTGGACGCGCCCGAACTGCGCTTCAACGTGGACCGCACCCGCGCCGACCAGCTTGGCCTCACCCAGCAGGACGTCGCCAACAGCCTGCTCATCTCGCTCTCCTCCAACATGCAACTCGCGCCGAATTACTGGATCAATCCGCAAAACGGCGTGGACTATCCCATCGCCGTGCAGACGCCCGAATATCGCATGGCCTCCACCGCCGACTTGTTAGCCACGCCCGTACATGCGGGCGGCGCTCGCGCCCAAAACCAATTGCTCACCAACGTGGCGCGCCTGGAGCGCGGCTCCACGGCATCGGTAGTCAATCACTACAATGTGCAGCCCCTCTACGATGTCTATGCCAACGTGCAGGATCGCGACCTCGGCAGCGTGGCCGGTGAAGTCCGTCGCGTGTTGGACGACTTCCGTCCCAAACTGCCCAAGGGCAGCTTTTTCGAAACCCGCGGCCAGGTCGAAACCATGCGGACATCGTTCATCGGACTGGGCGCCGGGATGGTGTTCGCCGTCGTACTGGTGTATTTCGTAATGGTGGTCAACTTCCAATCCTGGCTCGATCCGTTCATCATCCTGATGGCCCTGCCGGGCGCGCTATCGGGCATCCTGCTGATGCTTTTCGTCACCCAGACGACCATCAATGTTCCGTCATTGATGGGCGCTATCATGAGCATTGGCGTGGCCACGGCGAATAGCATCCTGCTAGTAAACTTCGCCAACGACGTGCGCGCCACCGGCTCCGATTCCATCACCGCCGCGCTGGAAGCTGGCTACACGCGCCTGCGCCCCGTGATTATGACCGCGCTGGCCATGGTCGTAGGCATGCTGCCCATGGCGTTGGGCGTCGGCGAAGGCGGCGAGCAAAACGCCCCGCTGGGCCGCGCCGTAATCGGCGGACTGCTGCTGGCCACCGTCGCCACGCTGTTCTTCGTGCCGGTAGTTTACAGCGTGCTGCGGCGCAATCCGCCGACCTATCTGGAACACGAAGCCGAAGTGGAGGCCTATGATCGTTGAAAGTGGGGCAGGCTCTCAGCCTGCAGCGGCCTCTCAGGCCGCTCGCCCCAAACCGCGCACCGGCCGCCGCGGCCTGCTGGTGTTCTTCGCGCTGATCGGCGTGCTGGTGGCCGCTGCCGTCGTCGGCGGGATTCTGCCGCGCCTCACCCGTCAAAAAGCGCTTCTTGCCGCCGCGGAAACTCAAACCGAACAGCGGCCCATCGTGGAAGTCGCCACCGCCCGTCAGGCCCCCGCGCGCTCCACGCTCGACCTGCCCGGCGACATGCAAGCCGTGGTTGATTCGCCGGTTTTCGCCCGCGTGGATGGCTACCTGCGCACCCGTCTGGTCGATTACGGCGATCGCGTCAAGACCGGCCAGCTTCTGGCGGAAATCGACACACCCGAGCTCGACCAGCAGATCCGCCAGGCGCGCGCCGCAGTTTCGCAGTCGCAATCCGCGCTCAACGAAGTTCGCGCCGACCTGGACCTTTCCAAAGCCAATCTGAACCTCGCCCGTCTCACCGTCGAGCGCTGGCGGCGATTGGCGAAGGGCGGCGTGGTGGCCCGTCAGGAAGCCGATCAGAAAGAGGCCGACTTCACCGTAACCGAAGCGCAGGTGGCCAAAGCCCAGGCCAGCATTGCCACTACCCAGGAAACGGTTCATGCGAACGAAGCCAACGTGCACCGCCTGGACGACATGAAGGCCTTTGCCCGCATCACCGCGCCCTTCGATGGCGTGATCACCGCCCGCAACGTGGATATCGGCACGCTCATCAATTCCGGCAACGGCGGCGCGGCCCGCGAGCTGTTCCACATCGCGCAAATTCAGGTGCTGCGCATTTTCGTCAACGTGCCGCAGACCAATGTCGCCTCCATGCACCCCGGCGAAACCGCCGAACTGCGCGTCCAGGAGTTGCCCGGCCAGGTCTTCTCCGCCCGCGTCACGCGCATCGCCAATGCGCTGGACGCCACCTCGCGCGCCATGTTGACGGTGCTCGAAGTCCCCAATCCGAAAGGCGTGCTGATGCCCGGCATGTACGCGCAAGTGCGCTTCTCGACCGGACGCGCCGAGGCCGCGGTGCTCGTCCCAGGCGACGTGTTGATCCTAGGCCGCCAGGGCCCGCGAGTCGCAGTAGTCGGCCCCGACCATCGTATCCACCTCCGTCAAATCCGCATAGGCCAGGACTTAGGTTCCGAGATCGAAGTCGTCGCCGGCCTTGCCGCCGGCGAAGTGGTGGTGGCCAATCCGTCCGATGCCGTCCGCGAAAACGCGCTGGTCGAAGTGCGCAACATCGGCAAATAAGTGGGGCAGGCTCTCAGCCTGCGGCGGCCTCTCAGGCCGCCCGGGTGCAACCCGAAACGCTCCCGCTTCTGGTGCTGTATAACCCTCCAATCCGCGTTCTAAGGAGGGGGAAATGGAGCGCTATTACCTGAGGACAAGCCTGCTATTGCTGGCGTTGCTAACTAACACATCCGAATAGCCCGTGATCCGTCAACAGTTGACCGCCTCAAAAGGCAAATCGCCCGCATGATAGCTGTTGGGAACAGCCCTTCCGTCCAGTTATCCGGATCAGTCCCGTGATACGCCGCTCACGGAAATAGGTACCGCTAACGGCCTGGGTTCAATCACCGAAGCTACCCATCCGCTAACCACCTGAAAACAATCGCCAAGCGCCGTCGCTCCCCCCGGACTCCGGAAAAACTCGTGCTACCCTTATCTCAGGTAACCGGATATCCCCGCTGGTCCTGGAAGGCTCCCGCACTCGCCACAAGGCGTTCTGCGCGGATCCGCCCCCGCTCTTTGACAATTTCACCCGATGCCGGAGCCGACCATGGTCCCTCAGCCATAAGCCGCCAGGCTCCGAACGTGTTTAATCCAACCCCCGGCAAATTGGCTTTGCTATTTTTTCAACGATAAGTAACTAAACAACTTATTGGCTTCGTTCGTCAAAAAATGAGATTCGTGCCGCCCCAAAACCAAATCGCCGCCGCGCACAAAACGCACATCCGTGCCCATCCGCGGGGGGTGCCGCTGAGGTCCCCGTCGCATGCGGCGCTTGGCTCATTTCGTAGAATCGCCGCTCATTCCCGGTGCGCCCGCGCACCCCACCGATACTACCCCACTTATACTGAGGATTCATGGAATCGTCTGAAACGCTCCTGTTCCGCGTCGCGCGATGGCTCACCTTCGGCTCGGCGGTAGCCATTCTTTTTTCCATTGCCGCGTCGCAAATCCTGCTGGCGCTGGCGCTTGCGGCCCTGCTGCTGTCCGGAGGGCGCATGCGGCTGCCGCGCATCTGGCTCCCGCTCGGCCTGTTCCTGTTGGGCACGCTGATCTCGCTGGCCCTCTCGCCCGACCCCGCGGCCGGGTTGCCGCAAGTCCGCAAAATCTTCGTATTCACCACCCTGCTGGTGGTCTTCTCCACCCTGCGCGACATGCGCGTCATTCGCTGGCTGTTCCTCTGCTGGGCCGGCGCCGGTACGCTCACCGCGCTGCGTGGCCTGGTGCAGTTCGGCCACAAAGTGCAGGAAGCGCACGCGCAGGGCACCAGCTTTTACAACTACTACGTCGCCGAGCGCATCACCGGCTTCACCAGCCATTGGATGACCTTCGGCGGCGAGGAAATGTTCGCGCTGCTCATGATCACCGCGTTTCTGTTCTTCGCCTGCCTCGCCCGCAAGCGCGCCTGGTTGTGGCTGCTGTGCGCTTTCCTGATGGCGCTCGCGATGCTCTTGGGCTTCACGCGCAGCATCTGGCTTGCCAGCGCCGGCGCCGGCATCTACCTGCTGTGGTTCTGGAAGCGTGCGCTGGTGGTGGTGCTGCCGGTCGTGCTGCTGCTGATCGCCTTGCTGGCCCCGGCGTCGATTCGCGAGCGCTTCTCCTCCATGCTCAAGCCCGGCAAAGTGGATTCCAACCAGCATCGCATCGTCACCTGGCGCACGGGCCTCGAAATGATCCGCGCGCATCCCTGGTTCGGCGTGGGTCCCGAAGAGGTCAAGCTGCAGTTCGATCGCTATGTGCCGTCCGATATCCCGCGCCCGCTGCCGGAGGGCTGGTACGGCCACCTGCACAACATCTATCTGCAATACGCGGCTGAACGCGGCATTCCCACCATGCTGATGATGCTGTGGATGCTGGGCCAGATCCTGTGGGATTGCCTGCGCCGCCTCTGGCGTCTGCCGCCGGGGCGCAGCGATTTGAAATTCGTGCTGCACGGCGCAGTGGCGGTGGTCGTCGCCACCATGATCGCCGGCATCTTCGAATACAACCTGGGAGACAGCGAGGTGCTGACTATGTTCCTGGTGGTGGTGGGCTGCGCGTACGCGGCCATGGCCATAAATACGGACTCCGCCGTTGCCTGACGCACTCGATATCGAAGACGCTCCGGCGCTGCTCGCCTACTTGCAGCGGACCGGCCGCATCGCGTCCGGCGAACAGCCGCGCATCGCCATTCTGCAAGGCGGGGTTTCGAACCGCACCGTGTGGGTCGAGCGCGAGTCGGGCGAGGCGTGGGTATTGAAACAGGCGCTCGCCAAGCTGCGCGTTCCAGTGGACTGGTTCAGCTCGCCCGAGCGCATTCATCGGGAAGCCCTCGGCTTGGAATGGCTGGCGCGCCTGGCGCCGCCTGGCTCCATCACTCCGTTGTTGTTTGAAGATCGCGAGCGGCATCTGCTGGCCATGCAGGCCGTCCCGCAGCCGCATGCCAACTGGAAGACGGTGCTGCTCGGCGGAACGATTTGCGCCGATCATGTCCGCCAGTTCGCCACGCTGCTCGCTGCCATTCATCGCGAAGCACATGGCCGCGCCGACCTGGCGGAAGTATTCGGCGATCGCGCGTTCTTCGAATCGCTGCGCCTGGAGCCTTATTATGGCTATTCCGCGCAGCAGACGCCGGACGCCGCGGCTTTCCTGGATTCCCTCATCCGCGAAACGCTGGCCTGCCGGATCACCCTGGTGCACGGCGATTACAGTCCCAAGAACGTGCTCATTCACGAAGACCGCCTGGTGCTGCTCGATCACGAAGTGATCCACTTCGGCGATCCGGCCTTCGATCTGGGCTTCTCGCTGACGCACTTCCTCAGCAAGGCGCACCACCTGCCGGCGCTGCAGGGCGAGTTCGCCTCCGCGGCACGGGAGTATTGGCGCGTCTATGCAGAGGTCCTCGGCGCGCCGCAATGGGCTGCGGACCTGGAGCCGCGCGCGGTGCGCCACACCTTGGCTTGTCTGCTGGCCCGCGTGGTGGGCCGTTCGCCGCTGGAGTACCTTTCGCCTGCCGAACGCCTCCGCCAGCGCGATGCGGTGTTGCGCATCATCCCGTCCGTGCCGGCCACCATCGCGGATCTGATTTCTCAATTCGAGGAGCAACTATGCCAACTATCGAGCGTGTGACCGCCGCCGAAATCCTGGACAGCCGCAGCCGTCCGACCGTCAGCGCAACCTGCATCCTGGCAGGCGGCGCACAGGCCTCCGCTTCCGTGCCCTCGGGCGCATCCACCGGCACGGCCGAAGCGCTGGAGCTTCGCGATGCCGATCCGCAGCGCTATGGCGGTCTCGGCTGCCGCAAAGCTGTCGCGCACGTTAACGGAGAGATTCATCAAGCGCTTGCCGGTGCGAGTTTAGCCGATCAAGCCGAGCTGGACGGCGTGCTGGTCGCCCTCGATGGCACGCCCAACAAATCCCGGCTCGGCGCCAATGCCATATTGGCCGTCTCCGTGGCCTTCGCGCGGGCGAGTGCGCTGGAGCGCGGGGTGCCGCTGTATACGCATTTCGCCGGGATGTTGGGGCTCGCGCCGGACACCCTGCCGCGCCTCACCATCAACCTCCTCAGCGGCGGTATGCACGCTGGCCGGCAGGTGGCTATCCAGGATGTGCTGATCGTGCCCGCCCGCCCCACCACCATCGACGAGTCGCTGGCCATGGCTTACGACATCTACCAGGCCGCCGCCGCCCTGATTCTGAAACGCTATCGCATGCGGCTGCTCACCGCCGACGAAGGCGGACTCGCGCCGCCATGCGAGAGCGCCGAGGAACTGATCGAGACCGCCATTGTGGCGATTAAATCGGCCGGTTACCGCCCCGGCTCCGACGTGATGCTGGCGCTCGACGTGGCGGCCAGTCACTTCTACGCCCACGGCAAATACTATCTCGATGGCGCTCAACTCGACAGCCCCGGGATGATCGCCCGGATGGTCCGCTGGGTGGAGCGTTATCCCATCGTGAGCCTCGAAGACGGCCTCGCCGAAGACGACTGGGAATGGTGGCCCACACTCCGGCAGGCTCTGGCCAAGCGCGCGCTGGTCGTAGGCGACGACTTGCTCTGCACCAATCCGCAGCGCATCCAACGCGCCATCGAGGTGCGGGCCTGCAATACGCTGCTGCTGAAACCCAACCAGATCGGCACGCTCACGGAGGCGGCCCAAGCCTGGCGGCTCGCCACCCAAGCCGGCTGGCAGGTGACCATCAGCGTGCGCAGCGGCGAAACCGAAGACAATTGGATCGCCGACCTGGCCGTGGGCTGGCGCGGCGATCAGTTCAAGCCCGGCTCTATCACGCAATCGGAGCGCTTGGCCAAGTACAACCGCCTGCTGGCGATCGAAGCGGAAACGCAGTGGCCGGTGGTCCGCTGGGCGCTTGGATGACAGCAGGATTTGGCTTGGGCGTCCCGGTACTCTTGTAACATTACTTCTTGTACCTTTCTTGGCGGGCTTTCCGTTGACAACCGCCCTGGATGGGACATACGATGTTCACGCCGGTCAAACGAACCGGCTATTCGCACCCCAATTGGAGGATTCATTAAATGACGAAAGTTCGTATGCTCTTGTTTGCCGCCCTGGCCGTCGTTCTGGCTGGCGCCATTTGCGGCCAGCCGGCGCTGGCACAAGATCTGGCTGGAGACGCCCACGGTAGCATGATCGCAATCGGCCACATCACCGACGCTTTACCCGACGCTACTTCTCCCGGCATGTTCCAGGGAATCGTAGGCATGGGTCCGAATCCGCCGGTGGCCGGCGACTGGCCCTGCTTCGGCGGGAGCACCTGCTCCAACGTCGTGGCGGGCGGCCTCGTCATCGCCGAGCCAGAACAGATTTGGACGAAGAGCTGCTCCGGTTGCGGGCAGATCTATTACACGTTCCAGACCACTACTGCGACAGGTACTGCAACCTTCACCATCACGGTTACCCAGGGCAGTCCGGCGAAGACACTCTTCCAATATTCCTTCACGGGCAGCGTCGCGAAGAATCAGATCCATGCCATTTCGGTGGGTCCCGTGACTTTCACCGGGGGCGTCGCAGGAGCGGCCACCATCAACGTTGCCACCACCATTGGCACGGCAACGATAAAAGGCGGAGCCAAGATCACGCTCCATTAGTCCCTTGATGTTGTGCAACCCTATTCTTCATGGACCCTGTGACCGGCTATCGCGCCTGGCCTAAGGCGGAGCTGCATCTGCACCTGGAAGGGTCCGTGGAGCCGGAGACCATGCAGGAGCTGGACCCCGGCCTCTCCGTGGAAGCGGTACGCGCCATGTATCGCTTTCACGGTTTTCAAGGGTTCATTCAGGCGTACAAATCGGTGGTCGAGCGCCTGCGCACGCCCCAGGACTACGCACGCATCACGCGAGCCTTGTTGCGGCGCCTGGCGGCCGAGACCGTGCAGTATGCCGAAATCACGCTTTCCGCGGGAGTGGTGCTGTGGAAGGGGCAGGAGTTCGCGCCCGTATATACGGCTGTACGGCAGGCGGCGGCGGAGTTTTCCATCGAGGTGCATTGGATTCTGGATGCCGTCCGGCACTTCGGCGTCGAGCACGCCATGCGGATCGCGGAATTGGCGGCGGAGCGCGTGAACGATGGCGTGGTGGCGTTCGGGATCGGCGGCGACGAAGAGCGCGGACCGGCCGCCTGGTTCGGCGAGGTGTACCGATTCGCGAAGGGTGGGGGCCTCGGGCTGACCGCGCATGCGGGCGAGACGGTGGGGCCGGAATCGGTGTGGGCGGCGCTGGAGATCGGCGCGGAGCGCATCGGCCACGGCATCCGCGCCGTGGAAGATCCGGCATTGCTGCGGCATTTGCGCGATCGCCGGATTCCGCTTGAGGTGTGTATCACAAGCAACGTAGCGACCGGGGCGGTGGAGTCACTGGACGCGCATCCGGTGCGGCGCCTCTACGATGCCGGCGTGCCGATTACCTTGAACACCGACGATCCCGCCATTTTCGCGACGACGCTATCGGGCGAATATGAGTTGGCCGCGCGCCAGTTCGGGTTTTCCGAGGCCGAGTTGCGCGGGATTGCGCAGAACGCTTTCCGCTACGGGTTTCGTTAGTCAACGGAGCAAGATCAGCCCGGCTGCCGGCGCGACCAATAGCAATGCCAGCACCACCCAAGTCCAGCGGTTGCCGAAGTTCAGAGTGTACCCGATGCCGAAGCGCTTTTCGACCAGAATCGACGGATCTGCGGGATTGACGTAAACGAGTCCCCACTTCCAGCAGGCATCCGGCGTATGATCGCCCACAGGCGCGGTCCCGGCGGTGACCGTTGCGTTGCTGCCGCCCTGGCCGCCCCGCATCAGGCTCACAGTGAAAGCGACGATCGCGGCCGCCAGCGCCAACCCCCACGCGTTCATAGCCGCCGCGGCCGGTTGGAACAGCGCAAACCATGCGGGACAAGCGAGGAAATACTCGCAAACGATCGACAATTGGACGATACGCCTGCGAAAGTGACGCTCGGCGGCGGCGCCCGCACCCGTGGTCGAGATGCGGCGCGACCAGTTCAGCAGTCCCCAGGCGAGCCCGGCCAGCAGCAGGCACACGAAAGCTTGAACTGCCAGGAAACCGAACACCGTGGCGGGCGTCGTGTTCACCCACCGATCCGCCCCGTCAATGCCCCAATGCACCGGAAAACGCCGCGGCAAGCGGTCCCAATGGAAGCCCACCCAGAGGCCCAGAGCTACCAGCGACAACACCGGGAGTGCCGCCACCAGCAGGCCTCCGGGCAGGCGCTCCTGCGGTGTCGCCAAATCCACTTCAAGAACCGAACTAGGCGCCGCGGCGTAGGCCCGCACCGCCCGGTTCGCGCTGACCAGCCCCCATAGATACCCAATCGCCTGCAGCAGCACCGCCGCCACCGCCATGCCAGCCGCCAGAGCCAGGCCGCTCGCTATCAGCGTGGCGATCCAAACGATGGCCCGATACCTCCCCAGTATCCGCCGCGCGGCGGAACTGCGGCGGAATTCGGGCGCAACCGTAACGGCGAAGAAAAGGTCAGGCCGGGTCAATCCGGGCATGATGTGGAACAACCCGCCTATCAGGATAAGAAGCGGAACGAACAGCATGGTCTCCGTGGACATCGACTAACTCCTCTCCAAGGTTTTGGCAAGCAGCCGCAGTTCGCGCGCGATGCGGTCGCGCGGAAGGCCGCGGGCCTGCACCTCGGCCACCATCTCTCTCAGGCGGCGTTCGAAAGCTTCACCGGTTTGGGGATCGCAACGGTTCTCAACCGTCCGCGAAACCACACGCGCGCCACTGCGACGGCCAATCTCGAGCCATCCTTCTTCCTCTAATGTGCGATACGCTTCCGCCACCGTGTTGAAATGGACGCCGAGGTCGAGCGCCAGGCGGCGCACCGGCGGCAACGCATCGCCGGGACTCAGGTCTCCGTTGACCAGCAGGATGCGAACCGCGTCTACAATCTGGCGGTACACCGGAGCCGGCGATTTGAGATCTACCCGCAAAATAATCATTGTACTTTGTACATGTACAATGTACAATGAGGCTATGAAAAAGGCAATATGCATTTTCCCGCTGCTGCTCGTCGGAGCAGTTTTGGCCGCGGAACCGGTCCGCCTGGATACGGGGACCGGTACGCTGTACGGGACGCTCGAGACGCCTGCCGCCAAACCGCCCTATCCCGTGGTCCTGATCATTGCCGGCTCCGGTCCCACCGACCGGGACGGAAACTCGCCTCTACTGCCAGGCAAGAACGACAGCCTCAAGATGCTGGCCGAAGGACTGGCCGCCCGTGGAATCGCTTCGTTGCGTTACGACAAGCGCCTCATCGGCGAAAGCAAAATCGTCGGGTTGAAAGAAGAGGATCTGCGATTCGAAACCTATGTGGCCGATGCGGTCCGCTGGGGCGAGTATCTGCGGAAGGATCCCCGCTTCCGGTCTTTGGTCGTCGCCGGCCACAGCGAAGGGTCGCTGATCGGCATGCTGGCGGCCCAAAAACTCGCGGCCAACGGGTATGTCTCGATCGCGGGCGCGGGCCGGCCCGCGGGGCAAGTCGTCCTGGAACAGTTTCGGTCGCGGCCGCTGCCCGCCGATCTGATGAAACAGGTGGAGGACGACGTGAAGGCGCTGGACGCGGGGCATACCGTGGAATCCGTTCCGCCGGCGCTCGCGGCGCTTTTCCGCCCGAGTGTACAACCGTACCTGATTTCCTGGTTCCGGTACGATCCGGCGCGCGAAATCGCCAGGCTCAACATGCCAGTCCTCATCGTGCAGGGGACCACCGATATTCAGGTGAGCGTCGCCGACGCAAAACTGCTGGCGCAAGCCAGTCCGGGGGCGAAGCTGGCGGTGATCGAAGGCATGAACCACGTCCTGAAGGAAGTGCCTGCGGCGATGGACAAGCAGATCGCGTCGTATGGCGATCCCTCGCTGCCCTTGGCAGCCAAACTCGTAAACGAAATCGCCAGTCTGATTGATGGGCTGAAGGCTTCGAACTGACTGCCGTCTACCGCGCGCCCACCAGCGGCAGCACCACGCGATCCAACTCGTCGTCGGTAAAGTCGCGGAGCTTCACGTTCTTGTGCAGCGTCCAATGCTCGACGTGCTCGAGCGAAGCGCCGGGCTTCAAGTGTTGCAGCGGACCTAGCGTCTCCAGTTCCAGGAAATAGGCATCGGTGTAGGTTTCAAACGAGCAGCCGAAATCCGGGTAGTTCTTCGGCGAATCCTGCGCGTCGTAGCGCTTGATGAACAGCCCGCCGCCCAACGAGTAAGCGGCCCAGGTGCTCTTGTTGAAGCTGCCCAGCTTGGTCGGTTCGCCGTTGGCCGGGTCCTGGTGCAGCATCAGGTATTTGCGGGTGTAGCGCCAGCGGTGATCGGAGAGGTTGCTGAAGGCCCACATCACCAGCGGGTTGGTGGGATAGAGCACCTCGGGATGCTTGCCGCGCGGCGGAAAGCCGTGGATGCCCACGCCGCCCTGCGCCATCATGGTAAGGGCCCAAGGTGCCAGGTCCAGCGGATGGCTGCCGGCGTTCTTGATGCGGTGCAGCACTTCCACGCTCGTGCCCTGCGGCGACAATTTCACCACAATCTGTTTTTCGAGGCCGGTGAGCCGCTCGACCGGCTCAGTCACTTCCAGCACGTCGCCCTTGATTTCAATGCGTACCGGGCCGTTGTCCGTGGCGTAGGTGCGGACGGCGTCCTCGGGCGCGGCCCAGATGCGATGTCCGCCGCGGGCGACCCAGGCGGGTTCGCCGGATTTGCCGAGAGCCTCGGCGAATTCCTTAAAGAAGTTTTGTCCGCCCACGAACGCGTAGCGCATAATGCGCGGGCCGATGTCGCCAGGCACGATCAGCTCGACTTCTCCGTTGGTGATGCGGTAGCTGTTGGGCCAACCCTTGTAGTTGGTCTTCTCGATTTTGACGGCGGCGGTGGCGCTCATGGTCAGCAGCAACAGGGATGCAGCAAATCTCAGCATACGGCCTAGAATAACAGAATGACGGAAACGTCCCCCTTCGTGGAGTGGCTGGCGATCGGCACGTATCGGGACTTCAGCTTATCTGGGAGACTGGCAGGATGGGCCTGCGGCCCACGAATCGTGATGAAAAACCTTGTGGGGCAGGCCCTCGGCCTGCGGCGGCCTCTCAGGCCGCCCGGCTGCTCTTTCAATAACCTACGGTGGGGTTGCGACCGTGCGGCGGGTTTCCAGACCCGCCCTTCAGTTCCGAGCGCGTTTAATGTCACATTGCGCTTCTTGAGAAATGCGCCATAATACGGAGATCGACGCTTAGTAAGCGCCTTTGGGGATAAACTGAAATTGGGTGCCAGGGTTCCGGCCATGTCATCGTTAGAAGGTCGTCCGATTCGGAGTCTCCGCGTAGCGCTCGGTACGCTGTTGCTGGCCGTCGCCGTGCGCGGGCAGTCGATTCTGCCGGGCTCCGGCCCGAGTGGCGCAACGCACCTCTTCAACACCGACGCGGCCGTTTTGGAATCGCAGGAGCCGCGCAAGGATCTTCCCTGTACCGCCACGTCCGTCAAACCCACCCTCGGCTTCGACCTGAAGTTTCATTCCGGTTACGAAGTGAATGTCCCCTTGAAGGAACTCGCCGGATCGCAAAACCTCCTCACCATGATCTACAGGGTCACTCCGGACGCGTATCCCGACGAGCCGGTTTACATGTCGCAACGGGTCAACGTGCCGGAGATCGAAGACAACGCGCATGGCGACGCCTATTTGCAAGGCACCTTCGACGTGGGCGAGGGCAAGTATCACGTGGACTGGCTGATGCGGGACCGCGCCGAACGCGTGTGCTCGGCCTTCTGGGATATCGATGCCAGCGTGCCGCCCAAGGACAAGCCGGTGACTCTGGACATCCCGCCGAATACCATCCTGGGCGCCGACAACGAGCCTTTCAAGGACGAGCCGCCCGTTCCGCGTAAGGCGCATGGCGCTCCGCTGAATGTGAAGGTGATTGTCAACTTCGCTCCCCAGGAACCGGCGGCGGCTGTTTTGCACCCCCTGGACGTAAACGCCCTGATCTCGATTTTGCGCGGCATCGCCCGCGAACCGCGCATCGGGAAGTTCTCCATCGTGGCCTTCAATCTCCAGGAGCGGCGCGTCGTCTACCGGGAAGAAGAGGCGTCGCGGATCGATTTCCCGGCCTTGGGCGAGGCTTTGCACTCGCTCAATCTGGGGACGGTGGACCTGAAGCGGCTCAGCCAGAAGCGCGGGGAAACGGAGTTCCTGACCAACCTGTTTACCGACGAACTGAAGACGCGCGACCATCCGGATGCCGTGATCTTCGCCGGTCCGAAAGTGATCCTGGACAACGGCGTCCCGCAGGAGTCGCTCAAGAAAGTCGCGGATGTGGAATACCCGCTCTTCTACATGAACTACAACCTCGACCCGCAAGCCGTGCCGTGGCGCGACGCCATCGGAAATGCGGTGAAATACCTCAAGGGAGTCGAATACACGATCACCCGGCCGCGCGATTTGTGGAATGCATGGGGCGATATCATGTCCCGTATAGTAAAATCAAAAGTGGGTAAGCGCGCGGCGAACGGCGCTTCCCAATAGCGCATGCGGGTTCAAGCGTTCTCGACGACGGTCTCGACGGTGGTGGTTCTGGCCTTGGGAGCCTGCGTCTCTGTCTATTCCCAGCAGTTCAGTAAAGACAACCTGGCGCCATACATCCCCAGTCCACAGGAAGTGGTGGACAGGATGCTTAGCGCCGCGCGGGTAAAGCCGGGCGAGATGGTTTACGACCTGGGCAGCGGCGACGGCCGCATCATTATCACGGCGGCGCAGAAATTCCAAGCGCGCGCGGTGGGCGTGGAACTGCGCGGTGATCTCTGCAAATCCGCCCAAGCGCGGATCAAGTCGCTGGGCCTGCAGGATCGCGTCAAGCTAATGCACGAGAACATGCTGAAGGTGGACCTCAGCCCGGCCGACGTGGTGACCCTGTACCTGCTGACCAGTTCCAACGAACGCCTCCGGCCGAATCTGGAGAAGTATCTGAAGCCCGGCGCCCGCGTTGTGTCGAACGACTATGAGATCCGGGGGTGGACGCCGTCCGGCATCGTGCCCATCACCGCTGGCGGCGTGCTGCATTACATCTACGTCTACGAGATCGGCGCAAAGAACTAGAGGCTCTTGTGGGGCAGGCCCCCGGCCTGCGCGGGGCTCTCAGCCCCGCTCCCCGCGGGCGGACCTCGCTCATTGCTTCGTTCCGAGGAATCTACGTGCCCTGATACCCCCCTTTTTCATGCCCGGCTCTTGCTGTCTTCCTTGGAGGCGGCGAGAATCGCTCCCTGCCCGTCATTCGTTCGCGCACCGGTCCCGCCAGTAAGAAGCTGGCGAAACCCAAAGGGCTGCCATTCTTGGAAGCGGCAGACCGCGGTGAGGTCGAGGAGACTTCTTTTGCCGAACTCGCCCGAACCTGGGAGGGCGCGTACGCCAAATCGTCCAGACGCCGCAAGGGCCGATTAACAATCGGCCCGCAGGATTCCATCCTGCCCCACAAGTAACACTACAATAGTTCCGTGACCGCCCCATTCGACGTCGTCGGCGTAGGACTGAACGCCACCGACACCCTGCTCGTCGTCCCGCGCTTCCCCGCCTACGCCGGCAAGGTGCCGTTTGAAGAGGAGATCGTCAGTCCCGGCGGCCAGGTGGCCAGCGCCATGGCGGCCTGCGCGCGGCTGGGCTTGCGCACCAAATACATCGGCACCATCGGCGACGACGAGCGCGGGCGCATCCAACTGGCCAGCCTGCGCGAGGCGGGCATCAACGTGGACCATGTGCAGAGCCGCGCGGGCTGCCCTAATCAGTCGGCCTACATCATTATCGATCGCGGCACGGGCGAACGTACCGTGCTGTGGTCGCGGCCCGAGTGCCTGCGTATCGCCCCCGCCGAGATCACCCCTGACCAGATCCTGTGCGCCCGCCTGCTGCATATCGACGGGCACGATACCCCCGCCGTGGCACACGCGGCGCGCATCGCGCACGGCGCCGGCATTCCCGTGACGGTGGACGTGGACACCATTTATCACGGCTTCGATCGGGTCTTGCCGCACGTGGATTACCTCATCGCCAGTTCCGAATTCCCGGCGCAGTGGACCAACGAGCGCGATCCTCTGCGCGCTCTAGAGCTGATTCAGCGCGAGTATGGCATGCGGGTGGCGGCCATGACTCTGGGCGCGCACGGCGCGCTGGCGTTGGAGAACGGCCGCTTCCTGTATTCGCCGGCGTTTGTAGTCAACTGCGTGGATACCACGGGCGCGGGAGACGTGTTCCACGGCGCCTTCTGCTATTCTGTTTTGCAGGGTATGGGTCTCGCGGACGCACTGGATTTCTCGAACGCCATGGCGGCTCTCAACTGTACGGCCATGGGCGCGCGCGGCGGAATTTGCGGCGCAGCGGAGGTCCGCGCGTTGATGGAACGGGCGCCGCGCCGCGAGCATCCCGATATGCGCGCCCGCATTGGACGCGCAGTCCCTACCACTTAAATGTTCCCGCTCAAAGATACGCAGCCCAGTTATTCGCGGCCGGTGGTGACCATCGCGCTCATTACCGTGAACCTGCTGGTCTTCCTGTTCGAAGCCTCGCTGGGCCCTCGCACCCTGAATGCCTTTGTCGAATACTACGGGCTGGTGCCGGACCACTTCCAACTGAGCAGAGTTTTCACCTCCATGTTTTTGCACGGAGGCTGGCTGCACGTGTTAGGCAATATGTGGTTCCTGTGGGTCTTCGGCGACAGGATCGAGGACCTGCTGGGGCATGGGAAGTACCTGTTGTTCTATCTGCTCTGCGGAATCGTGGCGGCGCTGGGCCAGGTGATTGCGAACCCCTACTCCACGGCTCCCATGGTCGGCGCCAGCGGCGCGATCGCCGGCGTGATGGGCGCTTACCTGATCAAGTTTCCGCGAGCGCGGATTCTCACGCTGGTCATGCTCGTCGTGTTCTTCACGACCATCGAAATTCCGGCGCCCATCATCTTGGGGTATTGGTTCGTCAC
>PMVV01000363.1 GCA_003166475.1 Bryobacterales bacterium | reverse complement strand
ATTCGCCATACGGATTCACCGGCGCAATCGGAAAACTCTCTACAATCGGCGACGCGTGCGGGATCCCGTAAACCGCCGCCGTCGACGAGAACACCATGTGCTTCACGCCCGCCCGCACCATCGCCGTCGCCAGCGATAGCGACCCGCCCACATTGTTTTCGAAGTACACCTCCGGCGCGCGCATCGATTCGCCCACGGCGNNGCATCGTGCCCCGCCAGCACCTCGGCCATTCGATCGGTCTGCTGCACGCGCAATTGATGGAAGTCGCGCGCCTCCACGTTGTGCCGGTATCCTCGCGACAGATCGTCCACCACCGTAACCTCATACCCGCGCCGCAGCAGCATCCGCGCCGTGTGCGACCCGATATACCCCGCCCCGCCCGTAACCAGAATCCGTCGTTTGCTCACGATCCGATTGTAGTAGCATGACGGCACCCCTGTATTACAACANNGCTATGCTGCTCTGTGGGGCAGCAGGCCGATTGTCAATCGGCCTTTCCCTCGACCTTCCATCGCCCGTTTGCTGCTTGCCGCTCCGTGGCGCAGGCACTCGGCCGTGGAATAACTTGCGGTGGGCTTTCGACCGCGCGGCCCGTCTTGCAGGAAGGTCCTCGTCGGCCTCTTCAGACCCGGATATGGCTGATTCTGCACCCTTCTGCAACTTCCCCTGCAACATTTCCGCCCCGCCAGCACTACCTCTGTACCACCCATGCGGCTCTGGATACTCCTCCTCGCATCCGCCCTGGCCCCCGCCCAAACCCCCGACCCGGCCTACGAGCCGCTCAACAAAGCTTACGAAGCCCTCCGCACCCGCGGCTATGACGACGCCATCGCCCTCTTCCTGAAAGCCATCGATGCCGCCCCCGCCCGCCCCGCCGTGCGCAAGGATCTCGCCTATACCTACCTCAAAATCGGCGAAAACACGGCCGCCCGCGACCAGTTCCGCGAAGCCATGCTACTCGACCCCAAAGACTTCCACGTCGCCCTGGAATACGCATTTCTATGTAACGAAACTAAGGAGCAAGCCCAGGCCCGTCGCGTTTTCGACCGTGTCCGCCACGCAGGCGACCCCCAATCCCGCGCCACCGCCGAGCGCGCCTTCCGGAATATCGACCGCCCCCTGGCCGAGGGCATCGCGCGCTGGACCCAAGCCATCCAACTCGGCGCCGACAATTTCAGCGCCCACTTCGAGCTCGCCACCCTCGCCGAACAGCGCGACGAACTGGAACTCGCCGCCCAACATTATGAGAAGGCCTGGCGCCTGATCCCCGATCGCCGCTCGGTCCTGGTCGACCTCGGCCGCGTCCTCAAGTCCCTGAACCGCACCGAGGAAGCCAATGCCGCCCTCCTGGCCGCCTCCCGCGGCGGCGAACCGCGCGCCGCTGAGGCTGCCCGCGAGTTGCTCCCCACCCGCTATCCGTACGTCTCCGAGTTCCAGCGCGCCCTGCAGCTCGACCCCAAAAACCTCGACCTGCGCCGCGAACTCGCCTATCTCCTGCTGCGCATGAACCGCCAGTCCGAGGCTGAGGAGGAATTCCGCCAGCTCACTGTCCTGTCCGAAACCGACTACCTCTCCGCCGCGCAGCTCGGCTTCCTGTTGTTGGCGCGCGGCGAGACCACCGCCGCCATGCCGCTCCTCGAACGCGTGATGAAAGGCGCCGACGAAGAACTCGCCAACCGCGTGCGCGCCGTCCTGCGCCTGCCCCAAACCTTGCACACGCGCCCGGCCCAGCCTGCCCCTCCCTCCATCGACGCCAAGGTCATGGCCGAGCGCAGTCTCAAAGCCGGCTTCGTCCGCGACGCCCTCAAATACCTTCAGCTTGCCCAGGAAGACGATCCGGCCGATTTCGCCGTCATGCTCAAGCTCGGCTGGACCTACAACCTCCTCCACAACGACCGCCAGGCCATCCGTTGGTTCGACCTCGCCCGCAAAAGCCCCGACCCCAAGATCGCGCAAGAAGCCGGCGCCGCCTACCACAACCTGCGGCCCGCCCTCGAAACCTTCCGCACCACCGTCTGGATGTTCCCGCTCTACTCGTCCCGCTGGAGCGACTTCTTCTCTTACGCCCAGATCAAAACCGAGCTGCACCTGAACTCGCCCGTTCATCCCTACGTCAGCCTTCGTTTCGTCGGCGACACGCGCGGTACTATCGGCCCGGAAAACAGCGGCATTGCCCCGCAATATTTATCCGAAAGCGCCCTCATTGCGGGCCTCGGCGCGGCCACCAACGTTTGGCACGGCCTGCTGGGCTGGGCCGAAGCCGGCGCCGCCGTCGGATATCTCACCCATCACATCCTCCAGGACTACCGCGGCGGTGCCTCCTTCACCAAGGGCTTCGGCCACATGCTGAAATCCGAAACCGGCGGCCTCTTCTTCGAAACAAATGACGACGCCATTTTCGTCAGCCGCTTCGACAACGATTTCCTGCTCTACACGCAGAATCGCTTCGGCTACACCCCATCGCTGGGCGCACTTCAGACGCAGTTCTGCTGGAACGTCAACCTTACCCAGGATCAGAAGCGCGAGCCCTGGGCCAACTTCTTCGAAACCGGACCCGGCCTGCGCTTCCGCCTCGCCGCCATGCCCAGTTCGCTCTATCTGACACTCAACTACCTGCACGGCAGCTACACCGTCCGAGGCGATCCCTATGGCCCCACCTTCAACGACCTCCGAGCCGGATTCTGGTATGCCTTCACCTACTAAACCTGTCCCACCATCCGAGAATTCTTGTGGGGCAGCCAATCTTGGCTGCAGTCCGGCTTTCAGCCGGCCGCTGTTTGCGCCTCGCCGCCATGTGGGGCGGGCGTCCACGCCTGTAGCGGGTCTCCAGACCCGCTCTGGGCAAAATCACCAGCCACTAACCACCAACCACCAGCCACGGCGAGCGAAGCTCACCCTAGCCCTCCTCCTAACCCCCCTCCTCCAAGCCGCCGCCCCCCCCACCTTCAGCATCCTCTCCGAAGACCAGGGCGGCTGGCCCCTCCTCCTGCAGTCCGTCGGATTCACCCCCCAGCCCGCCGCCTCCGCGCGTATCTTCGTGCTGCGCGCCGGTTCCGCCGGGTCCCCCGAATGGCCCGCACGCGTCCAAGCCGGCGCATACCTCATCCTGGAAGGCGAATCCTCCATCGCCGAATCGTTCGGCTTCCGCGCCACCAAGGAGAACGTGCGCATCGCCAGCCTGGAAGACGTGCATCTCCCCAAGCTGCCCATCGTTTGGGAGAAGGGCCTCGAGTTGCCCCGCTACGAAGTGCCCGCCGAGGCCAAGGTCTTCGCCAAAGAACGCTGGACCGGCGCGCCCCTGCTGGCCGGATTCCGCCGCGGTACTGGCGCCGTACTTTGGCTCGCCGTCTCTCCCGGCGAGCGCGGCTACGAGCGCTTCCCCTACCTGCTGCACGCGCTCGCCGATCTCGGCCTCGACCCGCCCTTTCGTTCCACCCGCCTCTGGGCCTTCTTCGATTCCTCCTACCGCCTGCGCGTCGATCTCGACTACTTCGCCGCGCGCTGGCGCAAGGCCGGCATCGCCGCCCTCCACGTCGCCGCCTGGCACTTCTACGATTCCGATCCCGAACGCGACGCCTACCTCAAGCGTCTGATCGCCGCCTGCCACGCCAACGGCATTCTGATTTACGCCTGGCTCGAGCTGCCCCACGTCAGCGAAAAGTTCTGGGACGATCATCCCCAGTGGCGCGAAAAAACCGGCGTCCTCCAGGATGCCCAACTCGATTGGCGCAAGCTCATGAACCTCTCCAACCCCGATTGCTTTCGCGCCGCCGCCGCCGGCATCCAAGCCTTAATCGGACGCTTCGATTGGGATGGCGTCAACCTGGCCGAGCTTTACTTCGAGTCTCTCGAAGGCCTGCAAAATCCCTCCCGCTTCACCCCCATGAATGACAACGTACGCGCGCAGTTCCGCGCCACCGGCGGCTTCGACCCCATCGAATTATTCCAAACCCGCAAAGACGCGCCCTCCCAGCGCGCCTTCCTCGACTATCGCGCCGCCCTCGCCCGCGACATGCAACAGCAGTGGCTTGCCGAAATCGAGTCCATTCGCCGCACGCGCAGCTATCTGGATGTCGTGCTCACCCACGTCGACGACCGCCTGGATACTTCCATGCGCGACGCCATCGGCGCCGATTCCGCCCAACTCCTCCCGCTCCTCGAACACCATAACTTCACCTTCCTGGTGGAGGACCCCGCCACCGTCTGGAACGAAGCCCCGCAGCGTTACGAGGAGATCGCCCGCCGCTATCGCCCGCTGACGCCGCGCCAGGACCGCCTGGCCATCGACCTCAATATCGTGGACCGTTACCAGAACGTCTATCCCACCAAGCAACAGACCGGCGCGGAGCTGTTCGAGGTGGTGCACTCCGCGGCGGGCGCCTTCGCCCAGGTTGCGCTCTACTTCGAAAACTCCATCCTCTCGCCCGACCTGTCTCTGCTGCCGGCCGCGGCCGCCGTAGTGAGCCGCGCCGAGACCGTCGGGCCAAAGCTCATGGTCGATTCGCCGCATGGCGTCGCCCTGCGTTGGTCCGGACCCGCGATGGTAGACGATCAACCCTGGCCGGTGCGCACCGAATCGCTCCTGTTCCTGCCCGCCGGCGCGCACTCCGTCGAACCCGGCGCCGCCTCTCCCGCGCTCCAGGTCACCCACTTCAACGGAGAACTAACCTCCGCCCAGTCAGTGGGCCTCAACGCCATCGAGTTGTCCTACCGCAGCTCCGCCCGAGCCTGTGCCATCCTGAATCGCAAGCCCGTGCAAGTAGAGATCGACGGAGCCGAATCCGCCCCCGTTCCCGCCGGTCCAAACGCCCTCTTCCTGCCCCGAGGCCAGCACTTAGTAACCATCCACACCGACTGACCGCAAATGGAAGGCGGGCTTAAGCCCCGCTTGTTGCGCTAACCTACGATACTGTAAGACAAACCTTGCAGTAGCCGGAACAAACCCCGGGACGCCAAAATGAAAATCAGAGAATACGCAAGTGCCGGGCTGCTCCTGGCGTTCTCCCTCGCCGCCGTGTCTGCCCGTGCCGAAGATCTCCCAACGCGACGGGAAATAAACCTGGACGGCCCGTGGCGTGTCACTCAGGACGTCCATGACGTGGGCGAGAAGGTGCAGTGGTTCAATCCCGATACCCGCGATGCCCGCGTCGGACAACCGTTGAGCGACGCTTGGCAGACCATCCCGCGCCTGGCTCACCTGCAACTGCTGCTGGCGGCGCAGCCTTACTTCGGGCGCGAATTGCGTTCCTTCAACGCTGCCCCGTGGTGGTATCGCATCGATTTCCCCACCCCCGCCGGCGCCGGCCCCGCCACCTTGCGCTTTGAAGGCGTCGATTACTATTGCACCGTCTGGCTGAATGGCAAGCCCCTCGGCTCGCACGAAGGCTACGCCGACCCGTTCGAATACGAAGTGGGCGATCGGCTGCTCCACGGCCGCGCTAACGCCTTGATCGTGAAGGTCTGGTCTCCCTGGGACCGCGAAACTTCTCCGGGTGGCGAAGCCGATTGGGTCTACAACGTGATTCGCCGCATGGTGAAAGGCACTTACGAACACGCCGACACGTTTGTCCAGCGCGATGTTAATCCGGTGGGAATCTGGCGCGCGGTTAAGCTGATTCTGCACGACGGCGTCCGGGAAGACGGTCCGCCGTGGGTGAGCGCCGCGCTGTCCCCCGATGCCGCCTCAGCCACCGTAGCCGTCACCTGGCCGATCCGCAACGATGCCGAACCGCAAGCCGCCGGCGTCTCGGTTCGCATCGTCTCGCTCACCGATGGCAAAGTGGCGGCACAATCTTCGCAACCCGTCGATCTGGCAGCCGGCGCGAACTCCATCGAACGCCATCGCCGCATCGACGCGCCGCGCCTTTGGAACACCTGGGACCGCGGCGCGCCAGCGCTCTATCGCGTCGATCTCGAGCTGACGCGCGCCGGCCGTGCTCCGCTCCGCCGGCAGGCGACCTTCGGGATTCGCACCGTCGCGTTGAGCCGCACCGCCAACCAGACTCGCTTCTTTCTGAACGGCAAACCCATCTACCTGCGCGGCGCCACCTATTGGCCGGACGTCTATATTTCCAACATGGATCGCGCGCGCTATGAGCGCGACGTGGCCGCGGCCGTCCGCGCCGGGTTCAACGCTTTTCGCATTCACGTCCACACCGAGAATCCGGAATTCTACGAAATCTGCGACCGCATGGGCATGCTTGTGCTGCAGGACTTCGACCTCAACTGGGTGTTCCCAGAGGATGCGAACTTCACCGCGCGCGCGGTTCGTCTGTTCGAATCGACCATTCGCCAGTTGCGCAATCACCCCAGCATCCTGGCCTGGATCGCGATGAACGAAGCCGGTGGGCGGGCCGCCACGGTTCGTCCTGGGCCGCAACTGGTGGCTGCCGCCAAAGCCCTGGACCCCACCCGCCCCACCATCAAGAACTCCTCCGCGCGGGACGATCTGGAAAGTGGCGATGGCCACGATTACCGCGGCTCGCTGGGAGGCGGCAAGTATACCGATATTTACGGGACCACGGAGAAGCTGGCTACCGAGTTCGGGGTGGATGCGCCGCCGGCAGCCGCGCGCTTGAGACTCGTGCCGCAGCTTGCCGAACGGTTGAAGGATGTGCTCCCCAGGGTTGCCGAGCTCGACGACTACCAATACCGCCTGCTGAAGTATTACGTCGAGCATTACCGCATTCAGAAGTACGCGCCCAACGCCGGTTACTTCCAGTTCATGTTCATCGATTTCTGCCCGCAGAGTTTCTACGGCATCTACGACTATTGGGGCGCGCCCAAAGTGGAAGGGCTGGGAGGCGGTCTCCGCGCCATGCTCGAAAGCAACCAGCCGCTGGGCATCTTCATGGAGTACCAGGACGCGCCGGCCGCCATTCACGCGGTCAACGACACCAACACGGACCTGGGCGAAGTGATCGCCGCCTGGCGCGTCACGCTGCCAAGCGGTGAGTTGGTAACCGAGGGAACCCGCGCCATTCCGCTAGGTCCCGATTCCCACGTCCGAGTGGCCGATCTCAACTTTGCCGCCGCGCCGAGCCAAACTTATCGCGTGGTGCTGAACCTGGAATCGAAGGACGGGAAGATCCTGTCCCACAATGAATATGACGACCCATTCCATCATCCGCAGCGGCCGCAAGGCTTCCCCGAGCGCATGGATCATGAGCTGGGCATGCGCTTGTGGTGGGCCGGGCGAGTGCCTATTGAGTCTCGCGTAATAAAGTGACAGCTTTTGTGACAAATGTGCCCCTCTGCATNNTGGCCGCAGCCGCCTTTTTAGGCGGCCCGGGCCGGCTGAAAGCCGGCTTCGGTGTTTTAGCTAAATTTCCGGGTTGCACCGATTTCCGAATTTGCGATACTCACCTTCCAATAGACTTTGGGTGAAGTCAGCAGGGTTGATGTCCGCAAGTATGACGCCATCTGGAGCCTGAATACTTAGCACGCCATTCTGCAAGTTGACCAACCATCCATTACGCTGGCCGTATAACGAGCAAAAGTATTCGAAGATTGTGCGGATTCGCTGATCCATAGCGGGGTCTGTTCCGTCGGTCTGAAATGTGCTGTTCAACATTGCGTTCAATACGCACCTCCTTGTAGATCGCTACAATGGTCCTGAAACGAAAAGCCCGGCGCGGTGGCCGGGGCTTCTCGATAGGACCTAGACACCCCTATCGTAGCCCCTTCGTCGCTCTGGACGCAAGGGAGCAATGCTCGATTCCGATTTCTGGGCTGGTCTCGCCGAGGAGTTCCGCAAACTTGATCCGCATTCTTGTCTTTCCCTAGACTGGAAGACACCTATTGACGGAGGTTCCTATAATTTTCAATTGGTACAACAAGGTGGTTTCTGCCGTTCAGTTGAAGTCCAGTTTAAGGTACTCGCGACACGCGCCGTGCTCAAACTTCAACCGAACGAGCCATCACCCCCGCTAACCGTCTGGTACGCCAATCTCAAAGGAACCGGGGTTAATGATACGCCCTTGCTATGGCATCAGACACCAGATAACGGCCCTATTCGTCAATGGGTGACAGGCCATATTTATCGCGTTTGCGCCCTATCCGCTGATCTCTGTAGCGATTTCTCCCGTCAAGCACTAGAGGCAGAGCACAAATCTGAGATCGAAAATAAACCAGCGCGAGTTGGCGGTAACAACCCAGCACAGCCGATCAGCCCTAAACCTAGTCAGCCTGCACAGCCGCGCGATATCTTCCCCCCAGATACCAGGGAGCGGCGACTCCAGGAATTCATCGACACAAGGGGCACTACCATAGCAGCCGTGCGCCGGGCGGCAAGAGTTGCGAAAGCTAACATGCAGCAATGGCGGAGGGGAGAACTTTCCGATAGCTCCGTCATGTCCGAACGAATCGAGGATGCTTTGAGCGGGAAAACACTCATAGACTGACGAGGTAAGAACTTTTTCTTACCCCTTCTTACCCCTCTCTTCCCGTTGACACCTCACCTAGGCAAACCCTGATGATTGTAAGCGTTAGGAGCAAGCATGATTCAGATCAGAGGACCACCACGGGAATGACCTGAAAGGGGGCTTAGGGGAGCGCCGGACGCGCTCCCCGTTCGCAAAGGTGCGGCGGAATCAACTGCAGATACGCTTGAAGATTCATTGAATCATCTGTACGACTTCGAGGCGGTAGTTAAGCCGTTCAGCTAGGCAATTGGAATTCTGCTACAGTTTCCGGTATGGCGCGTCTATTGATCGCCTCATTCCTTCTAGCCATCACCTGCGCGGCGCTCCCCGCAAAGGCGCAAACGGGCCAGTTGGCCGTGTGGCCTGAAGAGCCGGACGGGTTCAAGGGCATCCAATTCGGCTGGACCGAGAAGCAAAGCAAATCCGTAGTGCATTGGGCGCGACCGGGATGCTTCCCCTTTAAAGGCTCACGGCTCTGCACAATGCTCATAGATGGCGGCGGATTCACAATTACGGCGTATTTTACGTTCGATGCGAATGGATTCAGTATGGCGACGGGCCATTTCCCTTCAGGGAATTACGAAGCGGTTCGAGATATGTTTGTCGCGAAGTACGGGGAGCCACATCATGCTGACCAGTCCTGGGTTCAGAATGGCATGGGCGCGACGTTCCAGCAGGAAGATTTATCCTGGAGTGGAACACACGTCCATATAGCGCTATCGCGCTTTGGAACGACCGTAACGGAGGGATTCTTCGGCATAGGCACTCTGGCTGGGTGGGAAGCGGATCACGAAAAGGCGGCGCGGGAAAAGGCGCTTCAGTGAGATCTACATCTCCATTGCACCCCCGCTCTCGCCCGTCAATCCCCCACCCAAAAAATCGTCAATGCAACTTTCAGGCACTACCAAGTTGCCTGCCACGGTATTATGCGAGACTCAATAGGTAGAATGGACGCCTCCGAGCTCCGTGCGCAGCCGTGCAGCGTGGTGAATGCGCCATGGCCGGCGCGGCCAACACCCAAATGCAAGTCTTGATTCCGAACGCCGCCCCATCACGACTTTCCAGCGTGGTCGCCATATTCCCAGTCATAGGGCACGCCGGTGTCGCCCAGGATGAACCTGACCAGACCGGCGAAGCCCGCCTCGGAGCGAACATCGTTCGACAGGATGACCACGCAACGCTGGCCGGCCTCGATGCAGATCATGGTGTTGGCCGTCTGGCCGTCGTGGCCGCCTTTATAAAAGCCGTGGCCCTGTGGGCCGTCGAAGACCGTGACTCCCAGGCCCGAGTACAAGTCCTTGCGCTGCTCACTCACAGGCAAGTCGGGGAGGAAAAGAGGGAACAGGTGGGCAGTGGTGATATGCAGCCGCGGCTTCGTCATCTCCGCGCGCGAGGCCGCACTTAGGCCATCGCCGCGCACCAGGGCGGCGGCAAACTTCGACAGATCGGAAATTGTCGTATTCATTGAGCCCGCCACGCGCACCTTGCTGCGCTTGTCATGTGGCTGCGGCTGCCCCTGATCGTTTCAGCCATCGGCGACATTGGTTTCGGGACCGTCACGCCACACCAGGCTTGTGCGGGTCATGCCTAGCCTGTCGAAACTGGCCTTGGCCAGATCGCCGGCATCGAGCCCCAACCCCTGCGCCTTGCGGCCGTGCTCGATGACGAATTGCAGCAGGATGAAACCTTCGCCCGAGTAGCTGAAGCGCGTGCCAGGCTCGAAATGGATGTGCAGCTTCTGGTCGGGTTCGATGAACCAGAAGTTACTGAAGCCGGTCGAATGGGTCAGGCACATCCGCGGCGTGATCTTTTCCCAGCGCGGATCGTCGGCCAGATCCTTGTATGGCCCATACTTGTCCGGGAAAACCGGATCGGGGCCATAGCTCGGCAGCGGATTGTCGAGATCGTCCTTGATGGGCGTGTCGAGATTGAGCTTGCCCTGATCGACCAGTCGCATCACTGTGTATGCAAACACCGTCTTGGTCAGCGACGCGCCGTACATGACAGTTTCCGTGGTCAGAGCGTCTCCCTTGGCGTTACGGATGCCGTAGGCCTGCACATAGCCGGCCTTGCCGCGATCGACGACCGCAACGGCCATGCCCTTGGCACGGGTCTGGGTCATGATCCTGCTCACTGCGGCGTCGATGGCGGCGCCGTTTGGCATGGTTTGTGCGGCAACCGCGACGGCAACGTGGAAGGCGGCAAAAAACGCGGCCAAAAGCGGAATGACGTTTTTACTCGTTCTCATGAGATGGTTCTTTCGGAACTGGATACTGACGGACGATCTTTCCCGCGAAGGCAAACCAGCCGCTATTTCGCGGAAGCGTTGGGTGCGCCTCCGGAGTCGCGCGCCTTCCTCACCATCTCGCGCACGTCCGCTGCAAGCGTGGGCGCATGGTAGGCGATTCCGTCCTTGATGGTCCACTCGATTCCGGCGCCCTCCGTCGATGGATAAAGCACTTTGATGTCATCGAGCGGGTTGCCGTTCACCACGATCAAATCCGCGAGATAGCCGGCGCGCACTCCACCGAGTTGGCCTTCCATACCTAAGATTCTCGCGTTGTTTCCGGTCGCATGCTGGATGACTTTGATCGGATGGAAGCCGGCTTCTTCATGCAATTCCAGCTCGCGGAGCAGCCCGAAGCCATAGAGTTGATAGATGAAGCCCGCGTCGTCGCCTACGCCGACAAGGCCGCCCAGCCGCTCAAAATCCCGGACCGCCCCCATCCAGATGCGGTAATTCTCCTTCCAGAACACTTCATCGTTGGAGGTCCAGTGCAGGAAGTATGAGCCGTGATTCCTGGGGTTGGGGCGGAAGTATTCGGCGAGTGCGGGATGCAGGTATTCGTGGAACCAGGGCTGGTTCTGCGCGCGCTGAAGGTCGCGGCTGGCCTCGTAAATATCGAAAGTAGGCACCCAGGCGACGTCGGCCTTCACCATGGCTGCCAGCACTTCCTGCAGCTTCTCGGGGTCGGACTCGCGCCAGAGGCGGCCCGCGTAACGAAAGCGGTCGGATTCGTCGTTATAGTTGTAACTCGCCGGGAAGTTTTGTACGCCATCGGGAATGGCTGCATCGGGGATACCATACCAGTGCTCGATCGAGCGCGTCCCCAAGCGAATGTCATCCCAAGCAGTGACCTCTTCGACCCCCGCATGGTGGGCGATGGGGAGGTTCAACTTGTGGGCTTCATCCTCGATCGCCTCCATGACGTCGCGGCGAACCTGTATCAGTTTGATCCCATCCACACCCATCTGCTTGACCTGGCGTACGCTGGCGCGGGCCTCGTCGGCATTCGTCGGGTTGGCGGCGGCAATGGCGCCGCCGGCTCTTCCGAACATCGGGTAAACAAAAATGCGAGGCGCAACAATCTCCCCGGCAGCGCTCCGGGCGCGCAGTTTGAGGGTCTTCGCCAGGTCGCTGCCGACATCGCGAACGGTTGTGATACCGCAGGCGAGCCAGGTCTTAAACTCATATTCGAGCGGTTGCGGTATGCCATCGCGCTCGTCCTGGATGTGGGCGTGCGCGTTAATCAGCCCGGGAAGAACGTACTTTCCTCTGGCTTCGATTTCGACGTCCGCCGGCAGGCGGCGCGCGCCGCGGTTCACTGCCACTGGATCCAGCGCAACGACGGCGGCGATCCGGTCGTTCTCGATAATGATGTCTTGGGGGCCGGAAGCTGGCGTGCCGTTGCCATCGACCACGATCGCATTGCGGATGGCCAGGCGCGGGTATCGCTTGCCGCTCACCGGAGCGGTTTGCGCCATCGCGGCTACCGGGATTACAAGAACGAGAGCCAGAGCCAGAGCGCGCATCCGTCTCATTATAACCTTGTCAATTCAAATTTAGCCGTGGGGCAGGCCATCGTTTTTTGTGGCCTGCCGCCGGGCAAAGTAACTGTCCCCTTTTGCCGCCGTATCGCGCTTTATGAAACAGGAGGGTAAGCGACGTATCTCCATGAACGCCATTGACCCAAGTTACGGCATCCGGGAGCGCGCCTGCTACGGACTCGGGGAACAAGAGTCGAAAAAGCGGCAAGTCACTGCTTTGCTCGCGCCCTTTCGCCAGTCCAATAACGTCGTGGCAAGCCTGTTACTGACCTTCGATCTGGCCGGATTTCTTGCCTCAACGAGTTTTCTAATCCAGCATGCAAACAGTTGGACAGCCCCGTTGTCGTCCTTGCTCATTGCCCTATTCATGACACGCCTGTTCATCATCGGCCACGATTGCTGTCACGGCTCGTTCTTCAGCGGATCGAAGGCCAACGCCATCTTTGGACGTTTGACGATGCTGCCAGGTTTGGCCCGTTCAGCCCATGGGCGGTGGGACATAACACGTTACATCACGGTTACACCGGTCTCCGCAGCCGCGATTTCACATGGCAGCCTCTATCCGCCAGCGAATACCTCGCGTTGCCGGGATCCGAACGGCTCTTCTACCGGGTCTGCCGCACGCTTCCCGGGGTCGCCCTTTATTGGATGCGAGAGCTTTGGTGGAGTAAGCTGATCGCGCCGGACCGCCGCAGATATCCGAGCCTGTATAGGCCGGCCCACCAGCGCGACCGCCGCCTGGTTCTGGCGTTCCTGATTGGTTGGGTTGCGACCGTCTCTATCGGTCGCGGCGCCGGACTGTCGGCGGCGGCTGCGCTATTTGGGCGATTCTGGCTCCAACAATTCTGTGGAGCTGGATTATGGGCTTGACCATTTACATTCACCACACTGGACCGGATGCGGTCTGGTTCGCGGATCGAAAACAGTGGGCGTTTTTTGAAGCGCAGTTCAGGCTGACGCCTAACCTGTCCCCTCC
>PMVV01000017.1 GCA_003166475.1 Bryobacterales bacterium | reverse complement strand
TCGGCTGGACACTCTGGCCGCAGGTTCCCGAGCCGGTGCCCGAGGTAACCTCGCAAACGGAGGTCAGCCGGCCCAGGCCGTCATATTCGTACTGCCGCGAGACGTTCGGGCTGCCGCTCACCGTTACCAGCACATCGAATCCGATGGGAGAAGAACCGGGCGCTTGGGTATAGTTGTAGGTGGTGGTGCCGCCGCCGCCGTCGGTCACGGTCAAGGGGCGGCCCAGCGCGTCGTAGGTGGTGGTGGTGCCCACCGCGTTGGGGTCGCTCGGGTCAGGCTCGCCGGCCGTTCCCGTATACGGCACTGTGACCATGGACGGCAGCCCCACGGCATTGTAGTCCATCTCGACGGAGTCGTAGTTGGTTCCGCCCTGGGTTTGGCGCCGCTGGGTTACGTGGGCGCGGCCGAGGCCGTCCAGCGTCGTTCTGGTGTCCGCTGTGGAAGTGGTTCCGTTGAAATTCAGCGTGCTCTCGCTGGCGAACGGGCCTGTGTAGTAGTGAAGGTTGGTCGTCGCCGTAGCGGGATCGGCGGTGGAGGTGGGCCGCCAGTAGTTCGGGTCGTTGTAGGTCGTGTACCAGTACTGGCCGTTTTCGTCCTTGGTAGAGGTGCTCACGCCCCCGTTGCAATTCCAAACGTAGGACTGCGTCAGCCCCGGCACCGCCTCGGTCACGCCGGTCGGGAACGAATTGCCGCACGAGGTGCCAGAACCGTAGGCGTACGTGGTCTGGCCGCTATTCACGTCGGTAAAGACGTTGACGTTGCCGGTGTCGTAATAGCTGTAGGTCTGAGTCAGGTAGGTAGACCCTGCGGTCAGGTATTGGACCGTGGTGACGTTGCCGCGCGAACCAGTTACCGAGGTGTGCTGCGGCGTGTTGGAGGTGCCGGTCACGCCGCCCTGGTCGTAGGTGTACTTGGTCAGTGCCACGATGGCGCTCCCGGTTTCGACGGTTATTGAGCTGGGCATGTTCACGATGTTGTTTCCCAGCGACGCGTACGCTGTGACCGTCTCCCTGAGCAAGGTCCCCTGGCCGCCGTTGCCGTAGTCGTACTCGTGCACCTCTATCGGCAGTGCGTTGCTGTTATATTTGGTAGTCTTGTAGGCCTCCAGCGTGTAGCCTGCCGGTGTGCTGCGGGTGGTGATCTGCGTCGGCGGGAGCGCCCCGATAGCTACCGTCGGGCAGGGCGGCGACTGGCCGTTATAACAGGTGTCCACCGTTAGCAGGGGCGTGCTGGCGCCCTGGTTGACAATGCGCTGCACCTCGTAACCGTTGGTCTGGCCGCCAGAGGGCGCGTCGGGTTGGAAGCTCACGACCGTCTGATTGGATGGGGTGGAGGGATCTGTAATTGTAGTGCACCATGCCGATAGGGAAGCGCATCCCGATTCGCTGTGCACATAGATCCAGGGATTGGCGCTGTCCGGCGTGGTGCGCTTCAAGGTTTCGGCGGTTCCATCGGCGCAAGTGATGCCGTTCGATGCGCCACTGTACGCATAGCCGATGGTGCCGCCGGTGGGCAGGGTTACCGAAGCCAATCGCCCGGTCACGTTGGGCGAATGGTTCGGCGTGGCCTCATAGGTGAATGAGTAGGAGCTGCCGTCCGGAAGCGTGATGCCGCTGATTAGATTCTGCACTGTCGCGCCGTATTCGGTGATGCCCGAGCAGCCAAAGGCGGTCTGGACGGTGAGGGCCGTGTAGTTGATTTTGTATGACGAGCTGCCGCTCGATGGATTGGTATACGACAGCACAGTCGGGCTGGACGGCGTCCCGCTGCCCGATATCGTGAGCACCGTGTCGCCCAGGGTGTCCATGAACGACGGACCCGATGCGGTCGCACTGATGATGTTGCCATTGCGGTCAGTGAGGGAGCCGGCGCCGGTTTGGGATTGCAGCGGGGCGCCGATTTGCACTCCGTTGGCGGCCACCAATCCGGAGTAGGAAGGGCCGGGGCTGCCGGGTCCCGTGATCGTCCCTATGAGGTAGCCGGAACCGTCGTAGGCGGAAACGTTAGTCAACGTGGTTGGACCCGTGGGGCACCCTCCCGTCATGCCGCCGGTACTTAGCACGTCCCCAGGGAAGTAATGGGCCACCCCATAAGGGTCGTTATAGGCCCAGCCGGCGTACACGGTGAAGGGCTGTCCGAGGCACACCTGGGGGCTGGCGTGATAGGAAACGTAGCCCGTCAGCGGCACCGCCGTAGCCGCGGTCCAGCCCCAGTTGCCAGCCTGCATCCAGGCGCCGCCGGACGGGTACCAGATGGAGCTGTTGTAGTTGAGCGTGTAGGTGAAGGGAATGCCACGGCCGGCCTTGTTGACGATCGGGATCTGAAAGTAGACGTTAAGATTGCCGTTGTTCACCGTATCGAACGTCCCCCCGCTGAAGCTGCCGAAGGCCGGCAGGCCAGTTGCGGGCTGAGCAGAGAGGGCCGCCGGCAGGATGGCGAGAATCAGGGCAGGAATTATAATTTGGCGGTTCAATGGTTGTCTCTCCTTTCTACTGGATCTGGAAGTCCGACGGCGGCAAGCCGGAGTCGATCGCCACGCTCGTCACGGAAATGTCGAGCAGCAGGCTGCGCTGGAGGAATTTCTGAACGTGCGAGGGCGTCATCACTCCGCCCTGGGCCTGGTAGCCGGAAAGCTCGACGCCGATGGGCACGTCTTGCAGGGCGTTATTGGCGGGGTGGGTGTTGAACGCCAGCGCCACGGGCAAGAAGGCGCCGCTGTCCAGGTATAGGTCGAACCCGGTAAGCTCAAGCAGGAGGGACATGGTGGCGGCGTCGCCGTGTCCGGGCAGGGTGCGCAAGGCGCGCAGGTGCTGCACGGAAGCGCCGTTGAGATTCTCAGCGCCGACGTAGGTGACTGAATAGCTTGCGTCCTGAATAAGTCCCTCGATAAGGAGCGCGGGAAAGAACCAGGCCGCGGGATTCAGCGAGTTATGCAGCGGGGCGAGTTGCTGCTGCCCGTCGATCCCTGTCACGGCGGCCTGGCTGCCATTTTGGATCTGCTGGCGCTGTCCACCGCTTAGGTTGAGGACCACCAGGCTTTCCAAGTGTCCGAGCGC
Source organism: Bryobacterales bacterium (assembly GCA_003166475.1). Lineage (GTDB taxonomy): Bacteria > Acidobacteriota > Terriglobia > Bryobacterales > Bryobacteraceae > Bog-159. The sequence goes on along the minus strand of PMVV01000017.1, from coordinate 43 downwards.
CTCCAGCGTGGCAGGTCCGGACTCTTCGTCGGAGCCGGCTATG
>PMVV01000377.1 GCA_003166475.1 Bryobacterales bacterium | reverse complement strand
CCATATCCACCAACTCCAGCGGATAGCCGATGCGGCGGCCGGTGTTGTTTTCGACGCGGATGTTGGTCGCGTGGCCCACCTGGATGGCGTCGCGCGCCACTTCCTCGATGGCGTTGCGCGCGACGATGCCGCCGGCATTGCGGGGCGAGAAGTAGTTGGAGTGCGTCCAAATGGCGTTGCCGCGTACGCGGGCGATGGCGCATTGGCGGACTTCGAAATCGCGCGTGCCTTCTTCCAGGAGGATTCCTCCGGATGCGTTGTTGCGGCCGGTGGGACCGAGTGAGCCGGAGTCCTGGATGTGGACGCGGTCGATGCGGACGGCGGTGGAGGCGCTGACGAGCAGCGAGTAATTGGCGACCTGGGTGAAGGATACGTCGCGGATGACGAGATGGGTGGCGCCCTCAACGAGGATGCCGTTGTTGCGGTAATAGCGGGCGAAGGGGACGTCGGACGGCGGCAGGCCGATGGGTTTTTCTAGCGCGGCGCGGTTGCCATCGATGCGGAAGCCGGTGAGGCGGAGATCGGTCGCGCCTTTGGAGTAGATCAGGGCGCGGCCTTGGAAGTCGGCGGCGGCCCGGAGCGTGGAGCCGGATGGATTGCCTCGGATTTCCAGGTTGTGGGCTGCTTCGGGGAGGGTTAGTTCGCGGTGCAGGACCAGGGTTCCGGCGGGCAGTTCGATGAGGCCGGTGCGGCGGGTGAAGTCGGGGGGGTGGGCGCAGGTGGTTAGGAGCAATAATGCGAAGGACAGGGGCGGCCTGAGAGGCCGCCGCAGGCTGAGAGCCTGCCCCACTAGATTACCTCTATGGTTATGGGGGGGAAAGCGCGCGATCCGATGTGGATGCGGAGTTCGTGCAGGCCAGGACCGATCGACTCGGGCAGCGCGAAGTTGATCTCGTGACGCTGTTCCACGGGGTCGGTGCAGACGGTTAGGGCGCTGCGGATTGCGATGCCGCCGACGGTGGCGTGAAAGAGATCGGGCCGCAAGGTTTCTTCGAAGACCAGCTTCACCGTGCGGCTGATGATGCGCGTTCCGGAAAGCAGGTTGTCGCCATCGCGCACGGCGCACAGGCGCGGCACGACCGGCCCGGACGGGACCACGCGCATCCAGGCCGAGGTGAGCGGCGCGCCCAGCCAGAAGACCTCGACCGGGACGAGGCCTGTACGGGTGCCGGGCGGTATGGCGGCGTTCAATTGGACGACGCCATCCCACTCGGGCGGACCCAGGTAGGAGAGCGCGCCGGGCCGGCCGTCGATACGCACCTCCAGGTTGATCAGATCGCAATCGGCCGGCAGGCTTTCGATGCGCAATGCGGCGAACGCGCGGGGTCCGGAGGCCGGCACCAGCGGATCGGCGGNNAGCGCGTTGCTGATGATGCGGATGCACGTGGCGGGCACGGGGGTGGGGCGCGGGGCGTCGTGCAAACGGGCGCGCCATCCTACGGGCCGCTTGCGCCAGGTGGTCCAGAGGTATTGCGTGTCCACGTTTTCGAGCGCGTAGAGTTGGAAGTCGTGACGAACGGCGAAGTCGGCCACGTCCGCGGACTGAATGCGCACCCCATCCCAGGTGTTGTAGCGCTGGAATGTTTCGGGCAGCCCGTTGATCTGGCAGCGNNATGTGCTGGAAGACGGCGTAGGAGTAGACGAAGTCGAACGACTCGTCGGGGAACAGGGAGAGGTCGGACGTGCGGGTGTGGTGCAGGTAGGCGTTGGGAATGGCGCGCAGTTTCTCGCGGGCCAGGCGGATCATTTCGTCGGAGACATCGATGCCATGGATCTCGGCGAAGTCCGCGCTGAGCGGGCGCATGATGCGGCCCGGCCCGCAGCCGATTTCGAGAGCCTTCAGGCCGCGCGGGAAGGGCTGGCCGGCGGGGCGCAGATGGCGGGCTTCGGCGCGCAGGCCGCGGACGACATCGGCGGCGGTCGAGAAGAACTCGGCGTCGTCCTGTTCGCGGCGGCCGAACGCGACGTAATAGTGCGGGTCCTCGAGGGCGCGGGCGTTCCAGTCGTGGCGCATGCGGTCAAGCACATTGGAGTCGGGCATGCCTAACCGGTATTCTATCCATAATGGCGATAATTTTTCGGCAGGTGGTTTTTCCGCCGCTGGCGGGTGTGGACGCTACGGCGCCGGACGGCGCGGTGATCGGAGTCATCGGCGAGAATGGCTCGGGGAAGAGCGCCCTGCTGCGGCTGGCGGCGGGGTTGGCGAAACCCGCGTCGGGCGCGGTGGAAGCGAGCGAGCCGCGGCGGCTGCTGGGGCCGGACGATGCGCTGGACTTCTCGCCGGTGGCCGTGCTGGCGATGGAACATACCCTGGCGCGGCACGACGCCCTGGAGCGGGCGCGCACGGCGGTGGCGCTGGACCGGTTGCGGCGCGCGGGAGCTACCGTGCTGCTGGTTTCGCACGAGGAGGAACTGCTGCTGCAGCTTGCCGACGAAGTGTGGTGGCTGGATGGGGGTGCGCTGGCCGGCAGGGGCGATCCGGCGGTGATGCTGCGCGCTTACGCCGGCCATATCGCGCGGCGCGTGCGGGAATGGGGCGCGGCGGCAGTGCCGATGGCTCCGCGATGGCGGCGGGGCGATGGGCGCGTGCGCGTCGAGAATCTGGAGTTGCTGGGCGAATCGGGACAGCCGGCGGGCGTGGTGCGCAGCGGCGAGCTGGTGGTGGTGCGGGCGACGCTGCGGGTGGAGCGCGCGGTTGCGGAACCAGTTGCTGGCATGATGATTCGCAGCCGGGCGGGCATGAACGTTTATGGCACGAACTCGGAGCTGGAGGGGATCAAACTGGGGCCGTGCGCCGCGGGCGAGGTGTTGGTGCTGGACTTTGCCTTCCGCTGCGAGCTGTGCGCCGGCGAGTACACGCTGACGGTGGCGTCGCACGATCCGGACGGCGTGTGGCACGACTGGCTGGAAGATGCCGTCGCCTTTTCGGTCAGCGACAGCCGCTACACGGCCGGAGTGGCGAACCTGCGCGCCCAGGTCAGTTGGACGAAGCATGGTGGCACAGGCTTTAGCCTGTGAGAGTGGCACAGGCTTTAGCCTGTGAGATACGATTGCTCTAAACCGGCATGGGAGCCTTTCCGATTCTCGACGGTACCGGCACTACACCGCGCATCGGCTCGCTGCTGATTAAGCCGGCGTCGGCGGTGTGCAACCTGGATTGCTCCTACTGTTTTTATCTGGACCGCGAGGCCGATCCCTACCAGGCGCTTCCCGGGCGGCGCTTGACCCTGGAGACGCTGGAGCGCCTGGTGGACAGCTTCCTTTTCTATTCCTATCCGGCGAGCGCATTCGCGTTTCAAGGCGGGGAGCCGACGCTGGCCGGACCGGCGTTTTTCGAATCTCTGGTGGAATTTCAGAAGCGGCACGGGCGAAACGGACAGGCGGTTTCGAACTCGATGCAGACCAACGGCATTCTGCTGGACG
>PMVV01000413.1 GCA_003166475.1 Bryobacterales bacterium | reverse complement strand
GAGTTTTAACCACAGATGGACACAGATGAGCACAGATCAAAACCAATAGGGTGACACAGGACACGAATTCCACGAATTTCACGAAACCGGAATTTTAACCACAGATGAACGCAGATAAACACAGATAAGAACAAGCAGGGGAAGCCGTTGCCATTTTCAGGGTTCCTATCCCAAAAGTGCAGTTAGCTAAAATATCTGCTGAGGATAATTGTATGCGTGCTGTCTCGGGGCTGTTTCTCTCGCTCGCTCTTGTACCGGCGTGTGTTGCTCAGACGCCGGTCGCCACGCAATCTGAAAACCTGCCTGTCGCCGTCTACAGCAACGGTTACCTTCTTAGCTGGGATAGTCCACAGCATACGCAGGTCACGCTCCACGGTCGCGATGGCAAGCCAGCTTTCTCCGTGCCAGAGGGGACGGGTGCTTCTTCTCGCGTCATATGGGCCGTCGACTCCGACGGCGTAGTTGCCGGCGACTACCGGCCGCGCCGCCTGATGGAAGGCCGCATCGACCTGCTCGATCTCACCGGCATCGTAACGCGCACGATAAGTACCGGTTCTTACATTCCGCAGCAGGTAGTCTTTGCTCCGGACCACACTATCTGGACAGTGGGCTACAACGCTCAAAACGACGGTGCTCAGGATTTCAACGTCCTTCACCATTACGCCCGAACCGGCGAAGAATTGGGACAGGCGCTTTCCTGGTCTCAAATTGGCGGCAATCTCAAACATCCTGTAATCGAAAGCATTCGGGGAGGCCAACTTCTCTATATCGCAAACGATCGCATCGGCTGGAACGCAGCTTTGCACCCCGGCTCCCGCACCTGGATCGAAATTAGCTTCTCAGGAGTCCTTCTGGGGAAATACGCCCTGAAGACGGCCGACGGGCTAGCCCTTTGGCCCGTCGCCATGACCGCCAGCGGCAACGCCTACGCGCAGATCTTCAAGTCCCGCTCCGCCCGCTTTGCCGTTCTCGATCGTTCAAAGGGAGTCTGGCAGAAAGTTGTCGGCGATCCCAGCGGTGTGCTCATCGGCTCGGAAGGGGACAATCTCGTGTTCTTCAACCTAGAGGGAGCTCGGACAACTCTTAAGTTCGCGCCATCCGGCTCGTTACGAGTCGAGCAGCCTCAACAGTAGACGACGCTCGTTCCCATTCCGCGATCGATCCCGAAACCCTTGACATTTTCGGAGAATCGCATATCATTGTAGATGATCGAGGTATCAGATGCCCAAGCCATCGGATTTACTGCAAGGAACTCTGGATCTCTTGATCCTGAAGGCCATCAGCCGCGAGCCGGCGCACGGCTGGGGGATCGCCAAACGCATCCAGGTTCTTTCCGATGAGGTGCTGTCGGTGCAGCAGGGGTCGTTGTACCCGGCGCTGCACCGCCTGGAGCAGCACGGGTGGCTTACGGCCGAGTGGAAGGACACCGAGCTTGGGCGCGAGGCGAAATTCTATGCGCTGACCCGGGAGGGCCGGCGGCAGCTTGAACGCGAGCTGCAGAGTTGGAGCCGCCTCTCTTCGGCGGTGCAGCTTGTCCTGGAGCGGACTTAAGTGAAGGCGCGACATGCGGCTACTTCGTGTATTTCGACGGCGCGCGCGGTCGTTATTCCGTAGCGCGCAGGTGGATGGCGAACTCGAGAACGAGCTTCGGTATCACCTGGAGCAACTGACCAAAGAAAACATCGCCGCGGGAATGGATGCCGGCGAAGCGCGTCTGGCGGCGCGGCGGGCAATGGGCGGCACGGCCCTGATTGCAGAGCAATGCCGGGACCAGCGCCGTCTCGGCTGGCTCACCGATCTGCGGAAGGACATCGTATACGCGTGGCGGATGCTGCGCAAGTCTCCCGGTTTCACGGCGCTGGCCGTGGCCACATTGGCGCTCGGCGTGGGCGCCAGCATGGCGGTATACACGCTGGCGGAGTCGTTGGTGCTGCGCTCGCTTCCGTATGCGTCGCCGGAACGGTTGACCGCCATTTATTCCGTGCATGCGCGGCGCGGCGAGTTGGAGAGCATCGGCCAGGAGGACTTCCGCGATTGGCAAGCCTCCAACAACGTTTTCGAACGCATGGCATTCACCGAGTTCGATCAGAAGACGCTGACCGGGCACGGCGATGCGGAACGCATTACCGGGACGTCGGTTTCCGAAGGCTTCTTTGAAATGTTGGGTGTGCCGCCGCGCCTGGGCCGCTGGTTTACGCCGCAAGAGCAGAAGCCGGGCGCCGATCATGTGGTGCTGGTCAGCCACGAGTTCTGGATGCGCACCATGGGCGGGCGGCCGGAAGCGGTGGGCAGCACGTTGTTTCTGAGCGGGATCCCCTACCGCGTCACGGGCGTGATGCCGGCGAGTTTTCGATTCAACACTTGGTATGCCGCCGAATACTGGACCCCGATCCGCTACGTCAACTATGGACACCAGAACCACCAGTATCTGGGCTATGCGCGACTGAAGCCCGGCGTCACCATCCAGGCGGCGCAGGCCCAGATGAGCGAAATTGCCCGCCGGATGGAAAAGCAGTTCGCGGACTGTGCGGGCTGGGGCGTGCGCGTGGTGGGGTTGCGCAGCGACTTCCTGAGAGAGTTCAGTCCGGCGCTGCGGATCTTCGCCGCCGCGGCGATGATCGTACTGCTGGTGGCTTGCGGGAATGTTGCCAGCCTGCTGCTGGCGCGCGGCATCGGCCGCTCCAAGGAGATCGCGGTACGCATGGCTTTGGGCGCCGGCCGCCGGCGGTTGGTGCGGCTGCTGCTGGCCGAGAGCCTGCTGCTATCCTGCCTGGGCGCGGTTGCCGGAATGGCGGTGGCTGCATGGCTGATCCGGCTGGCGATCGCCACGGCTCCGCCCTGGCTGCAACTCGGCGCGATGGTGGCGGTGAGCCCGGCGTTGGCGGGCTTCGCGATCGGCTTGACTCTCGCGACCGGCCTGCTGACCGGGCTTTGGCCGGCGGTGCGGGGATCGCGCGGCAATCTGCAAACCGAGTTAAAGGAGAGCGGCAACTCGCTGGTGGCGGGGCGGCAGCAGGCGCGCGCGTTGAACAGCCTGGTGGTGATGGAGATCGCCCTGGCCGTGGTGCTGCTGACCTTCGCGGGTCTGTTGACCAAGAGCTTCGCTTATCTGCTGCACACCGACTTGGGGTACCGTGCCGATGGCCTGTTGACGTTTCGGATGGCGCTGCCCTCGTCACGGTACAAGAACGATCGGGCGCGCGTGCAGTTCTGGGACAAGCTGCTGCCGCAGCTTGCAGCGCTGCCCGGGGTGGTATCGGCTGCGGCATCGGACGGAGTTCCTCTGGGTGGAACCTACGACGGCACACCCGTGGAGGTTGAGGGCCTAACCCCTGCGCGCGATTGGGCCGAGGCGACCACCCGCGATTCGACGGTGACATCGGACTATTTCCGGACTATCGGAATCCCGTTGCGGGCCGGCCGCGCATTCAACGCGGGCGATACCGCCGAAGCGGAGCCGGTGGCGATGGTCAACGAAACGTTTGTGCGCAAACTGATGCACGGGGCGAGCCCGCTCGGCAAGCACGTGCGGCTGGGCCAGGGGAAATGGCTGCGAGTCGTCGGCGTGATCGGCGATATTCGATACCAGGGCCCTGCGCAGGGGGTGGACGCCGAGGCTTACCTGCCTTTCACGCAGGACGTTCGATCCTGGTTTGAGTTCGTGGCGCTGCGCACGGCAGTGCCCGAGGGTGGGGTGTTCGGCGGGGCACGCGACATCGTCCGGCGAATGGATCCCGGCCTGGCGGTTACGGAGGTGCGGAGCATGCGACAGTCGATCGATCTGGCCACCGCGATGCCGCGGGCGATGATGGCGCTGGTGGTGGGGTTCGCCATCGTCACGCTGGGGATGGCTACGCTGGGGCTGGCCGGCGTGATGGCCTACACGGTGTCGCGGCGGCGGCGCGAAATAGGGTTGCGGATCGCGCTGGGCGCACGCGGCAGCGACGTATCGCGCGCGGTGGTCGGCAGCGCCGCACGGCTGATCCTGACAGGCTCGGCGATCGGGGTCGTGTGCGGGTTCGCGGGGGCGCGGGGGCTGGAATCGCTGTTGTATGGCGTGCGTCCGCACGATGCGGCGGCGATGGCGGCGGCTCCGGTGGTGCTGGCGGCTGTGGCACTGCTGGCGTCGCTCGGGCCGGCGCGGCGGGCGGCGTCGGTCGAGCCGATGGCGGCTCTCCGCCAGGAGTGAGGTGGGTGGGTAGGGGATAGTCGCCGGGGCGGCTGGCGCCGGCGTCCGCGGCCCGGCCCCGCATCGCGTTGAAGGCCGAAGAAGCAAGAGGCGGCCTGAGAGGCCCGGCCCAGAGGGCACCCCTGGCCGGGGGCCTGCCCCACTAAGACTGAAACAAATTGCCATCGGTACTTTAGTCCCCTCCCGGTGGAGCCTTCCCCATCCGATAGAAGTACAGCGGCTTTCGGGCCGGCTGTGCACATGCGAGTTCTGGT
>PMVV01000091.1 GCA_003166475.1 Bryobacterales bacterium | reverse complement strand
CATGAGCGGCCAACAGTATCTCAGCGACGGGAATCTGGCGCAGGCCGATGCGGATCTGCGTAAGTCGCTGCCGCTGGTGGAAGGCAACGTCGCGGTGAAGACGGAAGTGCTTTTTTACCTTGGCGTGACCAATTACAAGATGGAGAAGGTTCAGGAAGCTTACACTTTCTTCAAGGCGTGCGCAGCGGTGAGTAGTCCGTTTCAGGCGACCGCCACCAAGAATCTGAACGCCATAAAAGCTCAGTTTCACGGCGTCAAATGAACCTCCTGGTTCCGAACCTGGGCTCCACGTCGCTGAAGTACCAGATTCTGGAGATGCCCTCCGAGAAGGTGCTGGGCCGCGGACGGTTCGAGCGCGTGCGGGATTATGGCGAAGCCATCGAGCGGCTCCGCACCGGCGGGGTTCCGGTGGATGCGGTGGCTTTCAAGGCCGTGCATGCCGGACCACGCTACTGCGGCACGTTTACGATTGACGATAGCGTACTGCTGGCCCTGGAAGAGTTCCTGCCTGCCGCGCCGGCGCACAATGCCATCTATCTGGCGGCCATCCGCGCCTTCCGCGAAAGCCTGCCGGGCATCCCGCTGGTGGCCGCCTTCGAGCCGGAGTTCCACGCCAGTATGCCCGCCTGCGCGCGTCTTTACGGCGTGCCCGCCGAGTGGCTTGCGGAAGGCGTGCGCAGGTATGGGTTCCACGGAGCTTCGCACCAGTACGTGGCCGAGCGATGCGCCGCGCTGCTGGGCCGCCAGACCCGGCTGGTAAGCTGCCACCTGGGCGGCAGTTCGTCAATGTGCGCCATCGACCGCGGGCGGTCCATCGACACCACCATGGGCTTTTCGCCGCAATCCGGCCTGGAGAACGCTACCCGCCACGGCGATCTGGACGCCTTCGCCGTGCTCTTCATGATGGAGCGCCACGGCTGGACCTGCGGGCAGGTGCGTGAGCAACTCGCCAAAGGCGGCGGACTCGCCGGTCTTTCGGGGATCGCAGGCGGCGATGTGCGCGACCTGGAACAGGCCGCCGCCGCGGGCAACGTGCGCGCCGCCGAGGCGCTGGATGTCTTCGTCTACCAGGTGAAGAAGACCATTGGCGCTTACGCCGCCGCCATGGGCGGACTGGACGCGGTGGCCTTCACCGGCGGCATCGGCGAGAACTCCGCCACGCTGCGCGCCGCTTGTTGCCATGGCCTGGAGTTTCTGGGCATCGCGCTCGACCCGGAATCGAACGTTCGCGGCGGCGGCGATCGCATCGTATCGAACGGCCAGGTGGCCGTCGTGGCCCTAGCCACCAACGAAGAGCTGATCGTCGCGCGGCGGGCCTTCCAATTGCTGACCGGCGCGTAGTGGGTCAGTTTGCAATTGGAGGGCGGGCAATTCTGCCCGGGGTCCCCTCTGGGGACGGCTTTCAGCCGGCTCTGGCCGCCTAAANNACGCAAATTGACCCACTACCGACTTCCGCCTGCGGTACACTCGCATCATGATCGATGCGGCGGTGCTGACCATCAGCGATTCCGTCAACGCCGGCACGCGCGCCGACGTTTCCGGCCCTGCCGTGCGCCAAAGACTGGAGCAATTGGGCTGGCGCGTCTCGGTGACCGAAGTCATCCCGGACGATGCCGCGCTCATCGGACGGCGGCTGGCGGCGCTGGCGGACAGCCATTCGGTGGCGGCCATCTTCACCACCGGCGGCACGGGTGTTGCCTTGCGCGATGTCACCCCGGAGGCCACACGTGCGATATTGCACAAAGAGATTCCCGGGATCGGCGAATTGATGCGCGCCCGCGGATCGCGCTCCACGCCCATGGCGGCGCTCTCGCGGGCTATTGGCGGCACGCGCGGCAACGTGCTGATCGTGAACCTGCCCGGCTCGCCCAAGGGCGCGGTGGAGTCGCTGGATGCTATCGTGGAGTTAGTGCCCCACCTACTCGACCTGCTGGGAGGCCGCACGGAGCATCGGGATGCGCAACGTTTTGGAAACTCGTAACGTCTGGAATTTCATGCCAACTATGAGATGGATATTTGCCGGGCTGCTCGCGGCCGGCCTGTTCGCCCAAGGCCAGCAGGACTCCGCCAAACCGGAGGTGACCATAGACAATCCGATCCGGGTCACGGTGGAAGTGGTCATGGCCCCGGTAACCGTGGTGGACCGCCATGGCGACAACGTCGACGGTCTGGGACCGGAGCAGTTCCATCTCTTCGACAACGGCAAAGAACAGAACATCCACGTGGACGTGGCCTTCCCGCTGATCTCCCTGGCGATCGCCGTGGAAGCCAACGATCGCGTGGAATCCGTCCTGCCCCAGATTCAGAAAATCGGCGGGATGATCGAGCCGATCGTGATCGGCGATCAGGGCGAATCGTCCGTGATTGCCTTCGATTCGCGTATCCGGCTGCTGCAGGAGTTCACTTCCGATCCCAACAAAATCACCGCGGCGCTGAAGAGCATTCATCCGGGCAGCAGCCAGAACCGCATGATCGACGCGGTGGAGGAAGGCGTGCGCGAGTTGCACGGCCGGCCGAAGAACCGCCGGCGCGTGCTCATGCTGGTGAGCGAAACGCGCGATCAGTCCAGCGAGGCGCGCCTGCGGGAGACCCTGATCGCCGCCCAAGTGGCCAACGTCAGCGTGTATACGGTAGATATCTCGCGGGTGGTGACCTCCGTCATGGCCAAGCAGGACCCGGGGTATATCGACAACCGGCCTCCCGCTATGACGCCGATGCCGTCGGGCGTCCCCCAAACTCCCAATACCGTGATGCAAACGACGGGAAGCCTGGGCAGCAGCGCGGAATTCGTCCCGGCGATGGTGGAGGTCTTCAAGGATGCCAAGGCCATTTTCAAGCAGAACCCTTCGGAAGTCTTCACCCGGGGCACTGGCGGCGAGCAGTTCGGTTTCATGCGGCAGCGGGGCCTCGAGGAGGCCATCGAGCGCATTGGCGCGGATCTTCACAACCAGTATCTGGTCACCTACAGCCCCAACAACAAGGATGAAGGCGGCTTCCACGAGATATCGGTACAGGTGAGCGGCCGCAGGGACGTCAAGGTCCGCACGCGGCCCGGCTACTGGCTGGGCCAGAAGTAGCGCCCGCCCTACTCGCCCGCGCGCATCCATTCCAGCGTCAGCCGGATGCCCTCGTCATAACTGGTCTTATGCACCTGCCCCAGCTTGCGGCGCAGTTTCTCGTCGTCCAGCATGACGGGCGTCTCCTGCAGATACAACATCTCGGGCAACTCGCGCATCAAGGGATTGAACCAGCCCAGCATGCGCAGCAGGGTGCGGCCGGTGCTGCGGAATTTCGGCTCCCGCCCCGCCGCCTGGTAGATCTTCTGGATGAAAGCCAGCGCGGAGATCTCGCCCGGCCCCGCGAAATTCCAGGCTTCTCCGTAGCAATCGTCGCGCGCCGCCAGCTCCGCAATCACCGGCCCCGCATCCGGCACAAACACGAATTCGTGCAGCGAGCCGATGGGTCCCAGCCAGTTGGCCGTCTTGCCCGCCAACGCCGCGTCGAAGATGAAAGTGGCCAGGCTGTGGGTGTACGGCCCGTAGAAATCCGGCAGCCGCACCACCATGCTCTTGAATAACCCGCGCTCGCCGGCGGCCATCAGGATGTCTTCCTGCTCCTTACGCAACTGGCCTTTGACCGAGACCGGCACGCGAGGATGCGTCTCCGCCACTTTCTTGGTCTGCGGGACTCCGTAGCTATAGATGCCCGTTACCAGCACGACCCGTTGCACTCCGGCCGCCGCCGCCGCGTCCACCGCGACGCGCATCATCTTCGGGTGAAGCTGGAACTCCGTGTATGCCACGCCCACCGTGTAGACAATGGTATCCACGCCGCGCGCCGCTTGCAGGGCGCCACCGGCATCCGACAAGTCGGCGGCGACCACTTCCGCATTCGGCATCTTTCCGAATGCCGCAGCGAGCTTGCCGGCCGTCCGTCCCACGGCGCGGAACGGCACGCCACGTCGATTCAATTCCATTCCCACATACCGGCCGATCGGTCCGGCTGCGCCAAAGATCGCTACTTTATCCATGATTGCTACAATAGTCCTAAAATGATTCAAACGCTATTCGGCGCGGTCGAGCAAGAGCCCTCTCTCCTGGAGCGCTTGAAGAGCGGCGTGCAAAAGACGCGCGCGGGTCTGGTCACGCGCCTCGAAGACATGCTGCAGGGCGCCAAGCAGATCGACGCCGATTTGCTGGACGAACTGGAGTTCACGCTGATCAGCTCCGACATCGGCGTGCGCACCACCGCCGAGATTCTGGATCGCATCCGCGAGCGCGTGGACCGCAGGCTGGTGGGCGATGCCGCCGAGTTGGAAGGGCTCATCCGCGAGCACCTGCTCGAAATCCTGCAAGCCTCCGAGCGCCCCATGCCGCGCGTGGCCGAGCCGCCCGCCGTGATTCTGGTGGTGGGCGTGAACGGCTCCGGCAAAACCACCACCATCGGCAAGCTCGCGCACCGCTTCCGCGGCGAGCAGCGCAGCGTGCTGTTGTGCGCCGCCGACACGTTCCGCGCCGCCGCCATCGAGCAACTGGAAATATGGGGCGAGCGCACTGGCACCGACGTCATCCGGCAGAAGCAAGGCGCCGATCCCAGCGCGGTGCTCTACGATGCGCTGCAAGCGGCGCGCGCGCGCAAGACCGATTACGTGATCGTGGACACCGCCGGCCGCCTGCAAACCAAGACCAACCTGATGGCCGAACTGGAGAAGATGCGCCGCACCGCCGCGCGCGTGATTCCCGATGCGCCGCACGAAGTGCTGCTGGTGCTGGACGCCACTACCGGGCAAAACGGCTTGGAGCAGGCCCGCAAGTTCACGGAGACCTCCGGCGTGACCGGCATCGTGCTGGCGAAACTGGATGGCACGGCCAAGGGCGGCATCGTAATCGCGATCGCGCGCGAGTTGAATATTCCCATCCGCTACGTGGGCATCGGCGAGAAGGCAGACGATCTGCTGCCGTTCGATGCCGAGAAGTTTATCGCATCCCTCTTCGAAAAATGAACGCCGCCGAACAAGAAACCGACGCGCGGTATCTGCGCGAGGCGCTGGACCTGGCGCGGAAGGGCGACGCCCAAGCCAGCCCCAATCCGCTGGTGGGCGCGGTGTTGGTGCGCGATGGGCAAGCCGTGGGACGCGGCTTCCACACCTGGGCCGGCGTGAAGCACGGCGAGATCCT
>PMVV01000223.1 GCA_003166475.1 Bryobacterales bacterium | reverse complement strand
ACCAGGGTACTTGAACTGTTACACGGATTGATTGAGCCGTATGTGCCGAGCAAGGAGGAACACGCTCAACTGCTATTTAAGCTCACGGAACTGAAGGATTTGGCAAGAGAACGCGGCCTCAAGCTATCCGGCTCCAAGGAAGAGCTTGCGCGAAGGCTTCTAACCGCAGACCTTTCTGGGATCTCAGCGATCATAGCCGCACGCGAGCTTCGTCTAGTTCAGTGTTCGGCATTCGGTGTTGCCTTCGCTGACCGGTACAGCCAGCGCCGGCAAGCCATGGAGGGCTCTGTCGAAACTGCCCTCGGAGAGGGCAAGCTGGAAGAGGCTATCAAATCCCTCGAATCATTTGAGGCAGAACTGGGATTCGCGAGACCGGAGTCTGAGCGTGCGCGCCGGCTTCGGGAGGTCCGGCCGATCATGCGCGGACACCCACGGGCGCTCCATCCGCATCCAGAATTGGAACTTCGAGACGTGCGAGCGAGTGCTGCCATGGTCATGCTGGGAATTAAGCGGTCACGCGATTTCCCCCCGGACATTGAAGAGCGAATAAACGTGCTAGTGAGCTACGGACAGAACCACCGCAACCTGCAATCATGGCGGCAAACCCGCTGCGTCCGGGGCGTCGGGATACTGGGATCGGCGGACGGGCCATGCGAGGAGTGCACGAAGCTGCACAATCGCGTCTGGAGCCTTGATGACCTTCCTGAACTGCCAAATCCTGCGTGCACGACTCCGGGCGGGTGTAGATGCGTTTATTCGATCGCGCAGCTCGTCGGGCAGGAGGAACCCTAGGTGTACGACTCCGGGTGGGTTTGGATGCGTCCTAGCTGCTGAGCTATAGGGCGGGCTCGCACCGGAGGGGTGGAAGCTGACGACTGCGGCTTCCCATATATGGCATAGTGATCAGATATGCTTCGCCCCTCCAGCCGCTCCCGCACTTTCGCCTCGTCCAACAGGCGCTTGCGCAGATCGGCAGGGACGCGGTACAGATACCTTCGAGAAATCGGTTGGCACATGACCTCGCCACCGGGATTGACGCCGAGATCAGAGGCGCGCTGAACCGCCGTCAGGAAGCCGCAGTCATAGGCGGTGTCGGCGAGACGAGACCGACGTTCTTTCAGGCCAAGCGGCTCAGTTTGGCTTTCGGGTCGATCTCTTCTTGGGCAGTGTGGTCATTATTTCCGCGAAGTTGTACCAGTTCGCGCGATGCGCATTTACCCTGTTGCTCTCTGGCCACCACTCAACGGTACCACGCCCGACGACGAGCGTGCCTATCTTTGTTGAGCCGTCCTTAATCTCAATGGTCAGAGAGTTTTGGCTTGTTCGCTTGGTGATATCCACAGCAGCCGGAAGGTGAGCAACGACAGTAAAATTTCGTTGGGGCATCTTCCATAGCTTACACGATTCCGCGTCGTCGGCGTGGGGGCCGTCGGTGTTGGCGCGGGCGTCGCCGCACCTCATAGGTGCCCGGGAATTCGTTGCCCGCGACGCTCCGCGAGTTCACAGGGGAGCAGCGCCCTGGAACACCATGGTGGACGCCATCCGGCTCTAGATCAACGGTCACAGCCTTCGAAAATACAGCCGCCCCCCGCATTCCTCATCAACCAAAGCACTTACCACCCTGCCGCCTCCTGGACGCCGGGTTCTCCCACCACCCCTGGACTACACTGGAATCGGGTGCGGGCGTCTGTCTGGGGCGCGAAGCTGAACGCCCGGCGCCAGCCCCCAAATCCCGTGCCTGCATACCGACCAACGGGGCCGCCTGCCGTGCAACAAATGTTACGCGGTGCAACACGAAATCATGAAATCCGTGTCCTGTAACATGCGCTCATCCTGTCGCCAACCCGGCAACGCCCACCACAAAGCGAACCCCAATCCCGTCTCCGGGGGGGGCGCAGCCCATGCGCAAAAACGCCCAATCTTGCCCANNGCGAAACTCGCCCAATCCCTCATCAAAGTCCCTTAAAATCAATAATGTGGGCTTTGATTGTTCCAAGAGATGCCGCCCAGTCCCCCCGACCCGCCGCCGGCTATATCTGCAAGCTGAACGACTCGCCCAAATACACGCGCTTCACCTCCGGATCGCGCGCCAGCGCCTCCGGACTGCCCGCGCGGAAAATCCGCCCGTTGTCGATGATGTAGGCGCGGTCCGTCACCGTCAGCGTCTCGCGCACGTTGTGGTCGGTCACCAGAATGCCGATCCCGTCCCGCTTCAGATCGAAGATGATGCGCTGCAGCTCCAGCACCTGGATCGGATCGATGCCGGAGAACGGCTCGTCCAACAGCAGAAACTTGGGGTCGATCACCAGCGAGCGCGCAATCTCCACGCGCCGCCGCTCGCCGCCCGACAGCATGTAACCCTGGCTGCGCCGCACCTTCTCCAGGCCAAGCTGCTCGATCAGCCGGTCCAGTCTCTCGTGGCGCTCCCGGTTCCGCAACGGCAGCGTCTCCAGGATGGCCATCAGGTTTTCCTCGACCGTCAGCTTGCGGAACACGCTGGCTTCCTGCGGCAGGTAGCTGATGCCGCGCCGCGCGCGTTTGTACATCGGCAGCGGCGTAATGTCCGCGCCGTCCACCAGGATGTAGCCGGAATCCGGGCTGATCAGCCCCACGATCATATAGAATGACGTCGTCTTTCCAGCCCCGTTGGGACCCAGCAGGCCGACCACTTCCCCCTGGTCGACGCTCACGTTCACGTCATCCACCACTTTGCGTCCGCGATACGATTTCGAAATTTCCCTGGTTTCCAGTTTGCTCATTGCGGGTG
>PMVV01000080.1 GCA_003166475.1 Bryobacterales bacterium | reverse complement strand
CGGGCAAAATTGCCCGCCCTCCATTACTCGTAGCGCAACGCTTCAATCGGATTAATGCGACACGCCGAACGCCATCAGCACCGAGGTGGTGGTCACGATGGTCTTCCACTCCGCGGTGCGCGCGATCAGCCACGCCAGGAAGAAGCCGAACCCGATGCCCAGCAGGCCGCCGCCCACCGGAATCAGGACGGACTCCGTCAGGAACTGGCGGACGATATCGTTGCCGCGGGCGCCCGTGGCGCAGCTCATGCGGAGCGCCGGATCGGGACGAAACGAATCTCCACCCTCTGGTTCAGCGCCGCAGCGATTCTCCGCAGCATCGCCACCGAATGGCCTTCCTAATCGGCGTCTTCCAGACGGCAGATCACCGACGCGGTCGTGCCGACCAGTTTACCGAGTTGCGTCTGGGTGAGACCAGCCGTCGTCCGCAAGCCGAGAATCTTCCGCGCGATCTCCTCGTTCGACCTAGCCTCCTCCAGAATCTTCAGCCGCTCCGGCTTGCCTTCGAACAACCGGCGGCGGAGAATCTCAACCGCATCGGTAGTGGTCTCCTTTTTCCTGGTCATTTCGTACGCTCCTCTTGGCGATGCTTCGCCGGATTCGCTTCAAACCGCTTCTTGCGCTCAATGGCGCGGTCGATTTCCCTCGGCGGCACGGCGCCCTCTTTCACGATTCCATAAGCCACAACCGCCGCAATCGCACCGTGAGAGAAATAGAGAATCCTGTAATGACACCCTGGAGACTCGCACGGAGTTAGTAGATTCCATCCCGCAGCAGATCCGCCTCGGACCGCCGGAGTTCGTGACCTAATTCGCGGAGCCGTTCCACCCGCAGAAAGCACTTTGCCTGTACCTTTACCGGCAGTCGCTCGAGCCACTCGAGGAACGGGCATGAGCCGTCTTCCTCGCGGTAGAGGATGACTTTCGTCTTCGGCATCCGGTCATAGTCTATTCGCAATCTTGCGAAAACGCAAGGGCGCAGAAAATGCCCGCCGATAACAAGCCCGGGTCGACACCCACAAGGCCAACGCCTCCATTCAAGTCAAGCAGCGTCGGCACCGGCGTCTCGGTAGTGGGTCTATTTGAATTTCGCGCCTCTTGACACGCCGCCGCGTTTCGTGTCACGCTGGAAGCATGCCAAAGCGGACTCGCAAAACAGAAAACCTCGATACTGTCCAGAACGCCCGCCGCGTTTCCCTGGAGGCCATCGCCCTGTCTGAAACCGTAGAGCTTACCATTGTCCAGAAGGTTATGAGGGAGATGGGGGCCAAGGGGGGGCGGATCGGAGGCAAGCGCCGCCTTGAAACCATGACGGACGAACAGCGCCGCCGTAGCGCTCGGAAGGCAGCGAAGGCGCGATGGGCGAACGCCAAGAAAACCGCATAATCTCCGATCTTTTTTCGTTTGCCTATTGACTATGCGAAAGCGCTGTCGTATACTTGAATTATGGCAAACGTAATCAGCTCCGAGAAGAAGGTCGCGGTCCTTTCCGCCCTGGTGGAAGGGTGCAGCGTTCGCTCCACGGTTCGCCTTACCGGTGTATCGAAGGGCGCTGTCCTTCGGCTCCTGGTGGCCGTTGGCGCGGCTTGCACTGAGTACCACGACCGCATGGTCCGCAATGTTACGGCGAAGCGGGTCCAGGTCGATGAGATCTGGTCGTTTGTCGGATGCAAGCAAAAGAACGTCACGGTAGCCAAGATGGAAGCTGGGATCTGTGGCGACGTTTGGACCTTCACGGCGATTGAAGCGCAAAGCAAGCTCATAATCTCTTGGATGGCAGGACGGAGGGACGCCGGGTGTGCGACGGAGTTTCTTCGGGATGTTGAGAGCCGTTTGTCTAACCGAGTCCAGTTGACTACGGATGGCCACAAGATGTACTTGACGGCTGTCCCTGATGCGTTCGCGGAAGATATCGACTTCGCGCAACTGGTCAAGGTGTACGGCAGCGATCCCGAGGGAGCAACCCGTTACAGCCCGGCGCAATGTCTTGGCACCAAGCGTATTGATATTATCGGCTCTCCCGACCACGAACACATCAGCACGTCCTACGTTGAGAGACAGAATCTCAACATGCGCATGAATATGCGGCGGTTCACCCGGCTTACGAACGCCTTCAGTAAGAAGCTCGACAATCACGTCGCTATGTTGGCTTTGTTCCATATGCACTACAACTTCGTTCGCATTCACCAGACCTTGCGCGTTACCCCTGCGATGGAAGCGGGGCTTAGTCAGCATCCATGGTCTATTCAAGAGATCGCCTCATTATCTTACCCTGCGGGCAGTACGCTGGCGGCCTGACCGGGCAGGCCGTCAAGTACGGAGAGAGTCTGAGAGCATGCATTATGGATGTTTATATTAGTATCTAGGACTACCTGGAGCGCTCGGATATGCCTATCCAGTGCGGTATCCATAGTACTTGCAACTCCCTTTACGTTCTGCATTGTCTTGATGTATTCGCGGAGTTGCTTGTTAGAAGTATCCAGCGTGCCGATAAAAGTGCGCAAGGTTTCATCGAACTGTGCCCCCAAGGCGGATTTATCCGGTGAGGTCTCTTTAAGCCAACTGCTCCACCCCCTTAAGCCATCCGAAAGTAAATTGCCAGTTTTGACAAATGTCACGCATATCCGTTCAGCACGTGCCGATTGCCGGTCCAGTTGGGATGCTACTTGCGATATTACTCTTAGTTGATTGCTGGTAGAACCGGCGGTCTGAATCATTTGGTGCCTGTCAAAAGATTTCCCTACGGCTTGCATCACGGCGCTTAATTTATTAGTTAGACTTGGTAGCGCACTCATAGCAACTTCTGCATCATTCTTGTAATCTAAGAAACCCTTCGGTGGGGCTTTTACTTTAGCGCTGTGGTGCTTGGTAGCTACGACCAAAGCATTGATTACTATCAGCCCTAGAATGGTCCAAATCCCACCGACAAACATATAAAACCGTGGACCGTGGGGACCCCCAAGCCACGCTAAGAACCTTCCCAAAAACTCAAGACATCCCCAATAGATACCTAAAGCGGTTGCAGAAAATAGACATAGCCATCCCAACCATCGTTTGCTCGGCCACAGTATGGCGATGCCAACACCAGCAAACGCCATAATCAAGCTCGCAATTCCGATCCGTATATCCCACGAAGGCATGTACATATCGTAGCACATGCCAAACCGCATCGGCACGCCCAGGCACGCGGGTTGCCATTTCGCCATGCTAAAGCGGATGGGCAACGGTCAAACAGACCCACTACCGGCGTCTCCAACAAGAACGGCCCAAAAGCGGAAGCCATACGCCAAATTCACCTAATAGCCCTCCTGCCGCACCCACTGCATTCGAATGCGAACGCGCGAGTGGAATTCTGAATGCCCTGTAGCCGGAGAGACTTGTCAAAATCCGCAAGTTGCTTTTGATACTCCGCCTCCTTATGGCGTAAATTGATAAGTCGGCCGGTTAGTTAGTTAGTTATTGAGTCTCGCGTAATACGGTNNTGGCCGCAGCCGCCTTTTTAGGCGGCTCGGGCCGGCTGAAAGCCGGCTGCGGGCAAAATTGCCCGCCCCACAAGGGCTAAGTTGCTGTCACTGTATTATGCGAGCTTGAATAGCCCTGCGCATTTGCTCACGACTCTTGGCCACCGCCCACAGGCTGAGCTGCCCTCTACTCGTAGCGCAACGCTTCAATCGGATTAATCCGCGAGGCTTTCATGGCCGGATAAATCCCGAAGATCACGCCCACTGCCATCGACACGCCAAACGCGATCAGCACCGAAGCGGTGGTCACGATGGTCTTCCACTCCGCGGTGCGCGCGATGAGCCACGCCAGGAAGAAGCCGAACCCGATGCCCAGCAGGCCGCCGCCCACCGAAATCAAAACGGACTCCGTCAGGAACTGGCGGACGATATCGTTGCGGCGCGCGCCCGTGGCGCGGCGCACGCCGATTTCGCGGGTGCGCTCCAGCACCGTGGCCAGCACGATGTTCATGATGCCGATGCCGCCCACCAGCAGCGAAATGGCGGCGATGGCCACCATCACGTAAGTGAAGATGGTCTGGGTGCGCTGCTGCTGCGCGAGCAAAGCGGCGGGAATGGTCACCGTGAAATCTTCGGTGTTGTGATGGGTCGAGTTCAGGATGGCGGTCACCACCTTGGCCACTTCCAGGCTGTCTACGCCGGGCTTGAGGCGCAGATCCACGGCATCCAGATCGTCTTTCATGAAATTGCTGGCGTCGAAATAGCGGTATTGAAACGTGTTCAGCGGGATGTAGACGATGTTGTTGAGGTTCTGCATTTTGCCGCCGCTGGACTGCCCGCTGGAGACCAGTTGCTCGCCCAGCACGCCCGCCACTTCCAGCCAGTTGTCGTTCACCTTGACGAACTTGCCCAGCGCCGGACCGTAGCCCAGCAGGCTGACCTTGGCGGCTTCGCCGAGCACGCAGACTGCGCGGCTGGCGGCGTCGTCCTGCTCGTCGAAGAAGCGGCCTTCGACTACGTGCAAGCTGTGAATGATGGCGTAGGCCGGCCGCACACCGTACAGCTCCGGAATCTCGTGGGAAGGCTTGGGCAGCACGCGCGAGGGACGCAGCGCGCGCCGGGGCGACAACGTTTCCAGCTCCTCGACGTTGGCCGTCAGGATGCGCACGTCGCGGTCGGTGAGTCCCGGCGAATCGCGGCGGCGCTGCTGCAATTCCTGCTGGCTGGCGGCGGGCCGCGACTCCACCAGCACATTGCGTACCCCCAGTTGTTCAATGAAGCGCAGGGATTCCTCGCGCGCACCGGCGCCGATGGCCAGCATGCCGATCACCGAGCCCACGCCGAAAACGATACCCAGCGCGGTCAGCAGCGTACGCGTTTTCTGGGCGCGCAGGTTATCGAAAGCCTGCGCGGTGTCGGAGAAGATCCGGCCGAGTCCTTTCATTGCGATAAAGCCTTCATGGCGCTGCCCTTGGTTTGCGCATTCTGGTGCTCCAGTTCGGGATTGGCCAGCGCCACCACCTGGCCTTCCTTGAGGCCGGTGAGCACCACCTGGCTCTCGCTGCGGCGCACCAGTTTGACGTCGCGCGGCGTGAAACCGGAGGGCGTTTCCAGATAGACGAACGTACGGCTATCGCTTTCAAACAACGCTTGCGACGGCACCCAGAGCGAGTTCGGCAGCGTGCCGGTGGTGATCAGGATATTGGAACTCATGCCCGGCCGCATGCCGGGGGACACTTGCTCCAGCCCGATTTTGCAGTCGAAATGGCGGTTCCAGAAGGCGCCGATGGTGCCGCCGATCTCCTTCACGGTGCCGTTGAAGGACTTGCCCGGCAGCGCCACGATGGCCACTTGGACCTTTTGCCCCACCGATAAGTGGCCGCGGTCCAGTTCGCCGATGCTGGCGGTCACTTCCCAATTCTTCAGATCCGGAATCTGCGCCACCACCATGCCGGCACTTATCGTGTCGCCGACTTGCAGGGCCGGGAACAGCATGCCATACATGCAGAAATTGCAATTGGTGTTTGACATGACGCTCACGTAGCCGCCCGCTTTGGCCTTCAGCACCATGTTTTCGATATTCTGCCGCGCGGTTTGCGCCTGCACCTTGGCTTTATTGCGGGCAGCCTCCTGGATGGCCACGGCCGCAGCCGAAGTGGCCTGCCGGTTGGCGGCGTCGTGCTCGAGCTGGCGCAGGTGGTCCTTGGCGGCTTCCAGCGCCAGCGTATTTTCGCGCGCCACGATGTCCGCCAGGATGGGATTGCGGCGCGCCTCCAGTTCGGCGGTACGCACGTCTGTTTTCGCTTGCACCAGCGCGTAGCGGGTCTCTTCTTCCTTGGCCCGATTGTCGGCTTCGGTCTGGATGACGTGCTGTTCGGCCTCCGCCAGGTCGGCTTCCGCTTCCTTGAGCTTGAACTCCTGCTCGGTGGTGTCGAACTTGACCACGACGTCGCCAGCGGCCACCGGTTCGCCCGCTTCGCGCAGGTAGGTGATGGCCATGTCGCCGCCGCCGGTCATGGGCGCCGACAGCATTTCGGTGTGGCCGCCGGACAATTCGCCCTTGGCGCTGACCGTGATGGTGACGTCGCCACGCTTCACTTGGGTGACCGGCAGGCGCGAGGTGGAGGCCGGCGCCACAGCCTTCATCAGCCGGGACCCGCCCCACGTCACCAGCGCCAGGAGCGGCAGCACCAGGGCCGCCGCCGCGCACGCGCGGACGATGATTCTTCGGGTCATGGATGCAAGCCGCAAACGGAAATCCGATCAAACGCCGGGAGTGGGCGAGCTTCGCTCGCGGGGAGCGGGGCTGAGAGCCCCGCGCAGGCCGGGGGCCTGCCCCACACAGAAGACTGATGGACAGTAATACATTTGATGCGCGTCATTTCTTTTCGTCCTTCATATCGGGCTTCACTTCCACCGTGGTTACCAGCGTGCCGGCCTTGATTCCTTTGACGGCGACTTCGTCCGGATTACGCGCCAGCAGTTCAACATCCACCGCGCGATACCCGCCCTTTTCCGAGACATACACGATGGGCTTGCCATTGCGCGTGAACAGGGCCTTCGCCGGGACGCTGATGGCGTTGGGGATGCGGTTCACGATCACGTCCATGTTCCCGTTCATAGCGGGCCGCAAGCGGGGATCGGGCTGCCGGATGTGGCCGTAGGCCCGGAAGCTGCTGGTGCGGGGCCACTCGAAGGACTGCTCGGTGAGAGGCGAGATACCGGCCAGATCGGCGGGCATGGTCAATTCCGGCAGCGAATCGATGTGCACGCGCGTTTCCATGCCCACCTCGATGCGGCCGCGATCGATCTCCTCCACCTTGCCTTCCATCTCCAGCGTGGCAAGGTCCGGAATCTCGGCCACCACGCCGCCGGGCCACACCTGGTCGCCCACCTGGAATGGCTTGGCGTTCGTCCATCCCTGGGAGTAGTTCTGCATATACATGACGACACCGCTGAGCGGCGTTTTCAGCTCCATTTGGGACAAGCGGTGGTTGGTGAGGTCCACTTCGGTCTGCGCCTGGTCGCGCTGGCGCGTGAGCGAGGCGTTCTTGGCACTATCGGAAGTCGCGTGCAGGTTCACGGTGGCCTCTTCGACGCGCAACTTCTGCTCCGCGAGGCCCAGATCGATGCGGCTTTCCTCGCCTTGCAGCGCGCTAACGATCTCTGCTTTGGAGGCCTCCAACCTGGCCTTTTCGACGTCGTATTTGGAAGCACTCAAGTCGCGCTGGTCCTGCTCGGCGGTGATGCGCGCGTCGGCGACCGCCTGATCGAGGGTGGCCTGCGCCTGTTTCAGCGCGGCTTCCTTTTCCTGTAATTGCTGTTGGGTGCTGCTGGGATCGAAGCGCACCACCGGGTCGCCTTCCTTCACTGCGCTTCCGGCAGGCGCCTGCCACACGATGCGCAGCGAAGGGACGTTGACTGGCGCGGTGATCTGCACCGAGCGTTTGGCCTTCAGCTCGCCGCGGCAGCGCACGATGACGGAAAAGTCGCCCTGGCGCGCGGGCGTGGTCGGCAGGGTTCCGGCGGCTTGCACCTGACGCAGGCGGTAGATTCCGGCGGCGGCTCCCGCGAGCGCGAGGAGGACGATGATGAGGCCGATCCAGAAGCGGGCGGTGCGAGGAGGTTTCATGGCCGTGGGGCAACGCTCCGATTCCCGGGTAAGTTACGGGCGACGGATGGTCCAGGGAAAGGCCGATTTCTGCAGGTTGCCAACCTGCCCCGCAGAGCAGCATTGCCGCAACCAAAAGCGGCGGCCTGAGAGGCCGCCGCAGGCCGGGGGCCTGCCCCACAAAGAATCCGCGCAAGCTGCGAAGATTCCGACCAGTTGTAGTACAGACCCACGGCGACGGGGCTCATGAACCACCCTTGGCAACCGGCTCCAGCACCACCGCCGCGGAGAGATCCGGCAACAGGTGCGGATCGCTCTTGTCCAGCCGGAAGCGCGCCGAGAAGGTCTTGATGGGGCTGCCCAGCGCGGACGAAGCCACCGGGCTGGCCGAAACCATATGCGCCTCAAAGACGAGGTCCGGATAGGCGTCCAAACGCACGGTGGCCCGGCAGCCCGGAATCAACGCCAAGTCGTCCGGCTCGCCGACCTGGGCGCGCACCTCCATTTCCGACGGGT
The DNA here is from genome assembly GCA_003166475.1 of Bryobacterales bacterium. Classification (GTDB taxonomy): domain Bacteria; phylum Acidobacteriota; class Terriglobia; order Bryobacterales; family Bryobacteraceae; genus Bog-159. The sequence goes on along the minus strand of PMVV01000080.1, from coordinate 20,511 downwards.
TGAACAGCCGGATCAGCGGCTGGCCCGGCCAAAGCTGGTCGCCCTCCTGCGGCTTGCCCATGCTATTGTTGCGCCACACGTTCTCCAGGGCCACCATGCCATCGAGCGGGGCATGGATCTGGAGCTTATCCGCGTTGCTGAGCGCGCGATCCAGGCTGACCTTCTGCCGGTCGCGCTGCAATTCGAGAATGCGCACGGCGGCCGCATCGGCCTGGTCGTGAAATCCGCTGGATTTCTTGAGGCTGGCAACGTGCTCGCGCGCGGCTTCCGCCTTCACCTCGTTCTTCAGCCGGTCGATCTCGCTGAGCAGCGGCCCTTTGCGCAGCTCCAATTCAGCCTTGGCCAGATCCGCTTCGGCGGCCTGCAGGTCGGAGGCGCGCTTGGCGGCGTCCGCCCGGTTCTGCGCCTGGCGCTGCTCCACCTGATGCGCCAAGTCGTCGAACTTGGCCTTGGCATCGCGCGCATTGTCCTGCTCCTTGGTGCGGTCGAATTCGGCGAGCACGTCGCCGGTCTTTACACGCATGCCGCTCGAGATGATCCTGGTCAGGGTGACGCGGCCGTCCTGCCCCCCGATTTGCGGCGTCGCCACCGTAAAGAAGTGGACCGCCTGGATGGTTCCGGTCAAGTGTACTTCATGGCGGGCTGGGGGGCGGGGGCCGGCGTCCGCCGCATGCACCACTTGCGCCACGGGGGCCGGGCTGCGTCCGCACGACGCAGAAAAGGCGAACAACGCACACCACAGCACCGTTTTGCCGGACAATTGCATAGCGCGGCCTTTCGTAAACTGGTTAGACGGCGCAACCGGGCAAAATGTTTATAACCGGTTCAGCCCTTCCGTCAACTCTATATAGGTCCCCCAGGGATCGGTCAGGAAAGCGATGGAGAGTCCCAGCGCCGGTATCTTCCGGTAGGGCATGTCGAACTTCACTCCGGCCGCCTCCAGCTTTTTGCAAAACGCTTCCAGGTCCTTGACTTCAAAGCCTATGTGATCGAGCGCGCGTCCCTTGGTGGGCGCCACCGGGCCCGTCGCCTGCGAAAAAGTGAGGTTCACGCCCGGCAGGTCGGCCGCCTCAAACGGTCCGCGCGCTTGCCCGGTTTGGCGCCGAACATCTTTACGTACCAAGCCTTGGTGTCGTCCACGGAACTGGTATAGAAGTGGATGTGGTGGTTGGCGATGGGGACCTCCATGGAGGTGTCCTCGGTCATCTCCACGCGGACCTCATCGGGCGCGATCACGAATGCCTGGTGCGGACTGGCGCCGGGCACGATCTTCAACCCGGCGGCGCGCCACTTTTCGAGCGACGCGTGCAGGTCTTTGACGCGAAATCCGATGTGTCCGACCACGCTGCCTTCGGTCCCGCCGGTGGGCTCGCCTTTGCGGTAGAGGACCAGGACGTCCGGGAACTTGATCACTTCCATGTCGCCGAGCTTGACCGGAGTGCCGCCCAGGGTGGTCCAGAAGATGCGGTGGGCTTCCGGATCACGCACGTTCAGGTGCAGATGACTCCGGCGGCGTTGGGGGCGGGCAACTGGCCCCACGCGGAGGAGGCTAGGGTGAGGAGGGAGATAGCGGCGGTGAGGGTTCGCATTTTCGTTGAATCTCTAGTGTGTCATCTTTTTGGGGTGGGCGGTGCGAGGGCATTCAGCCCCGCTGAGGGCCAAAGCGGCCAACATCCTCGCTAAGACTGGAGAAGGCTTCGTCAACGGTCGTTCTGATTTGATCTGCCGCGAATCCCTGACAACGGCGATAAAGCGAGTCGACCGTCTGCCTCAGACAAGTCCTGGCGCTGCCACTCCACTGCAGGGATACGGGATACTGGCTGCGAAAAGCCGAAATCTTCTGCCGAGCGTTTTTCATGTTTTCCGCTCGTTCCGTTGGGTCCGGCCAAACCATTCCCCAATAACGGCAGCTATTGCAGGCCGCCGCACAACGCGTTGAGTCGTGCGAAAGAAAAGACTGCCAGCCGCATTCCGCCAGCGTCAGTCGATCTAGCTGGTCGTCGCGACGCTTCTCTCCGTTGCATCGTCTGCACGCGACAATCACATTCCCCGGAATATGCAGTCCCAAACGGAACCGGTTCATGCCTTCAAGATGTTCCACTGAGATCCGGTCTTTCTCGAGTGGCTGGCAGCAGTAACAGCAATTATCCCCAAATGCGGCCTGTACAGCGTCGGCGTACCGTGGGTCCGTAACGCTGAGTTCGAGTGACGCGCATATCTTGCGGCTGAGATCGTGAAGGAACATGCTGACGAGCTTATTAGCCACATCGGACTTGGCTCGCGAAGTAGCCGCCCGCAGACACGCTGACGCCGAGAAGCTCATGTGCGCGCCTTACCACGCTGCGGTGTTCTGTCGCCACGTGGCGCCGTGCGCACATCGACTCCCAGCAGCCAATTGGCATCCACCCCCAGGACCGCGGCCAAACCCTTCACTTCAAAATCGAACGCGCAACGCAGGCCACCCTCGACTTTTGCCAAGGCCACCCTGTCGAGTTGGACTCCCTCCGCCGCCAACCTTCCAGCCAACTGATCTTGGGTCAGCGGTGGCTCAAACCGATGACGGGCTTCTCTGACCCGCTTCCCGATGATGTTTCGCGATGAGCGCTTCTTGGATTTGGCCGCCACCCCATTCTGTGTAGCAGAAGGAGCAGCGATCGAGTGTTCCTTAAAAGAACATCTTGACGAGGTGGACTGTGCCGGTTATGCTTGGAGTGTGGGCCGGACTCTCTTCGCTTGGGTAGGGATCTCATGATGGCTGCAGCGCAGAAGCGTATTCTGGACCATCGTTTTCGCGAGGCCGCCGACCAACAGCCAGACCTCAAGGTACTGAGGGGGTTGCTGCTCGGACTTGGAGGTACACATCTGGTCGCGCCTCCGGATCTCGACGCAGACGTGCCGCGCTTGATTGATGCTGGCTTTGTCATGGCTGGGCCAGTGCTGCGGAGAAGCATGAGAAGGAGTGACGCTCACAGAAATGTGGCTGAAATATGGGCGGCGAGGCAGCGCGAGCTCGTCGGAATCGGTACTGGATACGCCCTCAGTGTTGATGGTCTCTGGCATCAGCATTCGTGGGGTCTTCGGCGCGAAGGGATTCTGGAAACGACCGTGCCGCGAGTCAAGTACTTCGGCGTCCTGCTTCAGCACCGAATCGCCGATTCGTTCGCAAGCGCAAACTTGGCCTTTGGCCCGTATATCGTGTGAGCGCGCGCCAGGAAAAGACGAAGTGAATCTGGACGAGCGCAATCTCCTCTCCGAGGCGGCCCGCGTTATTGAGGGTGCCGCGGCAGCCAGTATGGGCTTGGGGCGGATATGATCTATTGAGAATAGATCATAAACACGCTACGATGTAAGATATGCCCAACGTCACGATTTCCTTACCCGAGCCGCTGAGGGACTTCGTCGATCAGCAAATGACTTCCAGGGGCTTCGGCAACGTCAGCGAGTATTTCCGGACGCTGCTGCGCGAGGCGCAGGAGAAAGAGCGCGAGACGAGGCTTGAGGAGTTGCTGCTGGAAGGCCTGAACTCCGGCGAAGACATTCCCCTCGACGGCAAGTTTTGGAAGGATCTCCGGGCAGAAGCGCTCGAGATGATCGAGAAACGAAAAACGCGCAGGCGGCGCAAGTGAAGCGATTCGTCCGGCCAGCCGCGCGCGAAGACATGCAGCGCCAGTTCCGCTACTACCTGGTCGAATTGGACGTGCCTGATCTGGATTCGGTCGAAGACGCCATCCGCGTCATCATTCGCAATCCTGGCATTGGTTCCCAACGGCCCTTTCCCAACTTGCCCGGCCTTCGCTCATGGCCAGTTCCGGGGTTCGAAGATATCCGTGTTTACTACGTGCAGACTCCAGGCGTCCTTCGGATTGTGCGGGTTCTGCACGGCAGCCGCGATCTGGGGCGCATTCTCAAGAAAGAAGAGAACCCGATCGATTGAGCCGGTGGCCCGCGATGCGTGGACTGCATCCCGCTAAGCCCAATACTGTTCACTTTGGTGGGGCACACCNNATCATTAAGTGAACAGCATTGCCGCTAAGCCAGAAAAACAATAATCGCCGGTGTGCCCACGGGGGTGTATTGACCGGTGAACGTGAGGGCGCCCGTTTTCCGATTGACTCGAAAGCAGGCAATCGCGTCGCCTCGCTGATTGCAGGTGTAGAGGAAGCCGCCGGTGGGATCGATGGTGAAGCTGCGCGGATAGTCGCCGCGCGTCCATTCCTCTCCGGCGAACGTCAGGCCTCCCGCGTCGCCGATGGAAAACCACGCGATGGTATCGTGCAGGCGGTTGGCGGCGTACACGAATCGCGCGTCCGGGGAAACGCGCACCTCCGACGTGAAGCTCGTGCCGGCGAAACCCTTCGGCAGGGTGGAGACGGTCAGCATGGGCGTCAGCCGTCCGCGCGCGGCGTCGTAATCGAAAGCCGCCAGCGTGGAGGCCTCTTCCTGCAGCGAATACAGCCAGCGGCCATTCGGATGGAAGGTGAAGTGGCGTGGACCATCTCCGGGCGGCAGCGCCACCCAGGGGGGATCGTTGGCCGAGAGCTTGCCGAGCGCCGCATCGAATTTCCAGATCAGGATGCGATCCAGGGCCAGGTCGGCCGCCAGGACGAAGCGGCCCGCGGGATGGGCCTGGATCATGTGCGCATGCACACTGTCGTGGCCGCTGATGGCGAAGCTTCCCGGCGGTGCGCTGGCCGCATGCGCAGGGCCGACTGGCCCTTGGTCGTGTTTGACGTCGGTGGCCGGACCCAGTTCACCGCGTGAGAGGATGGGCAGGACCGCCACCGTGCCGCCGGCGTAGTTGGCGACCAGCACCCATTTGCCGGAAGGGTGGACGCTCAAATGCGCCGGACCCGCGCCTTCGGAGCCTACGGCGTTGAGCAGCGCAAGCTGCCCGTTCGCGCGATCCACCGAGTAAGCACTGACGGAGCCATCGGCCGTCTCGTTGGCGGCGTACAGGTGCGTCCCGGTGGCGTCGAATGCCAGCCACGAAGGGTTCGCGCCATTGGGGAAGACCTCGCGCTGAGTGAGCGTCCCTGTCTCCGGGTTCATCTGAAACAGGTAGATTCCCTGTCCATTCCCGTGGCTGCCTTCCGGACCTTGCGGGGAACTATAGCTGCCTACATAGGCTAGAATCGGTTGGCGCGGCGGCAGCGCCAGGACCGTAGCGCTGGAGAGCGCGCCCGCGATCAAACCGCGCCGCGAGATCATTTGCTCCTCATAGTCCCCGGCAGGCGCCGCTTCCATGGCGCACTCGTGTAATCGATACGAGACGCCGCTCGGAGAAGGGACGAAAAACGATGCAGTCATGGTTGCCGAAGAATCTTATGCTGTAGTAGTCGTTGCCGGATAGCTTCTTCACTCCACGCCATGTGGGATCAAGTTGGAGAAATTGAACCTTTTCCAATGCCCTGATTTCATTGCTTGCTCCCTCTCTGAGAATACCCCTTTACGCCACCAAGCCGGAGCTTACCGGCTGCCAGGCCTGCCTGCCTCACACTGCCTTAGTCCGCCGTTCGCGCTTCTTAGCCACCGGCTCGGCGGGCGCTTCCCCCTCCGCTTCTCCGGCCGCAGCCGTAGCCACCTGCACCGGCTTCTTCTTCTCCGCCAGGCTGCGCTTCAGCGCTTCCATGATGTCGATCACCGGTGCGAAGTGCGGCTCCGGCGTCTCCACCACCGCCTGCCCTTCCTTCTTCGCCTCGATCATCGCCATCAGGTTGTCGCGATAGGTATCGTGGTATTTCTCGGGCTCGAACTCCGCCTTCAGCGTCTCGATCAGCATGTTGGCCATGGCCAACTCGTTGGGCTTCACCAGGTCCGTGTCGGTGCGGAATTCGTCCACCTGCCGGATTTCGTCGGCATAGTACATGGTGTGCAGCAGAATGCCCTTCTTGCCCGGCCGCAGCACCACGATGTGCTCGCGATTGTGCATGGCGATCTTCGCCAGCGCATAATAATTCGACTGCCCCATGGCCGCGAACAGCAGCGCGTAGGGCTTCTCGCCGCCTTCGTCCGGCGCCATGTAATAGGAGCTTTCCAGGTAGATGGCGTCCACCGCGTCGCCCTTCACGAATTCCAGAATCTCCATCACCTTGGCGGTCTTGGGGGCGACCTTCTTGATGTCCTCCTCCTCGATCACCACGTAGTGGTCCTTCTCGTATTCGTAGCCTTTCACCAGTTCGCTGCGCGGCACCGGCTGGTCTTCGGCCTGGCAATAGGTGACCTGTTTGATGCGCGAATTGTCCTTGGCGTGCAGCAAGTTGAAACTCACGGTCTCGCCGCGCGCGGCGCTGTACAAGCGCACCGGCAGCGAAACCAGTCCAAACGTCAGATGTCCCTTCCAAACGGTGCTGGCCATGATGGATCGCCTCCCTTTGGCAATCGACTTTTCCGAAGATATCATGTAAATGGAGGAGGGGCAAGGCTTTATGGCACTGGAAGAGTACGTCCGCAAACGCAAATTCGAAAAGACTCCGGAACCGCCTCCCGCAACCAAAGCGGCCCAGGCGCCGGATGCGGGCGCGCCGCGCTTCTACGTGCAGCGCCACGATGCCACGCGCCTGCACTACGATTTCCGCCTGGAGATCGGCGGCGTGCTGGTTTCGTGGGCGGTTCCCAAAGGCCCTTCGCTCGAGCCGCTCTCCAAATTCCTGGCCGCCAAAGTGGAAGATCACCCGCTCGAATACGGCGAATTCGAGGGCAACATTCCTGCCGGGAATTACGGCGCGGGCAGCGTGATGTTGTGGGACCGCGGCACGTGGGAATTGCTGGGCGACGCGCCCGTCGAAGAGCAACTCGCGCGCGGCGACCTGAAGTTCCGCCTGCACGGCGAAAAGCTGAAGGGCGAGTTCGCCATCGTGCACATGAAGAATCGCGGCAAGGGCAACGAGTGGCTGCTGATCAAGAAACGCGACGCCGACGCCGTGCCGGGTTGGGACATCGAGCAATACGCCTGGAGCGTGCTCTCCGGCCGCACGCAGCAAGAGATCGCGCAAGGCCTGCCTGCGCGCAAAACTAAGCAGGAGACGGCGGGCGATCCCCAGCGCGAATGGAAGAGCCATCCCGCGCGCCGCGCATCTAAGGTCGCCGCGAAGCACGCAAGGGTTACAGAGCCGGGCCCAGAGGGCACCCCGTCAGCAAGCGGTGCATCGCTGAAAGGCGCAGTGAAGGCCGCCATGCCCACCGCCATCACGCCGATGAAAGCAGCGTTGGCCACGACTCCGCCGCGCGGCGACGAGTGGCTCTTCGAAGTCAAGTGGGACGGCGTGCGGGCGATCTGCTTCATCGACCAGGAATCCCTCCGCTTGGTCTCCCGCACCGGCCACTCGTGCGAGAAGCAGTATCCCGAACTCAGCGTGATCCCGCACTACATCGCCGCGCAACAGGCCATCCTCGATGGCGAAATCGCCGCGCTCGACGAAAAAGGCGCGGCCCGCTTCGAGCTGATTCAACCGCGCATCGCCCAGTCCGATGCCAATGCCGTGTCGCATATGGCGCGCTCGCGCCCGGTGGTCTACTTCGCTTTCGACCTGCTGTATCTGAATGGCTACGACCTCCGGCAGGTGGCGCTGATTGAGCGCAAGCAGTTGCTGGAATCCATCCTCACGCCCACCGCCGTGCTGCGCTATTCCGAGCATTTTCCTGGCGCGGGCGATGCCATGCTGCAAGCCGCGCGCGAAACAGGCATCGAGGGGCTGGTCGCCAAGCGCGCCGGCAGCCGCTACGAATCGCGCCGCTCGAACGAGTGGATCAAACTGAAAATCGTCGAGCGGCAGGAGTTCCTGATCTGTGGCTTCACCGCCGGCGAGCGCGACCACTTCGGCGCGCTGGTCCTGGGGCTGTACGACAATGGCAAGCTGGTTTGGGCCGGCAACGTCGGCACGGGCTTCGATCAGAAGGCGCTCGCTGCTCTGCGCCAGAAACTCGACCCGATCGTCACTCCGCAATCGCCTTTTCCCGATTCGCCCAAAGTGGGAAAAGACGTCACCTGGGTGAGACCCGAACTGGTAGCGGAAGTGAAGTTCGCCAACTGGACGGGCGAGGGTAGGCTGCGCGCCCCTGTTTATCTGGGCCTGCGCGCCGATGTCAGTCCACGCGACTGCGTCCGCGAAACGGCAGGACAGGCCTCCAGCCTTTCTAAAGACCCCCTGCTCGCCCCAACCGGCAACGAAGTCACCCTCACCATCGACCACCATCCCCTGAAATTTACCAACCTCAACAAGGTCTTCTACCCGGCCGAAGGCATCGTCAAACGCGACCTGCTCAACTACTACGACGCCGTCGCGCCCCTCATCCTGCCGCATCTCAAAGACCGGCCGCTGTCGCTGAAGCGTTATCCCAACGGCATCGAGCAGCAGTTCTTCTTCCAGAAAGATGCCCCGGTCACTTTCGCGCCGTGGCTGCGCGCCGAGGAGATCTACTCCGATCACAACGAAGCGCCCATCCGCTATGTCTTCGCCCAAGATCGCGCCAGCCTGCTGTATCTGGTCAACCTGGGCTGCATCGACCACAACCCCTGGATGAGCCGTGCGCCCACGCTCGATAATCCCGATTTCGTGCTGATCGACCTGGACCCGCAGGAGTGCTCCTACGACCTCATCGTGGAGGCCGCCCTGCTGGTGCGCGAAAAGCTGGACGCCATCGGGCTGAAAGGCTATGCCAAGACCACCGGCGGCGATGGCATGCACATTTACATTCCGCTGGAGCCGATTTACAGCTACGAAGAGAGCCGCACTTTTGCCGAGATCCTGGCGCACCTGGTACAGCGCGACCGTCCCGAACTGTTCACCGTGCCGCGCGTGGTTTCGAAGCGCCAGAAAGGCCGCGTCTATTTCGACTGGATGCAGAACGGCAAGTCGAAAACCATCGCCGCGCCGTATGTCTTGCGCGCTTACCCCGGAGCGCCGGTGGCCACGCCGCTCGACTGGAACGAAGTGCAGCCGGGCCTCACGCCGGGCCAGTTCAATATCTACAACGCTCCGGAGCGCTTCGCCAAGGCCGGCGATCTGTTTGCCGGCGTGCTGAAGAATTTGCAGCGGCTGGAGGAACCGCTGCAAAAACTCGATAGGCTGCTCCGGGCACCTGCCGCGAAGAAACGTTGACGCCGCCCCTCTGTTAATATGAGTGAAGTGTTTCCGGAACCAACTGGCTTGCCAGAGACCTCTCAAATGCCGGCATCCGACCAAGCTCGCGCAGACGCTTGGCGGCGCGTGCAACTGGCGCGGCATCCCAAGCGCCCCCATGCGCTCGACTACATCGAGCGTGTCTTCACGGATTTCCAGGAGATGCACGGCGACCGGCTGTTCGGAGACGATCCCGCCATCGTTTGCGGCGCGGCGTTCCTGGGCGGCCGTCCGGTGATGGTGGTGGGCGAACAGAAGGGCCGCGACACCAAGCAGAAGCTCTATCGCAATTTCGGCATGCCCAAGCCGGAAGGTTATCGCAAGGCGCTACGCGTCATGCAACTGGCTTCCAAGTTCGGCCGGCCCGTGGTAACCCTGCTGGATACGCCCGGAGCGTATCCGGGCATCGATGCCGAGGAACGCGGCCAGGCCGAAGCGATCGCCCGCAATCTGCGGGAAATGTCCCGCCTGGCGGTGCCCGTGATCGTGGCTTGCATCGGCGAAGGCGGCAGCGGCGGCGCGCTGGCGTTGGGCGTCGGCAACCGGGTGCTCATGCTGGAAAACGCCATCTACAGCGTGATTTCGCCGGAAAGCTGCGCGGCTATCATCTGGCGCGATTCGACCAAGGCGGAACTGGCGGCGGCGGCCCTCAAGCTGACCGCCGAGGAATTGCTCAAACTGGGGCTGATCGACACCGTGGTGGGCGAGCCGGCCGGCGGCGCTCACGAAGATATGGACGCGGCGGCGCGTTTCCTGAGCGACAGCCTGCTCCAGGCGCTCGAAAGTCTCTCCGACCTGGGACCCGATCAACTCGTAGAGCAGCGGTACGTCAAGTTCCGCCACATGGGCAATTTCTTCGCGTGAAAAAGAGCGTTTGGTTGGGCATTCTGTTCGTGGCCATGGTGGTCGGTTTCGTCGTTTATTCGACGGTGAACACCGGACGTAATCGTATCCGCTGTGAGGTCTGTATTACATTCCGCGGAAACCAGGCCTGCCGGACGGCTTCGGCGAGCACCCGGGAACTGGCGCTGCGGACGGCTACCGAGAATGCCTGCGCCCTGATCTCCTCCGGCGTAACCGATTCCAACCAGTGCCACAACACGCCGCCCGACAGCGTCCGCTGGCCGTAGCGGGCCGTAGGCACAACCACCAGCCACTAACCACCAGCCACGGCGCGCGAAGCGCGCCCCCATCGGGTGTTAATATGTTTATTGAACTCTCCCGTTAAGAATTGCGTCTAATTATCGTCGGCAAACTAGGAGTCCGCATTCGTGAAGAGCAAATGGAAAACCATCATCATCGTCTTGGTTGTGCTTGCGCTGGGCATCGGCGTTTATGCCAGTACGGTCCTCAGCAAGCGCGGCGTGGTGGCCGTCCAGACCGGAAAGGTGGTACGCCAGGACCTGACTAGTCTGGTGACCGCCTCGGGCGAGATCAAGCCCAAGAATTACATCAATATTGGCGCCAACGCCATCGGCCTGCTCACCAGGATTCTGGTCAAGGAAGGCGACCGCGTCAGCAAGGGGCAACTGGTGGCGCGCGTGGAAAATATCCAGCCAGAGGCGCAGGTGGCCTCCCAAAAAGCCCAGGTGAGTTCGGCCGAGGCGGATTCCAATGCGGCCGAAGCCGCGCTTAAGGCAGCCGACGATAGCCTGCACACCCAGCAGGCCGTCATCGACCATTCCCAGTCCGATCTGGACCACGCCAAGCTGGACTACGACCGCGCCCAGGAACTGTTCAAGGACCAACTCCTGGCCAAGCAGGATTTCGACGCCAAGAAGGCGGCCTATGATGCAGCCGCTGCCTCCTTAAAAGCAGACCAGACGCGCCTGGTGCAAGCCCGCTCGCAGCGCGAGCAGACGGCGGCGCAACTGTCATCCTCCCAGCGCCACGTGGCTCAGGCCAATGCCGTGCTGGCGCAGTACACCGACATGCTCCACAAGTTCGATTCCTATGCGCCGCTCGATGGAGTGGTCACCAACCTGCCCGTGCGCGAGGGCGAAACCGTTGTACCCGGCCAGACGAATCTGGCGGGCAGCAACATCATGACCATCGCCGACATGTCCCTGATCACCGCCGAGGTGAAGGTGGACGAAACCGATATCGTCAGCGTGGCCCTGAATCAGAAGGCGGACATCACCATTGACGCCATCCCCAACAAGACCTTCAAGGGCCACGTGATCGAAATTGGCAATACCGCCATTCTGCGCTCGACCGGTCTGGCCGCTTCCCAAAGCGCGGTCTCCAGCCAGGAAGCCAAGGACTTCAAGGTTGTGGTAGCCATGGACGACCCGCCCGAAGAGATCCGTCCGGGCCTGTCCTGCACCGCCAAGATCACCACTGCCACGCGCCAGAAGGCGCTGACCATTCCGATCCAGGCGCTCACCATCCGGCAGAAGGGCGACCTGGAAGTGAAGCCCAAGACCGGCGGCGGCGCGATGGCCGCCATCAAGCTCACTCCGGCCGAGGAGAAGGCCCGCAAGGAAGAGGTCCAGGGCGTCTTCGTCATCGCCGGCGGCAAGGCTCAATTCCGCAAAGTCGAGACCGGCATCACCGGCTCCACCGACATAGAAGTCGTCACCGGCCTCAAAGAGGGCGACGAGATCGTTACCGGCAGCTACCAGATCATCCGCACGCTGCGCAACGAAGCTCAGGTAAAGGTGGACAACAAGTCGCCGATGCCGCAGAAAGCGTAACCCATGGCACAAGCACTCGCAGAGAGGGAACTGATCGAACGCGGCGAGCAACTGAAGCGCGACGGCATCGTCATCCGCACGTACGATCTGTGGAAGACGTACGTGATGGGCGACCAGGAGATCCACGCGGTTTCCGGTGTGGACATCACCATCAAGCGCGGCGAGTATGTCGCCATCATGGGCCCGTCCGGGTCCGGCAAGTCCACGCTGATGAATCTGATCGGCTGCCTGGACACGCCCACCAAGGGGCAGTATTACATCAATGGCCGGCTGGTCAGCGAGATGACCGACGACGAACTGGCGCGCATCCGCAATAAAGAGATCGGCTTCGTTTTCCAGACGTTCAACCTGCTGCCGCGCGCCACCTCGCTGCACAACGTGGAGCTGCCGCTGATCTATAGCGGCACCCCTTCGGACCAGCGCACCGAGCGCGCCAAGGCCGCTCTGCGCAACGTGGACTTGGAATCCCGCATGATGCACAAGCCCAACGAGCTATCCGGCGGCCAGCGCCAGCGCGTCGCGGTCGCCCGCGCACTGGTGAACAATCCTTCCATTCTGCTGGCCGACGAGCCTACCGGGAACCTGGACAGCGTCACCGGCAACGACATCATGGCTCTGTTCAGGCGGCTCCACGAGCAGGGCAACACCATCGTGCTGGTCACCCACGAGCACGACATCGCCGTGCACGCCAACCGCGTCATCCATATTCGGGACGGCAAGGTGGAGAAGGACGAGCAAGTCCGATAACTTCCATCAGTCTTGTCCTCGCCCACCCGCCCACCCTCCCAGGCGTGACAAAGGCGCCCCGTGGCCCACAATGAAGGGAGGCTCTGTAACGTCTGCCAGCAAAGCGCGGGGCGTATCGAGCAAGCCTGCTCGGGCGGTAGCATAAGAAGCGCTCGGAAGAGGCATAACGCTTGATTGATTGATAAACACCATGTGGCCTGCCGGCACAAATCCGGCTGCTCGCTAGGCTGCCAGGAATTTGTCAGCCTGGCTCCAGCCGCAAAAGCTGTCAGCTCTGAGCACGCGATAGATTTGAGCAAAGGCGGGCGCCAGCCAGCCTGCGCGGTCACAATTCATGATGAGTTATTATAGTCGCGGTGGGCAACGCGGACTGGGTTTATTTCTTGGGGTGGGGGATGAGCTTTAGGATGTGGTACGTGTCATTGACAATAGTGAAGTAAAAGCGCCAGTCCTTGTTGACCCGAGCCTGCCAGCGATCCTGGGCTTCGTCGTATTTCTTGGCGCGCAACGAGGGATGCCGGAGGTTCTGCTCCAGCAGTTTAACTTGTTTGAAGAAAGCTTTCTTGACGCTGTCAGGAGCCTTTTCCAGAGCCTCGGTGACAGCGTCGCTGTATTTAACTGTCATCGAGATCGTTTGGTCTTCTTAGCAGCGGCTCGCTTCTTCAGCTCGCCTTTCATGTGGGCGATCATTTCCTCGGCGGCGTTGAAGGGGCCATGGAAGGGACCTTTCGCGGCTTCGTCGAGCTGGGCATCGATGATACGGCGCTGAGCCGGTGTGTAGTCGTCATCGGCATTGGGGAATCCGGAGCGGTCGATCGCCAACCGGTGCTGGGGGGTGATGACAATTTTCTTGCCAACAGCACGGACTTCCACTAGGTCGCCGTCAACCAGACCCACGGCAGAGCGAACTCTGCGGGGAATGGTCATCTGGCCTTTGAGTTGGACTTTAACAAGCGTGTTCATAGGGTTTTGGGCTTACGGAAATCTGGAAAATGCGGAGACTCCTTCTTCGGTGAAATTGATGCATGGGGGGGGCGCTGGCAGATTTTCCTTGGCCAGGCTTTCGAGATAGCGGCGGATGGCGTCTTTCACCATCTCCCGCGCTTCCTCCAGGGTGTCGCCCTCGGTCGCCACGCCGGGCAGGACCGGGCACGTGGCCACAAAGCCGTCTTCCTCAGCAGGTTCGAGGCGCACGGTATAGCGGCGTTCGGTCATGGGCTGCCTGTTTTGATTATAGGATGGCTTGCGTATAGAGAAAAGTCGCGTTAATGCTCCATGCTCACACGGGCACTATACGCTGACGGGCTGGGTGCGTCAATGCTGGTGCCTGCTTGGCCTGAATGGGAGACTGGATCGCGGTTACCGCCACTCAGGACCTTGCCCACGAAAAGGCGACGGCTTTGACGCGGTCCGCGCCCCCAGGGCAGGGCACGATCTTCACCACCGATGAGGTATTGGCCGAGTATCTGAACTACTTTGCGGCATGGGGGCCGCATTTTCGGTGCAAAGCGGCGGCCAATGTTCAGATCAGAACACGCGCAAAACCGGATGGTTCGGATTGTTCCGCAGCATCCGGCGTCGTTTCTGGAACTCTATCGCTCGCGTCTGGACAATGGTTACAGCATTGAGGGATTGCATCTCCGTGTAGAGGATGCCAAATCTCGGACGCTGTTGCGGGCGTCCTGAGTTCTCCAATCGCCAGGCACCGCGCCAAGGCACGCGCTATCATCGCACCACCGTGACCTTCGTAAACCCCTCACCCACATCCGCTGCCACCAGCTTCGCCGCCATGCGCGCCATGACGTCCTCCGGCACCACGCGGTCACGCCGCACGTTCCGCGCGCGGCAAACCTCCAGCGGCACGTCGAAGTACACCGCCTCCACGTCGCAGCCGTGCCATCGCCCGATCTGGATATAAGGCCGCCGCTCTTCCGGCGTCAGGTGCGTCGCATCCACATAAGACACCGACCGTCCGATCGCCAGCCGGTGACGCAGCAGATACCGCATGGTCAGGAACACGCGCGCGTGAATGGTCTGATCGGTGGCATCGTCGGCCAGCACCTGGCGGATCCGGTCCGATGAAATTCCCACGATCCCCTGCCGCTCCAGCCAGGTCGATTTGCCGGACCCCGGCAAGCCCACCAGCACCACGATGCGTTGTCGCGACTTGGCCAATCAGGACCAATATCGCATGAACCGCTCCGAAATGCTGTTATCGTGGGAGGTTGGAGCTGGAATGATGCGCAAAGTCCGTTGGGGCGTGCTGGGCGCAGCCCAAATCGCCGTGAAGAAAGTCATACCCGCCATGCAGCGCGGCGCATGGTGCGAAATCGCCGCCATCGCCTCGCGCGACTTGGCGAAGGCCCAGTTGGCCGCTGGCGACCTCGGGATTCCGAAAGCCTACGGTTCCTACGAGGAACTGTTGGCCGACCCCGAAATCGAAGCGGTATACAACCCGCTGCCCAATCACCTGCACGTGCCCTGGTCGGTGCGTTCGGCCGAAGCCGGAAAGCACGTACTCTGCGAGAAGCCGCTGGCTCTCGACGCCGCCGAAGCCCGCGAGTTGCTCGAAGCGCAGTCCCGCACCGGCGTGAAGATCGGCGAAGCCTTCATGGTGCGCACGCATCCGCAATGGCAGCGCGCCCGCGAGTTGGTCCGCGCCGGCCGCATCGGCGAGTTGCGCGCCATCATGGGCTTCTTCAGCTATTTCAATCGCGACCCGGCCAACATCCGTAATGTGCGTGCGTGGGGCGGCGGCGGGCTGTTCGATATCGGCAGCTATCCCATCAACACCTCCCGCTTCATCTTCGGCGAGGAGCCGCGCCGCGCGATGGCCCTGCTGGAGCGCGACCCCGATATGCATACGGACCGCCTGACTTCCGCCATGCTCGATTTCCCCTCCGGCCAGGCGGTCTTCACCTGCTCCACCCAACTGGTTCCTTATCAGCGCATGCAGTTGTTCGGGACCGATGGCCGGATCGAGATCGAGATTCCGTTCAACGCGCCGCCCGACCAGCCTTGCCGCATCTTCCTGGACGACGGCTCCGACCTGTTCGGCGCCGGCATCCAAACCGAAACGTTCCCGGTCTGCGACCAGTACACCATCCAGGGCGACCTGTTCTCGCAGGCCGTGCGTGGCGAGGGCGAAGTGCCGGTGCCACTCAAGGACGCTGTGCTCAACATGGCCGTCATCGACGCACTATTCCGCTCGGCGCAATCGGGACGCTGGGAGACGCCGTAATGACGTCTATAGCCCCCATGCTCTCCGTTCGACGCGGGGCGCAGGCCATCGAGTTCTATAAGGCGGCCTTCGGAGCTGGCGAGTTGTTCCGCATTGACAGCGACGATGGAGCGATGGTCGCCCGGCTTTCCGTCGGGGCAGCCGAATTCTGGCTCGCCGACGAGTCTCCGGAACACCTCAACTTCAGCCCTGAGTCTCTGGGCGGCGGCACCGTGCGGATGGTCATGATCGTGGACGATCCGGATGCCGCTTTCGAACGGGCCGCCGCCGCGGGAGCCACCGTAGTCTGGCCCGTCGCCAACCAGCATGGCTGGCGCATAGGACGAATTGTCGATCCGTTCGGACACCATTGGGAAATAGGCAAACCCTTGCCGGAAGGCTCTTGAGGATCATATGAAGCGAACATTGCAGATATTTCAAGCGATGGCCATTGTTTTGGTCTGCTCGGTTGCGGGCGGCATCGGGCGCGCGCAAGAGGCGCGGCCCCAGACCGCCCCGCCGCCTGCCCCGGCGCCGGGTATGCAGCAGGGCCCCCGGGTGGTTTCACCCGAAGTCTCGGCGGACCGCCGGATCGTGTTTCGCATCCTGGCGCCGCAGGCGAAGACGGTCGGGCTGCGCGCCAGCGACATACAGGGTCTGCCGCGCGAAGGCCCGGCATTTTCGAAGGATGAAGACGGCGTGTGGTCGGCGACTGTCGGCCCGGTCGAGCCCGGCGCGTACCGCTACACCTTCGCGGTGGATGGCGTTCCCACCATGGACCCGCACAATCCCGCGGTGAGCGAGTCGAACACCAATGACTGGAGTCTGGTCTACGTGCCCGGCGCCGAATTCATGGACACGGCCAACGTACCGCACGGCGCGGTGGCATCCGTGACTTACTACTCGACCGCGCTCGCGCGGTTCCGGCGCATGCACGTCTATACGCCGCCGGGATACGAGATGGGAGGAGGCAAGTATCCGATCTTCTATCTGCTGCACGGCTCCAGCGACTCCGACGATTCATGGACGTCGGAGGGCCGCGCGGGATTCATCATGGATAATCTCATTGCGGCGCACAAGGCGCAGCCCATGATCGTAGTGATGCCGGCCGGTCATACCACGACCAATCCTCCCATGCCGGGTGCGGCACGCCCCACGCGCGACGAGTTCGCCGAGGATTTCGTGAACGACATCATGCCCTATGTTGAGCAGCACTACCGCACGCTGACCGACCGTACCCACATGGCCATCGCCGGTCTTTCCATGGGCGGCGGACAAACGCTGAATATCTCGATGTCGCACCTGGACAGGTTCGGCTACGTCGGCGTATTCAGCGCCGGTGTCTTCTCTTTCGGGCGTGGAGGACCGCCGTCGCCCGCGCCTCCGCCCGAGTGGGAGCAGCAGCGTGCGGCCATGCTGGACGACGCCTCGCTGAAACCGGGCCTGAAGCTGCTGTGGTTCGGCACGGGGACTGAGGACCGCCTGATCGCCACCACCAAAGCGACCATGGAGATGCTGAAGAAGCACGGCTTCGCGCCGTTCTTCCGCGAGAGCCCCGGCGGGCATACGTGGATCAACTGGCGGAACTACCTGTATGAGTTCGTCCCCCAACTGTTTCAGTAAGTGGCCGGCCATTAGCGTCACGCTCTGGCTTACCGGCTTGTGGCTGCTGGCGCCCTCCGCCGTGCTGGCAGCCACGGATCCCGCCGGAGTGTGGGAAGGCGCACTCAAGGGGCCCGCTGGAGAATTGAGCATCGTCTTCAACTTGCATCGCGACGGTGGTAAATGGGCCGCGGAAATGGATTTTCCGGCACAGGGAGTTTCCGGACTGTCGCTCCCCAACGTTAGAGTGGATGGCGCGGTGATCGGCTTTACGCTCCCCGGTCCTGGCAACCCGCACTACGCCGGGAAGCTCTCCGAGGATGGCAAAGGCATCTCCGGCACCTTCACCCAAAGCGGCATATCGCTTCCGCTGGACCTGAAATGGAAATCGGAGCCCAGGGCCGTGGAATCAGCGCCGCCGGCCCAAAACACCGGCGACGTACAAGTGCTGGAAGGCGTCTGGGAAGGCGTGCTGGCGGAAGGCGGCAACCAACTGCGCGCGCGGTTCACCTTCACCCGGAACGCCGGCGGCAGTATTACCGGCACGTTCGACAGCATGGACCAAGGGGCCAGCCAACTGCCCGTCACCAGCATTACCCGCACGGGCGACACCGTGACGCTGGCTTTAAAAGTGCTCGCCGCGTCCTACCAAGGCAGACTCAACAAAGACGCTTCCGCGATGACGGGGTCATGGAACCAAGCCGGGGTCAGCCAGCCCCTTACGATGCAGCGCAGATTGCGGAGCGCCCCGCCGCCCACTCCCCCGGTAGCTATGCAGCGGGGATCGAGTGTAGTTTCCCCCGAAGTCTCTCCGGATCGCCGCATCGTGTTCCGCATTCTGGCACCGCAGGCGAAAACGCTTGGACTGCGCACCAGCGACATACCGGGCCTGCCGCGCGCCGGCCCGGCATTCGCGAAGGATGAAGACGGTGTGTGGTCGGCGACTATTGGCCCGGTCGAGCCGGGCGCGTACCGCTACACATTCACGGTGGACGGCGTCTCCACCCTGGACCCGCGAAATTCTGCGGCCGCCGAGTGCAACGCCTGGAGCCTGGTCTACGTACCCGGTGCCGAATTCATGGAAACGGCGAACGTCCCGCATGGCAAGGTGGCATCCGTCACTTACTACTCGACGGCGCTCTCGCACTTCCAGCGCATGCATGTCTACACGCCGCCCGGATATGAGACCGGACGCGGCAAATATCCGGTCTTCTATCTGCTGCATGGCTCCGGCCACTGCGACGATTCGTGGACGGCCGTGGGCCGCGCGGGGTTTATCCTGGATAATCTGATTGCGGCGAAGAAGGCGCAACCCATGATCGTGGTGACGCCCGCCAGTTATACGGATGCGTTCGCCGAGGATTTCGTGACCGGCATCATGCCCTATGTCGAAAAGAACTATCGCGCGCTGACCGATCGGGCGCATCGGGCTATCGCCGGCCTTTCCATGGGTGGCGGGCAAACGCTGGACATTTCGATGTCCCACCTGGACAGGTTCGCTTACGTAGGCGTATTCAGCGCCGGTGTCTTCTCCTACGGACCGTGGCCCATGCCTTCGCCGGAGTGGGTCAAGCAGCACGCGAACATGCTGGACGACGCCGCTCTGAAACCTGGCCTGAAGCTGCTGTGGTTCGGCACGGGCACTGACGACAGCACGATCCCAACCACAAAGGCGACCATCGAGATGCTGAGGAAGCACGGCTTCGCGCCGGTGTTCCGCGAGAGCCCGGGCGGGCATACCTGGATCAACTGGCGAAACTACCTGAACGAGTTCGCCCCCCAACTCTTCCAGTAAGTGGGCACGATTGGGGCTGTGGCACGGCGGGGCTTAAGCCCCGCGCGGGGTGAAGCCCGCCCTCCAGCCACTTGCAACGGCCTCCGATTGGAGTTCAAATCGGCAAATGAAGCGAAGAGCATTCCTACAATCGACTCTAGCAGGGTCCGCCGCGGCCCTCGCAGCACCCACGCAA
The DNA here is from genome assembly GCA_003166475.1 of Bryobacterales bacterium. Taxonomy (GTDB): domain Bacteria; phylum Acidobacteriota; class Terriglobia; order Bryobacterales; family Bryobacteraceae; genus Bog-159. The sequence goes on along the minus strand of PMVV01000080.1, from coordinate 1,157 downwards.
GGCATTCCCAAGCGGACCTATAAGGGCGACGTGAAAGTGTCCATGATCGCCTTCGGCGGCATCGTGGTGGTGGGGCTGGAACAAAAGGATGCCGGCCGCGCGGTGGCCGAAGCCTTCGACCGGGGCGTCAACTACTTCGACGTCGCGCCGAGCTACTTCAACGGCGAAGCGGAGATGAAACTCGGCCCGGCTCTGGCGCCCTACCGTGCGAAGTCTTTCCTGGCTTGCAAAACCACGGAACGCGGTGCGGCCGGCGCTCGCAAAGAACTGGAGCAAAGCCTCGGCCGGCTCCAGACCGATCACTTCGACCTATATCAGTTCCATGCCGTCTCCAGCGTCGCCGAGGTGGACCAGATCCTGGCTGCCGGCGGCGCAGCGGAGACGTTCGTCAAGGCGCGCGAAGAGGGCAAGGTTCGGTTCCTGGGCGCTTCCGTGCATAACGCCGAGGCGGCCATCGCCCTGATGGACCGTTTCCCGCTGGATTCCGTGATGCTTCCCCTGAACTTCGTGCTGGTTCACGAAGGCAACTTCGGGCCGCAGATCCTGGCCAAAGCCAAGGAGAAGGGTGTGGCGCGAATCGCGCTGAAGTCGATGGCCCATACCACCTGGCCCAGCCGTGAGCACGATACTTGGCGCAAGTGCTGGTACCAGCCGATCGACGATCCCGAACTGGCGGAGAAAGCCGTGCGTTTCACGCTGAGCGAAGACATCACCGCCGCCATTCCGCCGGGCGAGATCGAACTCTTCCGCATGGCGCTGAACTTCGCCGGACGATTTCGTCCATTGGAGCCGAAGGAACGCGAGGAGTTGTTCGCGAAGGCGCGCGGCGTCACGCCCCTGTTCCACGCGTGAGTTGCAAATCATATGAACCGACGGACCTTTTTCTCTCTCGCCGGAGGCGCGGTGGCCGCCGCGTCTGCCGCCAAAGCCGCGACCAACGTCACCGCCAAAACGACCTATGGACAAGTGCGCGGCGCCTCCACCGACGGCGTCATCCTGTTCAAGGGCATCCCCTACTCCGGCTCGCCCGAGGGAGAGAATCGCTTCAAGGCGCCGCCCAAGTTGAAGCCTTGGACGGGCGTGCGGGATGCGCTGGTCTACGGCGCGCAAGCCATTCAACCGCCGGACCCCGGCTGGCCTAAGGGTAGCCGGAACAA
>PMVV01000120.1 GCA_003166475.1 Bryobacterales bacterium | reverse complement strand
CTCCCTGACGGTCGTGGCTCGGTAGCGGTCGGTTCGGTGGCAGGCGGTTCGGTGGCAGGCGGGTCGGCTGGGGCCGGTCTACCGGCGTTGCCCAATCGCTTCGTCGCTTTTGTATTTGACGACGTGCACATCCGTTTCGAGGACTTGCCTCAAGTGCGCGCCGCGGTCCAAAAATACATCCGCTCGTCGCTCGGCTCACAGGATCGCGTGGCCCTCTTTACGACTTCGGGCCGGATCGGCGTTAATTTCACCAATCGTCCCGAGGAGTTCAACGCATCGCTTCTAAAAGTCGCTCCCAACCCCATCCGGGGGCCCGACCTCAGTTCCTGCGGCGCGTATGTGAGTTACTTTCAGGCGGTACAGGTGGACCAGCAGGTCGGGCTCCAGCCCTCCCTGGCGGATCTTCCTAAATCTCTCGCGTTGAGAGTCGCGGTCGAAGAAATTGGAGATTTCAATAACGCCGTGATGGAACTGCGCGATGCGTACACCAGCGGGCTGCAGGAGACCCGCGGGACGCTGGCGGCGCTCAAGATTGTGGTCCAGCGCATGGCGGCGATGCCGGGGCAGCGCAGCGTGGTGCTGGTGTCTCCCGGCTTCTTCGTCCCACCGGATCTCCAGAATCAAAGCTCCGATCTGATCCAACTCGCCATTCGATCCAAGGTGCTGATCGGCAGCGTCGACGCGCGGGGAGTTTGGACCATTCCAGCATTCCAGGCCTGCCAGGCGGGCGCTCCCGCGACCACCATCCAGGACGAAGTTGCGTTTAGACAGATTGAGCAGGAGGCCAACACCGACGAACTCATCGCGCTGGCCGAGGGCACCGGCGGAACGCTGAACCGCAACAACGATTTCGCTGGCGGCGTCCAGAAGGCCGCAGCGGCGCCCGAGTACCTCTACGTGCTGGGCTTCGTGCCGCAGAACCTGAAGCCCGATGGCAGCTTCCATGCTCTGAAGGTGACCATCAACACGGGTGAGAAGGCGAGCTTGCAGGCGCGCCGCGGCTACTGGGCTCCAAAACACCCGGATAACGCGGTGGAAGCTTCCAAGCAGGAGATCGAGAGCGCGGTGTTCTCGCACGACGAGATCCACGATCTTCCCGTGGAGATGCATACGCAGGTGACAGAAAGCGGCGGCCAGGCCAAGCTGAACGTGCTGACCAGCGTGGACCTCAAACTGATCCACCTGCGCAAGGCGGACGACCGGAACCGGAACGATCTGACCATGGTGGCCGCGGTGTTCGATGCCAACGGCAATTTCATCGCCGGCACCGAGAAGATCCTGCAGCTTCGTCTGCGCGACCAGACCGTGCAGGCGCTGGAGCAAAGGCCTCCGTTCACCATCGATACGAATTTCGACGTGAAGCCCGGCGCGTATCTGGTCCGGCTGGTGGTCCGCGACGAGGAAGGCCAACAGCTTACCGCTGAGAATGCCGGGGTGCAAATCCCCGACATGGCGGTTGTAAAGTAAATCATGCGTGCGGCGCACCTATTCCTGCTGACCCTCACTGCGCTGTCCGGCAGGACGTTTAAGACGTGGGTGACGGTAATCCAGGTCCCCGTGGTGGTCGGCGACCGCGCGGCTGTCTTCACGTCGTCATGCAGCGGGGATCTCGATTTCACCAGACGGCCGTTTTCATCAGTTAAAGGTCAAGGTAGAGTGAATTATGCGTGCAGGGCTTCTATTCATACTGACTCTCACTGCGCTGTCCAGCGCGGCGGCACAGACGTCCGGTGAGACGTTCAAGACGGGCGTGACGGCGATCCAGGTGCCCGTGGTGGTTCGCGACCATGACGGCCATGTGGTGAGCAACCTCGGCAAGGACGACTTTCAACTGTTCGACAATGGAAAGCGGCAGGAGATCGCCAGCTTCTCGGTGGAGACCGCCGGCAGCCAGGCCGCTCCCGACAGATCGCTGCCAGCCGCCCAGGCTCCCGGGGCGTCGGCCGCGGGCGCGGGGACTGTCGAGATTCCCGCGCACTTCATCGCGTACTTCTTCGACGACGTCACCATCCGGGATTTCGGCGATCTGAAGCGCATTCGGGATGCCGCGGCGCAGCAGCTTGGCGCGCTGCAGCCCGGCGATCGCGCGGCCATCTTCATGTCGTCATGCACTGTGCAAGTCGATTTCACGAACGACCGCCAGAAGTTGCAGGAGGCCCTCTCGCGGCTGCAATTGCGTGCTCCGCAATTGTGCCGTGTTTCGCAGGCCCAGACGCTTCAGGCGGAGTTATTGAAAGCCGTGGTGAAAAAGATGGCCACGCTGCCGGCGCGGCGGGATATCATACTCATCTCATCGGGGTTCTACATAGGGCATGACAAAACGACCGAAGAAGCGGACCTGATCGAGGCGGCCATTCGCGCCAAAGTGTCGATCAGCGCCGTGGACGTTGGCGAAGCGACGGATTACACCGGCGCCGGCGCCGCCAACACCATGGATTCCAGGCCGCGGTACGATAATCCGACGAATCCTGTAATGCTGGTGGACCTGGCGCACGGGACCGGCGGCACATACGTAACCGGGAACGACTTCGCCTTGAGCTTCCGCAAGGTGGCCACCCCGGAGAGCCACTATCTGCTGGGCTTCGTTCCGACTGGCAAGGCGGACGGCCGCTTTCATCAGTTGAAGGTCAAGCTGGAGAACGCGCACAAACTGACCGTCGAGGCCCGCAACGGGTATTACGCTACGCCGCGCTCCGAGTGAGGGAGCGGCCTGAGAGGCCGCCGCAGGCTGAGAGCCTGCGCCACTAATCAGGTCCAACCCATGCGCGCGCGCAGGGACGCGATATGCGCCACGTGATGGTCGCCATGCCAGGCATACAGCGCCAGGTTGCGATCCAGCGTGACTGGGCCTAGCTCGGAATGCAGGAACGTGCGCGCGAAATCCGCCGGCGTCATGGCGCGCAGCAGCAGCACCCAGCGGCGGTGCAGCGCTTCGAGCAGCGCGAGCGAAACCTCGACCGGCGCAGTGCGTGAATCGAAAAGCTCCGCCCAGGCCGCCTCATCGTATCCTTTGGCGCTGGGCGAGTCTTCTGTCAACGCCAGGCGGAAGCGGCAGTAACTGTTGATATGGCTGTCGGGGACGTGGTGCACGACTTGGCGGACGGTCCAGCCGCCGGGGCGATAGGGCGTGTCCAGTTGCTCCGGGGTAAGGCCATCCACGGCCGCGCGCAGGCGTGCCGGCGCGGCTTCGATGCGGTCGATGAACGCGCGGCGCTGTTCTTCCGTGCTTTCGCCCGCGTAAGCGAAGGGGCCGATGGGGTAGCGGAGATCCGTCATGGTCCCCAGCCTATCAGAAATGCGGCGCGCGGTTTCAAGGCGGCCGTGCGCGATGTCGCGGCCCGCCGTCCGCACGGCCTCCAGCACTTCCGGCGGCGCGGTGTGCGGGCTGCCGCTCGAGAAGGACGGGTCCGGCGCGTATTGCATGGCAAGCTGGATCTGCTGTGCCGCGCGGTCGCCGCGCAGCAGCGAAACCACGCGCAGCGCTCCGTCGAGGCCGGCGGTCACACCGGCGGCGCTTACGTACTTTCCGTCCACCACCACACGTTCCTCGCAGGGTATGGCGCCGAAGTATGCGAGGAGATGAAAGGCGGACCAATGCGTGGTGGCGCGCACGCCCCGCAGCAGCCCGGCGGCCCCGCAGATCAGTGCTCCGGTGCAGACCGAGAAGACGCATGTGGCGTGCGCCGCCTGCCCGCGAATGAACGAGAGGACCGCCTCATCGTCCATCAACTGCTCCTGTCCCCAGCCGCCCGGCACCACCAGCACATCCAGGTTGGGCGCTTCGGCGAAGGTCGTTTCCGGCGTCAGAATCAGGCCCGCGATGTCTCGCAGGGGCGCTTTGTCTTTCCAGAGCACGTGAAACCGGGCACCTGGAATACGCGAGAGCACTTCGAATGGACCGGTGAAGTCCATCTGATCCATACGCGGAAAGACGATGGCGCCGATTTCGATAGGGTCCATATTACAGAAAGTATGGCATGGCCTTGGCGTCGTAAGACCTCCACAGCGATCCGCCCGGCGTTAAGCTGGTGTGGTGTCCGCGAATTAACTGTACGGTTCGGGTGCCCGGCAGGCCACGAAAAACGATGGCCTGCCCCACGGCTAAGCTGAGCCTGGCAGCCTGCTTCCTTTCAGCCGCGTTTGCGCAGCCCGTGCCCACCATAAACGTGACGGGCGGCGCGGTGCGCGGTTACCTTGCGGCGCCGGGCGCGGTATTCAAGGCCATTCCGTTTGCCGAGCCGCCGGTGGGCGCGCTGCGATGGCGCGAGCCGCAGCCCGTCAAACCTTGGCGCGGCGTACGCGATGCCACGCGATATTCGGCGGCCTGCGTGCAGAATCCCCTCGGCACGGGCGTTTTCCTCGGACCGCTGGCGCGCCGCTATGGCGTGAGCTACCCGACGCCCCGTTGGGAACTTTCGGAAGACTGCCTTTACCTGAACGTCTGGACGCCCGAATGGCCGGTAAGAGAGCCGCGGGCCGTGATGTTCTGGATGCATGGCGGGTCTAACCGGATCGGCAGCGGCAACGAGCCGGGCTACGATGGCGCGGANNAACTACGGATTGCTCGATCAGATTGCCGCCCTGCGGTGGGTGCATGAGAACATCGCGCAGTTTGGCGGCGACCCTGCGCGCGTGACTGTCTTTGGCGAGTCCGCCGGGGCCATCGATGCGGGCATGCTGATGTGTTCGCCTCTGGCGCGCGGACTCTTCGCGCGCGCGATCCTGGAGAGCGGCCCGGTGCTCGGCCTCGCGTACGCGCACGTTCTGCGGCAGGCGGAGCAGTTCGGCGAGCGGGTTGCCAGGCGGGCGCCGCGGGCGCCAGGCGATTCCTCGATCGAGCGTTTGCGCGCGTTGCCCGCGCAAGCCATCCTGGCTGCCGCGGCCGATGCCGCCAGACAGGAGCCCAACCCCGAATTTGTGCTGGATGGCTGGGTCCTTCCGCGGAGCCCGCAGCGAGTGTTCGGCACTGGCGCACAACAGCCAGTCAATCTGATGATCGGCAACAACGGGCGCGAAGCGAGCGTGTTTCGCGGCGCATCCGCGGTTCCGCTGGCCGTCGATCAGGGACCCAGGAAGACGCTGCGCATCAGTTACGGAAACCTTGCACCGCTCGCGATGGCCGCCTACGCGATCGACGCACACATGGGCCGGGATGCCGCCGCGGACGAATGGCTCAACGACGCGCTGATGACTTGTCCATCGGCCGCCATGGCGGCGCTGAATGGCGCCGCAGGGCGCGCGTCATTCGTGTATCAGTTCCGGCGGTCCATACCGGGCAGGGGGGAAAGCGATCTGGGGTCGTTTCACAGCCTGGAACTGCCCTACGTTTTCGGGGCGCTCCGCAATCCGGTGTGGAGCAGTTGGCTGACCTTCGCCAAGCTGGACGAGGCTCTGGCCGCGAGCATCGAGAGCTATTGGACCAACTTTGCCAAGACCGGCGACCCGAATGGCAGCGGTCTTCCGGCGTGGCCCCGGTACACGCCCGCCGCCGATCGGTACATGGAGTTCGGCAACGATGGGCACGCGCACGCGCGGCAGGGTGAGCGACCGACCTTCTGTAGTCTGGATATTCCGAAGCTGAAGCAGCGGCTGCTAGACAACCAGTAGATCGGTCCGGATCAACACGACAGCGAACAACTGTCGCATGAGCGAGCCGTGCGCAGCGCCAGCGCGCCGCTCGGGCAAGCCTCGGCACATTGGCGCGCCGCGTGGCGCAGCCCTTCCGAAAGCGGCCTGCCGAACGGCACGGCCACGGTGACGTCGAAGCCGCGGCCGATCATGGCAAGGCCGAGCGTTTCGCCGGCCGCGGCGGCGATGCGCACGCAGGCGTCGCAACTGATGCACTTGCCCGGCTCGTAGACGATCTCGGGGTGCGACAGATCCTGCGAGAAGCGGCGGCGCGCGCCGGCGAACCGGTACACGTCCACGTCGTATTCGGTGGCCAGCGAGCGGACCAGGCAGCAATCCTGTTTGCGGCAGCCGCAGGTCATGCAGCGGCGGGCTTCGCGCGCGGCGTCGTCCGGCGGCAGGCCCAGTTCCACTTCGTCGAAGCTGGCCAGGCGCTGTTCCATGGGGATGCGCGGCACAGGCACGCGGGCGGATTGCTCGATGGCGCGGAAGATTGCGGCGCGCTCGGCGTCGTCGATCGGCCGCATGGCGATGCCGGGCATCGCCGGCTCGCCGGTCACCGGTTCGCCGCTGAGGTACTGGTGGATCGAGGCTGCGGCGATTCGTCCCGCGGCTACCGCCCGCACGGCCAGGTCCGCGCCCAGGACCGCGTCTCCGCCAGCGAACACGCCGGGCAGGTTCGTCGCGAGCGTCCTTTCATCGGCGGCGATGCCCCATCCGGTCACGCCCAGGCCTTCGCGCTCGGCCAAGGTGCGCTCCACGGCTTGGCCAATGGCTGCGATCACGGTGGAACACTCGATGACAAAATCGGAGCCCGCCACCGCAACCGGCCTTCGCCGCCCGGAAGCACCCGGCTCGCCGAGCGTCATGCGCTGGCAGGTCAGCAGCAGACCGTTGGCGTTTCTTTCGAGGCGCACCGGCGCCGCGAGCAGGTCGATGTGCACGCCTTCGGCTTCGGCGGACTCCACTTCGTCCATTGCGCAGGGCATCTCCTGCCGACCGCGGCGGTAGAGAATGCGCACGTTTTGCGCGCCAAGCCGCGCAGCGGAGCGGGCGCAGTCCATGGCGGTGTTGCCGCCTCCCACCACCACCACATCGCGGCCGAGCGACGGCGGGGTGCCGGTGGCGACGCGTTCCAGGAACTCGGTGCCGGCCAGCGCGTGCTCCTGGCCCTCGCAGCGGAGGCCCTGCGCGCGTTGCGCTCCGATCGCCAGGAAGACCGTGCCGTGGCGCTGGCGCAGTTCGGCGAGGGTGAAATCCGAGCCCCAGCGTGCGCCCATTTGGAACCGCGCGCCAAGTCTGCGGATGGCGTCGACCTCCGCATCCAGCGCGTCTTTCGGCAGACGGTAGGCGGGGATGCCGTAGCGCAGCATGCCGCCGGGTTGGGGATGCGCATCGAAAAGCGTGCAGGCGTGGCCTTTCCGCAGCAGATACCAGGCGGCGGCCAGGCCCGCGGGACCCGCTCCTACGATGGCGACCGACTTGCCCGTGGCGGGCGCGCACTGGGGCGTGTATGGCGCGGCCGTTTCCATGTCGCGGTCGGCGGCGTAGCGATGCAGCGCGCCGATGGCCAGACCCTGGTCGAGATCGCAGCGGCGGCACCCTTCTTCACATAGGCGCGGGCAAATGCGTCCGAGGGAGCCGGGCAAGGCCAGGCGCTCGGCGATCACCTCGATGGCGCGGCGATGGTCGCCCGTGGCGATGCCGTAGACAAAGCCGGGGATGTCGAGACCGGCGGGGCAGCGGGCGGCGCACGGCGCTACGCACTCGCCGGCGTGGTCGGAGAGCAGGAGTTCCAGTGCCATTTTGCGGGCGGTGCGGACGTCGGCGCTGTCGGTCGAGACGACCATGCCCTCCGCCACGGGCATCGCGCAGGCGGGCGAGAGGGTGCGCCGGCCTTCGATCTGGACGGCGCAAACGAAGCACGACGCCGCGGGTTCTATGCCGGGGACGTGACACATGGTGGGGATGCGGATGCCGAGCCACTGCGCGGCTTGAAGGACGGTGGTTCCAGGTGCCACGCTGACACGGCGGCCGTCGATTGTGAGGGTTACGATCATCTATTTTTGGGGGGCGGCCTGAGAGGCCGCCGCAGGCTGAGAGCCTGCCCCACGAACAACGACCTCGATGGCGTCGTCCTGGCAGACTTGACGGCACATGTCACAGCGGGTGCAAAGGTGCTCGTCTACTTCGTGCTTTTGGTATGGACGATAGGCGATAGCTCCCACGGGGCAGGCCTGCGCGCACAGGGTGCAGCCGATGCAGTTGTCCGTCACGAGGTAGCGGATCAGGGCCGGGCAGCGGCCGGCCGGACAACGCTTGTCATGCAGGTGGGCTTCGTACTCGTCGCGAAAATAACGGAGCGTGGTGGACACCGGGTTGGGCGCGGTCTGACCCAAGCCGCAGAGGCTACCGCGGCTGACGTAATCGGCGAGAGTCTCCAGCTTTTCGAGGTCGTCGCGGCGGCCGTTTCCTTCGCAGAGCCTGTCGAGAATCTCGAGCATGCGCTTGGTGCCAATGCGGCAGAAGGTACACTTGCCGCACGATTCGGCCTGCGTGAATTTCAGGAAGAAACGCGCGATATCGACCATGCAGTCGCGGTCGTCGAGCACCACCAGACCGCCCGATCCCATAATTGCGCCGGTCTGGGCCAGCGCATCGTAATCGATGGGCGTGTCCGCGAGGCGCGCCGGGATGCAGCCGCCGGACGGACCGCCCAGTTGCACCGCTTTGAATTGCCGGCCGTTGGGGATGCCGCCTCCGATTTCCTCCACGACTTCGCGAATGGTGACGCCCATGGGGACCTCGACCAGGCCGCCGCGGCTGATCTTTCCGGCCAGTGCAAAGACTTTCGTTCCCCGGCTGGTTGGAGTGCCAAAGGCGGCGAAGGCTTCGGGGCCGTGGCGGACGATCCACGGCACACAGGCGAGCGTTTCGACGTTGTTGATGATGGTCGGCTTGCCGCGGAAACCTTGTTCGACCGGGTAGGGCGGCCTCAGCCGCGGCATGCCGCGCTTGCCTTCGAGCGACTGGATCAGCGCGGTCTCCTCGCCGCAGACGAATGCGCCGGCGCCTTCGCGCACTTCAAGGTGCAGCGATTCGAGGTATCCGCGGGCGCGCGCCTGGACGATCGCGGCGCGTACATGGCGCACCGCCAGCGGGTATTCGGCGCGGATATACAGGTAGCCCTCGGCGGCTCCAATGGCGTACGCCGCGATAGCCAGGCCTTCCAGAACGCGATGCGGGTCGGATTCGAGCACGGCGCGATCCATGAATGCGCCGGGGTCGCCTTCGTCGCCGTTGCAGACGACGTATTTGATGGGGTCCGCCTGCGCGCGTCCCAGCGCCCATTTGCGTCCCGTGGGGAAGCCCGCGCCGCCGCGCCCGCGCAGGCCGGATTCGGCGATGGCGGCGATTACTTGTTCGGGGGACAATTGCTTGCGGCAGCGGTCGAGGGCGCGATAGCCGTCGCGGGCCAGGTAGTCATCGATGTTCAGCGGATCGATTTCGCCGCAGTTCTCCAGCACGATCCGTTTTTGTTTTGTGGATTGTGGGGCAGGATGGTATCCTGCGGCCGATTGGTAATCGGCCCTGAAGTGCCGCCGGACCAGAAGCCGCGCGGTCTCAACGGTAACGTTGCTATAGAAGGTGACGCGGCCGCCGGGCTCCACCACTTGCACCAGCGGTTCGAGATGGCACATCCCATTGCAGCCGACCGTCTTGACTTGGCCAGCCCGCTGCAGGACGTCGCGCACCTGTTCCGCGCCGCTGGCGATGCCGCAGGAGCCGAGTCCGATCCGGATTTCGACAGCGCCGCGCTTCATACCGTCTCGGTCTCCTCAACATGCGCCAGGGCAGCGCTGGCGCTGGACGGTGTCAGCCGGCCGGCGGTGTGGCCGTCCACGATGAGCACGGGGGCCAGGCTGCAGCAGCCCAGACAGGCGACTTCTCCTATGGTGAACATGCGGGCTGCGTCGGTGTCGTCGCCGTCGGGGATGGCGAGGTAGCGGCGCAGTTCATCGGTAATCTGGCGCGCTCCGGCGACGTGGCAGGCGGTGCCGTGACAGACTCGCACGGTGTGTTTGCCGGTAGGGGTGCGGCGGAATTGGCCGTAGAAAGAGGACGTGCCGGCGAGTTGGGCGGGGGTGATACCGGTCAGTTCGGAGAGGCGGCGGATGGCTTCGTCGGGGAGGTAGCGATAGTGGTTCTGGATGGCCTGGAGGAATACGATGGCGTTTTCTTTGCTTGGGCCGTGGTTTGCTACGAGTTCGTCAATGAAGGTCAGGTCGATGGGGGGCGGCGTGCTGAATGCCTGCCGCACCAAAGAGCGGGGCTGGGAGCCCCGCGCAGGCCAATGGGCCTGCCCCACTATTTTCGGCTGGGCAGATTTGACTAACTGCTTGGCGAGGGTGAGGAACGCAGCAGCGGATGCGATCAGGAGCCAGGCTACGGCGTTGTCCCTGGACTTTCGCGCGCGGCGGGTGGCCGTGACTCGCTTCTGTTCGGCAGCCAGTTTCGCGGCCAGTGCAGCGTCGGACTTTACCTGTTGCTGCAAGGTCAGGATGAGCCTGTCGTCGCGCGGCGCACGCCAGGTTGCCAGCCCATAGTCGGCTAGCAGGATCGCTACGCAGGCAAGCACGGCGGCGCCTGCGAGCCACGTTGAGAGCCGCGTGGTCATGACAAGTTCACCAATTGCGCCTTGGCGTGCGCCAGATCTCCGTCGCGGGGGCATGCCGCATAGCATCGCGCGCAATACAGACAGTTGCGGCGCACGGCCCGCATCTTCTCGATCGCGCCATAGGGGCAGGCATCTGTGCATAGGCCGCAGTCTAGTTCCTTGTCGGGCGTGATGGTGACTCCGCGGCGGGCCAATCGCGTACACCAGGCGAGCAGGCCGCCGTAAGGACACAGGTAGCGGCAATACGGCCGTCCGATGAACATGCCCGCCAACAGAAACGCACTGCCAAGCAGGAGCATATGGGGCGGGCCGGTGCGGCGGAAGAAGTCCACGAAGGGATCGAACCGGCAGATCAGGAAGTCGCGGGCGACCGCCGGTTTCAGGGCGAAGAAGAGCGCCAGCCCGAGATAGACGTACTTCAGCAGGCCTAATGCGCGGTCCAGCCGCCTTGGGACTTGGAGCGGCTTCACCAGCACCAGTTCCTGAATCGCGCCCAGCGCGCAGACCCCTCCGCAGAAGGCGCGCCCAACGAATACGGCCATGACTAGCGGCAAGAAGAAGGTGGCCGTCACCACCATGGGGATGGAGTAGTGCGGATCGGTCAACGCCACGGCGACGTTTTGGATAGAACCGATCGGGCAAATGCAGCCCTCGCGGTAGAAGCCGAAATAGGCCAACGAACCGATGGCCAGCGCGGCCAGCGATTTCCGGCTGCGCCGCTTCAGGACCAACCAGGACGAAATCCCCATGGCCGCGGCCAGGACCGCGACATCCAGGATTTGCAGCCAGGAGCTTCGCGGCAAGGGCTTCTGGACTGCGGGTGTTTTGTAGCCGCCTCCGATACTTTTTTCCTGGGGAGCTTCGTCGACGGGGCGCTGATAGGGGAGCGATTGCGCGCTTGCCGCAACTGTGGCCAGGAGTAACAGCGCTGCGGCGGGGCTGAAGCCCCGCGCGGGCTTAAGCCCGCCCCCCATCTTGTGACCTCAGAGCCTGCTCGACTGGAACCTGAATGAGGGCATCCTTAGGGCACGCCCTGGAGATGGCGCAGCGGTTGCAGTCCACACATCGGTTGTAGCGAATCCGCAGAACAATCGACCCCAGGCCCAGGGGCTCCTTGCACTGCATGACGCACTTGCCGCAGCCGTCGCACTTTTCCTCGTCGATGAGGTACTCGTAGAAGTTGTTGGCGGGGTCTTCGGGATCGGCCTTGCCGATCGGCTTGCGGGTAATGGCGTCGCGCGGGCAGAGCTTCTCGCTTGGCAGTCCGCGCTCGTCTACCGCGCTGGTGATATTGAAGTAGGCCGGACAGATGTTGCAGCGGCCGCAGCGGGAGTACTCGTTCACAGCGCGCACGGCCGACAGGGCGACCACGCACTCGGTGGTGCAGAGCTTGCAGGCTTCCACGCCCACCACGCCGAGCCTGCTGTTGAGGCAGCGCGTCGCATCCACCTGCCAGACCACCTGCCCGTGGGCTTTCTGGACCAGGAATGCGGCGCCACCGCCGAGGGTCGCCAGGACCGTCCCGCGAGCGGCCTTGTGCAACAGGTCCCGTCTGGTATATCGTTCTGAAGGTGCGTTAGACAAGCGGAACCCCCTTGGCGCGGCCGATTGACAATCGGCCTGCAGGTTGGCAACCTGCTCCACAAGAGCAAGGCGGCCTGAGAGGCCGCCGCAGGCCGAGGGCCTGCCCCACGAAGAATCCACTGCTCATATTGCCACCGGTTCAAAGACGAAGATCGCGAGCTTTACGGTATCGCCGACATACACGCGCCCGCGCCGATCCACCGCTACGCTCATGTTCTTGCAGTTTGCATTGAAGACGCCGGCGGCGATGACCGCCTCCAGTTCGCCGCTGAAGTTGTAGACCTTGGCGCGGGGGCCGGCTTTTTCCGTGACGTAAATGCGATCGCGGACCGCCACGTTGGTCGGATTGCAGCAGCCACCGAACCCGGCCGGGTCGGTACCGTGAAAACGTCCGATGTGCCCGAGCAATTCACCGGCGGGCGTATAGCGCTCCACGCGATGCTTGCCTGGGTTAGCCGCGTGGATAATGCCGTGCGCGTCCACGCCGAAGTCCAGCACACCGTTGGGGATCAGCAGCCCATTCAGAGGATTGTCCGTGCCGATGTTGTTGCGGAACCTGCCGTTGGAGTCAAAGCGCCGGATCGCACGGCCAGTCGCGTCTCCGGCCAGTACGTCGCCGTCCACGAAGCCGATGGCAGTAACGCGCCCCGCGAGCGTATCGTCGCGCCAAGTGCGGACGAGTTTTCCCGCGCGGTCGAAAATTTCAATCTGGCGGATTTGGCCGGTGTACACCGCGCCATCGCCGGCTACCGCCACGGAGTGCACCGGTTGGGAAGTCGACCACCGGCGCCTGGGGCGGCCAGCCTCGTCGAAGACGGTAATCTGGGAGTCGTTGGCCGCATAGAGATTGCCGGCCGGGTCGACGGCGATGCTGCGCAACGAAGCGCTGAACTGGCCGGGTCCGGCGCCCTTGCCGCCGATGACTGCAACCTGCCGGTAGTGCATGACGCGAACCCCCTTTCGCAACAGCGGGGCTAAAGCCCCGCGCGGGCTAAAGTCCGCCCTCCACAAACTACTGCCTACCCTCGAAGATCGAGGCAGATCATTTTGGTCAGATCGCGCAAGACCAGTTTGCCGTCCGACAACGCCATAGGCGCCCACACTTCCTGCCCCGCGAGCACCTGTGCGCTGGCGATCTCGTTGTAGGCGGTGGTGCTCGCCTCGATCAGGTGCAATTTGCCCGTGTTGCCATCCATCGCCAGAAACATGCCGTCGGCCAGCATGAAGCTGCCCAGCCCGAACGAGGCTTTTCCCTCGCTGGTCCAGACCTCCTTGCCGTCGAAATCCAGGCAGGTGAACAGGCCGCGCTTCTTCTTGCCCACCGCGAACAGATGGCCCTGATGCACGATCGGCGTATGCACTTCCGAATTCCATTCGTTGTTCTTCAGGTCGAACAGGGGTTCCGCCTTGAAAGCGGCGCCATCGCGGCGCACGCGAATCATGACGCTGCCCGCGTCGTAACTGGCGGTCATGAAGACCCGCTCCTGGTCCACCGCGATGGGCGAGGGGGCCACCGCCACGTTGAACTTGCGCGCGAATTCCCACAACAGCTTGCCGTCGGCGGCCGCTACTCCCAGCGGTCCCTGGAGCGTTCCGTAGAGATACTGCCGCACTCCGCCCAGCACAGCCGGCATCACCGAGGCGTGCGTCATCAAGAGGTGGTTCGGGTTCGGGGTGCGCCAGATTTCTTTGCCGGTAGCCTTGTCGAGCGCTACCAGAATGGCGGCGCCGCCGGTGGCTACGATAATGCGGCCGGCTTCCTGGAGAGGGCACTGCCCGTTGTACCAGGAGGGGATAGTGGCCTGGTACTCGGTGACCAGGCTTTTCCGCCAGATTTCTTTGCCGGTCCTGGCGTCCAGACAGTGGAGCACGGCTTTGGGGTCCAGGGAGCAGACGAACCGGCCGTCCACCGCGGGTATGGTACGGGTGATGGCATGATTGGGGCGGATTTCGCGCGGCTCGCGAAACTGCCAGATCGGCTTACCGGCGTCGAGAGAGCGGCAGTTGATCGACCACTCCGACTTGGCTTCATCGTAGTCGTGGTGATACACCCGGCCGGCCACGATGGCGGCACCGGCATAGCCCTCGGTTACCGGGACCGACCAAAGGAGCTTCGGTCCGGCTGCCGGCCACTTGCGTAACAGTCCTGTTTCCTTAGAGATACCGTTTCGGTCGGGTCCTCGAAATTGCGGCCAATCCAACCCGCGAGCCGGCGGCAGGGCCAGTGCAAGCCCGGCCGACCCTGCCCCAACGATAAAAGCACGCCTTGTATACATCGGAACGCCTCCTCGACTGTCGAGAAGCACCACACTCTGTAGTATATCTCGATATTCAGAGATTAAGACATGGATATAGAGGGATGCGCCGGCCGGGATGGCAAAACGGGTGTATTGTCAATGGGGAGGAGGTTTATGCAAATGACGATTGCGAGGTTTTGGCTGGCGGGATTCATGCTGGCCTTGCCTTCGGTTGCGCCAGCGAAAACATGGAGCAATATCACCGCATACCCCATACCGACCGCCTCTTGCGGCCTTTGGGGGATCACGGCGGGTCCGGACGGCGCGCTGTGGTTTGTCGAATATGGCGCCAACAAGATTGGCCGCATCACCACTAGCGGAGGGATTACCGAGTACCCCCTAGCGACCGCCTCTAGCGGGCCCACGGGGATCACGGCGGGTCCGGACGGGGCGCTGTGGTTTACCGAATACTACGGCAACAATATCGGGCGCATCACCACCGCGGGGGCGATCACCGAGTACCCGGTGCCAACTGCGTACAGCCTTCCCTACGGGATCACGGCGGGTCCGGACGACGCGCTGTGGTTTACCGAACAGAGCAGCAACAACATCGGGCGCATTACCACTAGCGGAGGGATTACCGAGTACCCCGTGCCGACCGCCGCTAGCGCCCCCTACGGAATCGTAGCGGGTCCGGACGGCGCGCTGTGGTTTACCGAATTCTACGCCAACAAGATCGGGCGGATCACGACGGCCGGGGCGATCACGGCCGAGTACCCCACGCCGACAGCCTTTAGCTATCCCAACGGGATCGCGGCGGGGCCGGACGGCGCCCTGTGGTTTACGGAATGGCAGGTCAACAAGATCGGACGGATCACCACCTCTGGGATGATGACCGAGTACCAAGTACCGGGCAGCCCTAAGGGGGGCCCTTCCGGGATCGCGGCGGGTCCGGATGGCGCGCTGTGGTTTGTCGACCCTGAGATCGGGCGAATCACCACTGCCGGGGTCATCACCGAGTACCCCGCGCCCGCCAGCTTGCCATTAGGGATCACGGCGGGACCAGACGGCGCGCTGTGGTTCACCGAATCGGAGAGCAACAACATTGCGCGCGCACCGGCTTGCGGACTGGGTCTTAGCGCCAGCTTCGCGAACGGCACGCTGACGATGAACTTCAACCTGGGGATCGACACGCCCGCAACCTGGTACGCTACCCTGCATACCGGTACGGGCGGCGTGAAACGATTGTGGTCTAAGCCGATTCCCGCAGTGGTCCCGCCTGACTCTTTCACGCGTACGTTCGGACCGGGTTTTCCTAACCTGGGCGACGTAACGATTCTCTCGGGTTTGGAGACGGCGGGAGAGGGTCTCTGTTACGAAACGGTAACGGTCAACACCGCGCAGTGACTCGCTGTTATAACCGGGGTAGCTTTGGTGCTCGGCTTGCTGGCAGTTGTGCAGGCCGCAACGCGCCCACGGGGCTCGGATCAGTCCGGCGGACGCATACGTTGCAGGCGTACGCGGCAGGCGCCCGCTCTGGTCAAGCCTGCCCCGCTATCCGAGGCTGCTGTTGGCGGAGAGCCACCCAACGTGGCCGCGCTTTTGAAAGCACGTACCATACCTGCCGGATAGGTACGGAGCGGCGGAGGGACAAAACGGGTTGAAGGAGCGGGGAACCGAGAGCGTTCGAGAAATGGCGTGGAATGAGACGCTTGCGGGCTGTTGCGCCCGGCGATGGCGGAAGGCCGCCCTTCGAAGGGGCCCCGGGGTGCCGAGGAGGGTACTATGAGACAAACAGGTCCACTTATCTATGTTTTAGTGTACAATTGGACCTTGCCAGTTAAAGACTAATGGAGGACATACGAAGTTGAAACGCCGGGCTTTTTTGCAATCCATGGCCGTGCCAACGGCGCTGCTCACCGGCAGGTCCAGCCGGGCGGCTGCAACCTCCGGATATGTGGTGGGAGTCGGGCATTCCAGCCAGGCCTACGGGGCCGCCCGCACGGCCATCGCCGCCAGCGGGCAGTTTCCGTCGGCTGCCATCGCCGGCAAGACTGTCGTCATCAAGCCGAACCTGGTCATCGCGTCGCCATCCACCACCGGAATCACCACAGACCCGCAGGTAGTGCGGGCTATCGTGGATCTGGCGCTGGCTGCGGGAGCGTCGCGTATCATAATCGCCGAAGGATCATGTGTCCAGCCCTGTCCGTTCGCCGCCTGTGGCTACGGCTTCTTCCAGAACTACGGCCCGGCGGGCGTCATCACCCTGGTCGATCTTTGCCAGCAGCCCGACAGGTTGGTGCCGGTTGGCAAGCCGGGTGGCATGGTTTACCAATCGATGTGGCTGCCGACCACGGTGACGGGTCCCGACGCCATCTTCATCAGCGCCGCCAAGCTGAAGACGCACCTGTCGGTGGGCGCCACCCTCTCGATGAAGTGCCTGGTTGGGATGGCGCCGCCCAGCATCTATACCGCGCCGAGCATGTGGCCCCGCCAGGATCTGCACTACCGCGGGATCGCGGAATCCATCATCGACCTGAACTGTGCGCGGCCGGTCGACTTCGCAGTCATCGACGGGATTTGGGGAATGGAAGGCGAGGGACCCACTTCGGGAACGGCGATCCAGGCCGACCTGGTGTTCGCCGGTCTCAATCCGACGGCGGTCGATTTGGTCGCGCTACAGGCCATAGCGATCCCCCAGGTTACTGTACCGTACCTGTACTACGCGGGCAGTCTCGGCATGGGACCAACGAGCGTCACCGACGGCGTCACCGTGACGGGGGATGCTTACACGCCGGTGCCGTTCAAACCAGCCGGCACGCCTCCCACCGTCTGGCACCCGAATTCGAATCCGAATCCCCTGAAGCAGGGCCAATCGGCCCGCATTTCCTATAAAATGCCGCAAGCGTGCTACACGCTGGTGGAAATCATACAGGACAGCGACACAACGCCCGGCGTCGTGCCGGTGAAAACCCTGCACGGCTGGACCCAGCGGCCCGCGGGCGTGGAAACCGTGGTTTGGGACGGAACCGACAACAATGGCAATCCGGTCGCTCCCGGCGTGTACCTCCCGCGCGTGCAAGCGCAATACACCCTGAGCGGGCCGATCAACTACGCCAGTACGATTCTGACGCTTACGGCGTGAAGGATGGTCCGGGCGGTCGACGCCCACGTCGGCCTNNCCCGCCCTCCAATTGCAAACTGACCCGCTATACTACCGAATTGAGACTCGTTCAGTTAACATGCTCGGAAGGTCGCCGCGTGGCCCTCGTCGAGGAGCCCCGGCTTCGATTGCTGGAGGGCTGCCGGTCCGTTTATGACCTCGCGTGGGAGTGCCTGAATGAAGGCGTTTCGCTCGCGGAGGGAACCGAACGCCGCGCGTCCCATGAATTTGTCGACTACGACGCCGTGTACGCAGGCAAGTCCGGCTGGCGGATCTGTCCATCGGCCGATCACCCCGTCGAGCCGGCGCGATGCCTGGTAAGCGGCACCGGGCTAACGCACAAGGCTAGCGCCAAAAATCGCGATGCGATGCATGTGGCGGCGCAGGCCGTCACCGATAGCACGCGCATGTATCAATCGGGCGTCGAGGGCGGCAAACCGGCGCCGGGGGAGGCGGGGGTTGCGCCCGAATGGTTTTACAAGGGGTGTGGCACCGTACTGCGGGCCCACAATGAGCCGTTGACTGTTCCGGGATTCGCCGAGGATGGCGGAGAAGAACCCGAAGTGGCGGGTGTGTACCTGATCGACGCCGAGGGTTCGCCGCGAAGGATCGGCTTCACGGCGGGTAATGAGTTTTCCGATCACGTGCTGGAGCGGAAGAACTACCTGTATCTGGCGGCCTCGAAACTGCGCACGTGCGCCATCGGCCCGGAACTCGTGGTGGACGGCGATTTCGATGCGGCGCCCGGAGAGGTGTCGGTCGCCCGCGGCGGCCGGATTCTCTGGTCGCGCGAGATACGGACCGGAGAGAGCGCCATGTGCCACAGCCTGTCCAATATCGAACATCATCACTTCAAGTTCGAATTCCACCGGCGTCCGGGCGATTTGCATATTCACTTCTTCGGTGCAGACGCATTCAGCTTCGGAGACGGCGTGCGGCTGGAGGATGGCGACGTTATGCAGGTGCGTTTCGAAGGCTTTGGGCGCGCGCTGCGGAATCCGCTGTCTCGCGCGCCGCTACCGGCGAGAGTGGCAGCGGTTCGGTCTATCTGATCTTGACTGGCTGAAGCCGGTCCTGCCTCAGGGATTCCTGATATGACTACCAGGCGAGCCCTTAGAGGCATCTAAGGCAAGTCTGGAATTGACACTTACCCGATTGGCTAGTTTAATTGAGTGACACGCATTGGGAGGATCGGTCCCGGAAAAAGCATGAGAGACGGTAAGACTATTCTCGTCGTGGAGGACGATGCGGACGCGCGCAGCTACTTTCAAATGGTGGTCCGGTGCCTCGGATATGGCGCCGCAATCGCCGAAGATGGCGAGGAGGCCTTAGCCTGCCTCGCCGCCAATCGCGCCATTTCGCTGGTATTGCTGGATCTTGAGATGCCGCGCAAGGACGGTCTGGAAACACTGCGCGAGATGCGGAACACTGGACGCAACCAACCGGTGATCATGCTTTCCGAGGCGGCCGCCACCACCAACGTGGTCCAGGCCATGAGGACCGGCGCCACGGATTTTCTGGCCAAGCCCATTGACCACGACCACCTCATCCTGGCGATTCAGAGTGCGTTGGAAGGCGGGCCGCGGGCTGTCGCGCCGGCTGTCGAGAGCCATCCGGCGACCGAACTCGAAGCTTGCCTCACCGAAAGCTGGATGGGGAAAGACATGCGAGCGACCTGGCGGCGGGTGGCTGCTTCGGACCTGCCGCTCCTCATCGAAGGCGAGACCGGCGCGGGCAAAGAAGCGCTCGCGCGCCGGATTCACGCCCAGTCCCCGCGCGCCCGCAAGCCGTTCCTTAAGCTAAACTGCGCCGCGCTGCCGGGCGAATTGGCCGGGAACGAGCTTGCACATGGCGGCGCCATTCTGCTCGATGAGGTCGGCGATATGGACATCCGGCTGCAGGGCAAGCTGGTGCGCGTCCTCGAAGACGACGAATGCGAGCGTCCCGGCGGCGAGGACCGTAGCCCTTTGGACGTGCGCGTGATGGCTGCCACGCAATGCGATCTCCGCAAAGCCATCGACGCCGGCCGGTTCCGCGCCGATTTGTACTACCGGCTCAATGTGATCAATATCCGCGTGCCGGCGCTGCGGGTGCGCAAGGCGGACATCCCGGCAGCCGCGGAGTTTTTCCTGCGCAAGCATCGCACCGAGGGGCCGTCCGACTCGTTGCTTTCGCCTGCCCTGCGGCAAGCCATGCTCGAATACGAGTGGCCGGGCAACTTGCGGGAGTTGGAAAACATGATGTGCCGGCTGCTCGTGTTGCAGAACCCGGACGAGATCGTGCGTCAGCTCTCCGCGAGCGCCCATGGATCTCTTCCCGACGGCGTGATCCGCTTCCAGCCGGCCGGCGCCGCATCGAGCATCGGATCCAGTCTGGGCTTCCCCAGTCTGGAGAAGGTCAACGAGGCCAAACGGAAGGCGGAGACGGAAGCCATCCTGCGGGCGCTAGACGCCTCCCGCTGGAACCGCAAACAGGCGGCCAAGATCCTCAGGATCGACTATAAGGCGTTGCTGTACAAGATGCACAAGCTGGAGATCGACCAATCGGCCGGCGATCTGCGCACTGCCGCCGGTGGGGCGTAAGACTCGCACACGCGCGGCCTGAGAGGCCGCCGCAGGCCGAGGGCCTGCCCCACGATTACAATAAAGCCTGAGGATTCTTCGGGATGTCCAGAGCTTTTCGTTCGTTCGCAACCTTCGCTTTGTGCCTGCTGGTGCCCGCGCTCTACGCGCAGAAGTTACCCAGCATCGAGGAGCGGACCTCCGGTCTGCGCAAGCTGGACGGCTATTTCCCGCTGTATTGGGAGGAGCGCACCGGCAATCTGTGGCTGGAGGTAGCGCGCCTCGACCAGGATTTCCTGTTGGCCACCGGCATCGCCGCCGGATTGGGGTCGAACGACATGGGCCTCGACCGCGGGACGGAAGACGGCGGCAAGCTCGTCTCGTTTCAGCGTGTCGGTCCCAAGGTGCTGCTGGTACAGGGGAACGAGTCGTTTCGCTCGTCGAGCGCCAATCCCGCCGAGCGGCGTTCGGTGGAGGACTCGTTCGCCAAGTCTATTCTCTGGGGTTTCACCGTGGGGGCCGAGACGAGCGGCCGCTTGCTGGTGGATGCCACCGATTTCTTCGTCCGCGACGGCTCGGGCGCCGGCAACGCGCTCTCCGGCGGCGCCGCGTACAAGCTCGATCGCACACGCAGCGCCGTCTACCTGCCACGCACCAAAGCTTTCCCCAAGAACACCGAGATCGAAGTGACGCTGACCTTCACGTATGAGGCATCCGGCGGACGTGGCGGCGGGGGCTTCGCGCCAACGCAAGGACCGCCCCCGATCCAGGTCCCCGCGCCGGGGGCTTCCCTGGGCACCGCGGCCTCCCGTGGCGGGCCCGGCTTCGGCGGCGGATTGTTCTCCGGCACCGTGGGCAGCGTCGCGCCCACCGCGCAAGCCGTCACGCTGCGCGAACACTATTCGCTGGTCGAATTGCCGGACAACAACTACCGGCCGCGGCTTGACGATCCGCGCGCCGGCTACGGCGGCCCCAACTTTGTGGACTACAGCACGCCTATCGGCGAACCCATGGTCCGGCGGTACATTCAGCGCCATCGCCTGGAGAAGAAAGACCCGGCTGCCGCCATTAGCGATGCGGTGAAACCCATCGAGTATTGGGTGGATCCGGGCGCGCCGGAGGACGTGCGCAAGGCCCTCATCGAGGGCGCAAGCTGGTGGAACCAGGCGTTTGAAGCCGCCGGTTTCCGGAACGCGTTCAAGGTAGCCGTGCTGCCCGATGGCGCCGATCCCATGGACATTCGCTATAACATGATCAACTGGGTGCACCGCTCGACGCGCGGCTGGAGCTTTGGCGGCACGGTCAGCGATCCGCGTACCGGCGAGATCATCAAAGGCACGGTCACGCTGGGCTCGCTGCGCGACCGTCAGGATTACCTCATCTTCGAAGGGCTGCTGTCGCCCTACACCACGGGCGGCGAAAAGCCCGATATTCTTTATCAGGCGGCGTTGGCTCGTATACGGCAGCTCGCCGCGCACGAGGTCGGCCACACGCTTGGGCTCGGCCACAATTACTACGACAGCAGCCAGGGATGGATCTCCGTGATGGACTACCCGCATCCGCAAGAGAAGCTGCTGCCGGACGGGACGATCGATCTGTCGCAAGCGTATCCGGCGCGCATCGGGGAATGGGACAAGGTGTCGATCCGGTACGGTTACAGCCAGCTTCCGCCGGGGGACGAATCCGCGGCGCTGGCGCGCATCCTCGACGAAGCGTGGGCCAAGGATCTGCGTTATATGACGAACCAGGACCTCGGCATTCGCCCGGGCGTGGATCAGTGGTCCAACGGCGTGAACCAGGCCGACGAGTTGAATCGCATTATGAAGATTCGCCGTGCCGCGCTGAATCGCCTGGGCGAGCATACCATTCGCACGGGCGCGCCCATGGCGACGATCGAAGAGCCGCTGGTGCCTATATTCATGTATCATCGCTACTCGGTGGAATCGGCGGCGTCCTCGATCGGCGGCCAGGAATACATTTACGGTATGCGGGGCGATGGGCGCACGCCCGTGAAGTGGGAATCGGCCGCGAATCAGCGGAAGGCGCTGGAGGCTCTGGCCAACACGCTGAAACCCGCCGAGTTGACGGTGCCCAAGCAGGTGCTGGACGCGATTCCGCCGCGGCCGCCGGGCTTCGGGCGTCACCGGGAGCTGTTTCCGCGCACCACGGGCGACGGCTTCGATCCGCTCAGTCCGGCCACGGTGGCCGCGGATGTCACCATCGGCTTCGTGCTGCAGTTGGACCGCGCGGCCCGCATGGTGGCGCAGCACGCCATCGATCCTGGGCTGCCGGGGCTGGAAGAAGTAATCGACCGGTTGACGAAAGCTACCTTCGATGCGCCCGCCGCATCGCCCTACGAAGCCGAGGTGCGCCGCGCCGAGGAGCGCGTGCTGGTGGATCGCGTGATGTGGCTGGCCACCGGCGCGTCCAATGGCCAGGTGCGCGCCATCGCGGCGTGGAAGCTGGCGAAGCTGGCCACGCGTTTGAAGAGCGAGGCCGCCGCGGGCGAGGCCGAACAGGCGCAGCGCGCGTTGCTGGCCGCCGATATCAAGCGCTTCCTGGAGCGGCCGGCTGACCCGGCGCAGCCCATGCCCGCTCCCGGCGCGCCGCCCGGAGCGCCCATCGGCGGAGATTCGGGAATGGACTGGCTGGCTCCCGCGCCGGTGTGCAATTGGAGCGCGGATCATCCCGGGTGGTGGTTCACGGCATATGGGCCGCTATGAACAGACGGGATTTGCCGTCCAACTTCCCGATGCCATGGTAACCCCACCCCTTCCGGCCTCTCGTCATTCCGGCAAGCTGACACGATGCAGCAATTCCCGGAAGCGTGGGTCGTCGCGCAGGACGTCCCAATCCCAGGCTACGCTGAGGTGCATCAAAGGCGTTTCACGCTGTTCAAAGGCCTTCTGCAGCCATTCCATCGCTTGATCGTTCTCTCCTGCATGGGCATACAATCGTGCGATGCGCACACTCGGAACGTAGCAGCGCCCCGAACGCTTTACTAATATCTCCGCCGCGAACTGCATCGCTGTTGAGTAACCACCTTCTGCATAGCCGCGCCGTAGGGATTCGCTTACTTCGTGGTCGCCCAAAACGGCGAAGAACTTCCCAGCCTCCGCCAGGGCGTCTTCATGCATTCCTTTCCTGTAATAAGCGCCCCAAAGCCCCATGCGCGCCGACGGGAAATTCGGATCGGCCGCAAGAGACTCGCGGAATTGCAAGATAGCGTCATCGCATTGATCGAGGTACACCAGGTGCCAACCGTAGAAACACTGAAAAAATGGGTTGAGGGGGTCGAGCTCCAGAACTCGTTGCATCTCGACCGCCCACTCCTCCGGACGTTTCATCGAAATCAGAAAGTCGGCGTACATGAAATGACCATCCGCACTGCTGGGATTGAGCTCGATAGCGCGCCGGAATTCCCTCTCGCCGGCGGGCCAATCCCGGTCGTAGAGCGCCGTGATACATTGGCGAGAGCAATGTGACCTTCGGCGAGCGCTTCATCGAGTTCCAGAGCTTTCAAAACGGCCGCCCTAGCCTTCGGAAACGCTTCACCGGGCAGCATGAATCCGGCATCGGTCCGCACCAACCAGACGTTGGCGATCCCGACTTGCGCCAAAGCGCAGCGGGGGTCCTCTTCCAAGGCAAACTGAAAATAGCTGAGGGCTCTATCCAGGTGCCCTGGAGAAAGCTTGTACCAGTGAAACTGTCCCTTAAGATAGGCCTCGTATGCCTTAGGCGAGGCGGCGCTGGCGGAGACCAGGCTCGTTGCTTCCTCCGGTGCCAGCGCAGCCTTGATCTCCCGCGCAACGGCCTGGGCCACCTCGCCCTGCAAGGTCAGCACATCCCGAAAGTCGCGCTCATAGCTCCCCGCCCACAAGTGGGCATCGGTGGCGGCATAGATGAGCTGCACCGTTATCCGCACGTGCTCGTTGGAGCGCTGAACGGTTCCCTCGATCACTCCGTCCACTCTCAGCTCGCGCGCGATCTGCGGCAGCGGCTTCTTCGCGCCTTTGTACTGCATCGCCGAGGTGCGGGAGATGACCTTCACCGCCCGGATCGTGGATATGCCGGCGATGAGGGCGTCGGTCATTCCATCGGCGAAGTACTCCTGCTGCGGGTCATCGGAAAGATTGTCCAGGGGCAGTACGGCTAGAGACCGGATCCTCGGCGGCGTGTCTGTCGCGCGGGCACTGGAGGCGATCAGGCGGTAACCGTACCGAGGCAGGGTCTCGATGAACTCGGGATCCTCGGGCGAGTCTCCTAACGCTTGGCGGAGCTTCTTGACTGCGTGGTTCAGGCTGTCGTCGAACTCAACGAAGGTGTTCGCAGCCCAAAGCCTCCCTCGCAATTGCTCGCGCGTGACAACCTCGCCGGACCGTTCGAGCAAGGCTTTGAGCACCTCAAAAGCCTTCGGTGGAAGTGCGGCCTTGTGTCCGTCTCTAAAGAGTTCCCCTGAGGCCAAGTCCAACTCAAACCGGCCAAAGCGCGTTCGGGGCGGCGATGGGGCAGGGACCAGCATAGAGCGGAATTTCTTCCTCCGGCAAGTATAACTCCTTGGCGCAGACTGCGATTCATGGGTTATCTGCCTCCCTGGTGCGCCTCTCTTTCAGGGCCGTTCGTGAGAAGTTCATGCAACGATCAGACGCAGTTCATTGCAAGAACGCATGGCGAGTGAAAAGCTTGTTCAAGGAGCATCAGTATGCAGGATCGAGGAAATCGACGAAATTCAGCCTAAAGGAGGCTTGACATGATACGGAAGAGCATAGTTACATCGACCTTCGTTTTCGTTCTAGCAATCGCAGCCATCCTTCTCCCGGTGCCCGGTTCGCAGGCGCAGGCGCAGGCGCAGCAGGGATGCAAGGCATTTCACGGGATGGTGCAGGGCACCCTGCCCAGTGCAAATCAGTTCGCGCCTACCGACACCTGGGGTGGCCCGGTCTTTACCAGCGTTGCCGGCGAGTTCCTCTCCGGCGGCTTGTCCGGCAGCGATGGGACTCAATACGGACAAGGAGCAGTTTCGTTCCTTAAAGGGGGGGTGTACAAGGTCTGCTTCGCGTCTGGACCGGTTTGGGGCGGACCGAGTGACTGTCTGGACAGTTTCACCTATGAAGTCCCTCAGGCCCTCGTGGTCTGGCCCGCTGCGAATTGGTTGGGCAGCTACAAGGCCACCGTGAACATTGTGAGTGGTACCCACAGATTCGCATCTGCTTCGGGACACCTGGAAGTCGCGGGCCCATTCATCCTTTGGACCGATGCGAACAGCCCGTTTGGCGTGAGCGGACGATGGAACGGTGAATTAAACGGCAGTATTTGCGGTGTCCAGTAATCGCTCTTTCGCCGCATTCGTAGACTCAGCACCGCCTCCGGACGGCCGCGCGACGCTGGGGCGCGGCCTCCGCGATTGATGCCGAAACGCTGGTGTGTCGCGGACCGCGTTGGCTCATACAGAGCGACCCGAGCCTCTTAGCCGTTAACAGCGTCAGACTGCCGTTGACTCGATTCAGTCTGGTTGGTCGGGTATCCGGAAGTTTGGGCCGGCGGACGAGGCGGCCGCTCCCTAATTTCCGTTCGACGCGATGCATTTCCGGTCCGCGCTTCAATCGGCTAAACTAAGCTAACTCTGCGTGCGATGACCGATATAGCGATTGACCTTGCCAGCGACTCGGACCGGGAGTGGTCCGCGAAGCTCATGGCGTCCAGCGAGCCGTGGCTCACCCTGGGCCGCGATTTCGCCACGTGCCTGGCCCGCTGCCGTGGCCCCGAGTTTGTGATGCTGATGGCACGCCGTGCCGGCGCGCGCTGCGGCTTCCTACTGCTGCACCCGACGGGCGTTGCCGGTTCGCCGTACATCGCCTCTATCGCCACCAGCGCCGCCGTGCGCGGGCAGGGCTTGGGCTCGGCGCTGATCGAGGCCGCGGAGCGGTGGCTTCCGGAGGCGCGCCACATGTTTCTGTGCGTCTCGTCGTTCAACACTCGGGCGCGGGAGTTGTACGAGCGCCGCGGTTACGTGAAAGTCGGAGAGTTTCCGGATTACGCGATGGCCGGCGCCTCCGAGATTCTGATGCACAAATGCCTGGTGCACAAACGCCTGGTGCGGCCGTGATGCGGCCCTGGCGGCGGGTGGCGCTGCTCTCCGCTACGGCCACCGCGAGTTACCTCTGCCGGGTGAACGTCTCGGTGGCGGGCGTGCTGATGATGCGCGAACTGGGGCTCTCCCAACAGGCGATGGGGCGGGTATTCAGCGCATTCCTGGTCGGCTACGCGGTGTGCCAGATTCCCGGTGGAATGCTGGCGGACCGTTTCGGCGCGCCGCGCGTGCTCGGATGGGCGGCGCTGGCGTGGGTGGCGGCGACGGGTTGGATAGCAGGCGCGGGGGCGAGCGTGGGGGCGCTGCTGTGCGCGCGCTGCGCCCTGGGTGTGGCCGAGGCGCCGACCTTCCCCGCAGCGGCGCAAGCCATTTCCCGCACGATCCCGGCAGCCCAGCGCGGCCGGGCCAACGGCCTGGTGGTTGCCGCGATCGGCCTTGGCTCGGCCATTGCGCCGCCGCTGATTTCGTTTCTGATGGTGCGCTGGGGATGGCGCGCGGCGCTGATGGTTTCTTCCCTCCCCGCGCTCGCCGTGGGCTGCGCGTGGATGTCGATCCGGCAACGGACGGCCGGGCCGGCCGAGGAGGCGAGCGACGGCAGCCTAGCCGCCGCGCCGTCCGGACGGCCACAGTCCCGCAGTTTCGTGCTGTTGACGCTGAGCTACTCGCTCCAAGGCTACGTGGGCTACATCTTCGTCTTCTGGTTTTATCTCTACCTGGTGGAGGTGCGCCATTTCGACCTGTTGCGCGGCGCGCTGTTCGGCAGCTTGCCGTGGCTGCTGTCCATCGTCTCCATTCCGCTAGGCGGCTGGCTATTCGACCGGGTTCGCTGCGACCGGCGCGCGATTCCGATGGCCGGACTGGCAGGCTCGGGCGTTTTCATCGCCGTGGGCGCCCACACGCAGCACGCGTATCTGGCGGCGATCTGCCTGGCGCTCGCTACGGCGCTGGTGCTCAGCGTCGAGGGGCCGTTCTGGGCCACCATGACCGCGGTGGCGGGAGCGCGCAGCGGCGCTGGCGGCGGCGTCATGAACATGGGCAGCAACATCGGCGGCCTGATTTCTCCCGCGCTGACGCCGGTGCTGGCGGCATCCATCGGATGGGAGGCGGCGCTAATGGTCTCGGCGGCTCTGGCGGCGGTAGCCGCGCTGCTCTGGTACTGGATCCGGCCGCCGGCTGCCGCGGCATAAAGCCCAAAAACGCGGGTCCTGTGACACCATCAGTGGATCAGTATCGCTTCGGTTTCCGCGACTGCCGCCGGTTTGAGTTCCGCAAGTTTCGGGAGATGCTTCTCCACAGGGGCCGGACGGCCGAGCAGAAAGCCCTGCACGTCGTCGGCTTCGGATTCGAACAAAGCCTCAAGCTGTCCCGCGGTTTCGACGCCTTCCACCACGACACTGAGTCCGATGCTGTGGGCGAGCGCCACCATGCCTTTTACAACGGAGCGGGCTCTGGGGGCGAATTCCAGGCATTGGACGAAGGAGCGATCGATCTTGACCGATGCGACCGGGAGTTTCTCAAGATAGCTGAAAGACGAGTATCCGCTGCCGAAGTCGTCGATCGATACGGGAATTCCCAGTTCGCGCAACCTTCCGATCTTCGGGGCTATCTCTTCCAGATCGCGCACGATGGCAGTCTCGGTAAGCTCGAGTTCCAGCAATCCGGGGCCGATCGCCGTCTGCTTCACGATGCCCAGCACCGTATCGATGAAATCCGGACGGCAGAATTGCTGGGCCGAGACGTTGACCGCCACGGGCACCCCGGTGCAGCCGGCCTCATTCCACTTTTTTGCCGTGCGGCAGGCCTCCGCGAGGACCCAGTTGCCAATCGGCACGATCAGGCCGGACTCCTCCGCGATGGGAATGAAAGTGCAGGGTGGTACGAGGCCGCGGGTGGGATGATCCCATCGGAGCAGCGCTTCAAAGCGCACGAGCCGCCGGCTGGTGAGCTCGAACTCAGGCTGGTAGTGCAGCATGAGTTCACCGTTTTCCAGCGCCGAGCGCAGATGCGTTTCGAAATCCAGGCGATCGTTGGCCGCCTGGCCAATCTGGGGGGTGAAGAAGAGGGCGCGGTTCTTTCCCTCCCGCTTGGCTGCGTACATGGCCGCATCGGCGTTCCGCAGCAAATCCGTTGGGTCGCGCCCATCCTGCGGGTAGATGCCGATTCCCACGCTGGCGGTGACAAACAGTTGGTTGCCGTCGATCCGGAACGGCGCCAGGAGCACTTCCCGGAGGCGCTGTGCCAAGACCTGCGCGGCATCCGGTTCCGTCAACTCCGTCGCAATCAAGGTGAACTCATCGCCCCCCATGCGAGCCAGCGTGTCGCACTGGCGCAAGCGGTCCTTCATGCGCTTGACCACCTCGCACAGAAGAAGGTCGCCGAGGGTGTGGCCCAAGGTGTCGTTGACCAGCTTGAAGCCGTCGAGATCGATGTACAGCAGGGCGAGTTTCTCCCCGTGGCGCCGCGCTAACGCAATGGCCTGAGCCAGCCGGTCGGCGAACAACCGGCGGTTGGGGAGATCGGTGAGCTCGTCGTGGTTTGCGTGATAGGTCAGCTCCACGGTGGCCTGCTGCACCATGCGCTCCAAATCCTGCCGCTTGGCCCGGGCCTCGCGGCTCACCGTCCATTTCCTGGTAAGCGCGTGAGCCAACTGAATGGCTTCGATGTTGTCGAACGGTTTCTTGAGAATGAGCAGACTATCGGAATGGCCGAGCTTGCCGACAATCTCGTTCCAGGAGTAGTCCGAGTACGCGGTGCAGATGACCACCTGCAAGTCAGGATATGCTTTCCAGAGTTCCACAACGGTCTGCACGCCGTCCCATCCCGGCGGCATCCGGACGTCCACGAAAGCCAGCGCATAGGGACGGCCCTCGGCCACTGCCCGGTCCACCATGGCAAGGCCGTCCGGACCCTGATACGCGGAATCGATCTCGAACCGTGGGCCACGGATCTCCACCTTCTGGAACAGCAACTCTTCGTCTCCCAGAAGTTCGGCGGGTCCTCCGCCTTCCCCGATGAGGATCTTGCGCAGGTCGTCGTGGATGGCCTGATTGTCGTCGACGATCAGTACCCGGTAGACTGGATTATCGGTATCGCATGAATTCATACGGGCTGTGTTTCCTTTACGGTTTCTCTGGCGCTCATAGGCAGTTCCAGGGTGAAGGTGGCGCCGCGCCCGGGGCCGTCGCTCTCGGCCCACAGCGCGCCGCCCATCTGGCGCGCGGCGTTGGCTCCGGAGTGCAGGCCAAAGCCATGGCCGTCGCGGCGGGTGGTGAATCCGTGGGAGAAGATTTGGGTGAGATTCTCCGGCGGCAGTCCCACCCCGGTGTCCTCGACGGAGATGCGGATGCGGTCCTCGCCCCAGCGGCGGATGCGGACCAGAATGCTCTTCTCCTCGCGGTCCGAATCCTTGAGGGCCTGTTTCGCGTTGCGCAGGAGGTTCAACAGAATCTGCAGGATGCTGTGCTTATCGACGGCCACCGGCGGGACCGCTTCGTGGACGCGCTCCAGATGAATGCCGTGCCGGCCGAGTCCGGGCTCCACGATACGAATCGCATCCTCCACCAGGTCCGCGAGAGAGACGACCTCGATCAAGCCGGATACCTTGGCGTAACTCTGCTGGGTCGCCACGATCTGCTTGATGTGCCCAATGTGTAACGTCAGCAACTCCAGTTCTCGCAGCATGACCTGACGCTCCTGTTCGAGATGGCTGGCCAGTTTTGCCAGGTAGGGCACGACGCGCTGCCCTTTCGGGTCGTGGGTGAGGAAATCGGGCAAATCGCCGGAGTGTTCCTGCAGCATGCCGGATAGTGCGGCCACGTTGGCAATGCGAGAGTCCCGGATCTTGTTGGCGACGATGGTGGCGGAGACATTGACGCTGTTCAACACATTGCCCACGTTATGCAGGACGCCGGTGGCGACTTCGGCCATTCCGGCCTGGCGGGACAAGGCCATGAGGCGCTGCTGCGCATCGGCCAATTGCGCATAGGCCTCTTCCTTGGCTCCGACTTGCTGTTGCAGTTCGCGGGTGCGTTCGAGGACCCGGCGCTCCAAGTTCTCGTTGACCTCCAACAGGGCCTGTTTGGCACGCTGACGGGCGATGGCGGCGCCGAACATATCGGCGACGGTCTGGAAGCTGTCCTTTTCGGCGTCGCCCCACTGGCGGTCGCGGACGCAGTCGTCGAAGCCCAGCAGGCCCCACCAGACGTCCCCTACCCGGATGGGTGTCGAAATAACCGAGCGAAGCGACTGGTCGATTTTTCCGCGGTACTGTTCGCCGGCCTGGGGGAAACTGGCCGACACCACCTGCCCGGAGCCAAGTCTCGCGGCCCACTCTTCCAGCAAGCTTCCGGTCCACGCAAAGCTCTGCCAGTTTGCGATGGTGGAGTGAATTCCCGGCGCCAACCATTCGTAGCGCTCGGTGCTCAAAAGGGCGCCGTCGGGCGCGAGGCCGTTCTCGAAGACGTACGCCCGGCTCACTCCCGCCGCTTGCCCGATCTTGGCCAGAACTTCGTCCACAATGCCGGTCCAGTCATCCGCGCTGAGCAGTTGCTGGGCGGCAAAGCGGACGCTTTCCAGGATGCGGTTGCGATCCAGGATGGTGTCGGCCATGCTATTGAAGGAGCGGGCCAGATCGTCCACTTCATCCCCGTTCCGCAATTCCGCCCGAGCCGAAAGATCTCCGCTGGCAACCTGCCCGACAACGCCCTGCAGAGTAATAATCGGCCTGACCAACCTGCGGGCTTGGCCGAACGAAACCAGCAGACTGAGGCCGGCGCCGAGAACGGCTAGCAGTGCGGAACGCTGGTATACCCTGGCAACGCTGCGGTCGTAAGCTGCCGTGGAGAGCCCGACATTCACCCAGCCCCATTGGATGGCCGAGTAGTCGAGGGGCCTGGCATAGCGGAAGACGCGTTCGCCGACGAGCGGGACATAGGCGATCTCACCGACTACTTCACGCGACACCGGGCGCCAGAACCGGCCCAACGTCTCGGTTCGCCACCCGTTTCTGTCGACGACGACCGAGAACCCGTCGGCCTTGGTGATGACCAGATACTCGATGGCTTCGTCGCCTTTCAGCACCTGGACGCAGTGGTCCACGACCGTGCTGTAATCCTCCGACATCGCCGCGCCCGCCGTTACTTCCTGCACGGAGGAAGAGACGCCTTGCGCCTTGGACTTCAAAGCATCGCGCAGGTCCTTCTTCTGCTGCGGCAGATTCACCGTGACGTAAAGCGCCAGCGTCAGCAGGGTCACCAGCCAGCATGTTGCGGAGATGCGGAAGCCGATGCTCCTGAGAATTCGGGATGGAGCGAGGCCCAGTTTCAAGGAATTCCTGCGCTTCCACTCAGGCGCCTGGCCTAAGCGAAGAGAGATTCGCGCGAGAAGCGTCATGGCCTTACCCCAAGGCGCACACCGCCGGGCACTGCCGTCTGTGCAGCAGCCGTTTTCCCGGAGATCGGCCGGTACTTCGTGTAGAGGGTTCTCACTCGCTCCAGGTCCTCGGGGTCCACCGGCGGCACCAGACTCACTGGACCTCCCTGCACGCGCCTCTTCAGTTCGGGCAGGTCCTCGGCTATCGAGACGCTGCAATCCATCAAACAACCCCTCTGGCGGACGACGGTCTCGACCCAGAGCCGTATGGCTCGAAGGGCCTCGTTCTTGCCGGCGGCATGCAGCAGGCTGGCGCTGTAGAGCACGTCCATGTGCACGCGGCGCAACGCTTGGGGCGCATCCGGACCTGCGGACGCGGCCGGCGCTGCCCGCATTGAAAGTGCCGCCAGGAGTAAGGACACCAGCAATAACGGCCGCCGCCGCACAGCGCACAGCCATGGCCGGGCGCGTCGCGACGAGAAGAAGCGTTTGACCGCTGGCCGCATGGTATTTACTTCAGCCTGCCTGCCTGGGTCTCCCGGCGCCGCTCGTAGGCTTCCAGTAAGGAGTTGGCCGGTCGCAGGCAGTCGGCGTCAAAAGCAGCGAAGCCCGACGATTGAAACAGCGTCAGGATCTGCCTGGTCGCCGGGCTCGACTTAAGCTGGACCAGCCGGTCGAAGAGTGGCTTCTTGAGATGGGCGGGAAAGTCTTTGCGCCAGGCAAAGAAGGCGCTGACCATCCTCGGCGACGCGAGCACGATCTTCAGCTTCCGCGAGAGTTGCGGGTTGAGTTCAAACATGGTGGTCAGGCCGCGGCGGGTCACCACACAGGCGTCGGCCTGCCCGAAGAACACGGGCAGAACGACTTGAGAAAGCTTCGTGTTTCTGGTCATGCGGCTGAGCCACTGCGCGGGAGACTCGAGACCCTCCCGCCATAGCGAGACCGTTAGCCACGGTTCGGCAAGACCGGTACTCGGGCTTTCCTGCAGGATCACGGACCGGCCGCGCAGACCGGCCAGATTCACAATGCCGCTGCCTTCGCGCACCACCAGCAGCAACTCGTCCCCGCCATAATCGTCCGCGATGATGCGGCTGGTATCTACATACGGGGCTACCTGCCGGTATTCCTGGGCGGTGAGACAGAACAGGTCCACTGTCCCGCCGCGGATGGCCGCCAGAAGCTGGTCGCTCGGCTTTACAACTTCTTGATTGATAGCCACGCTGATGTCTATGGTCTTCATGATTTCCCTGGTCCAGACCATCATGGCCGCTCTTGCGTCGCTGAGGTTGACTCCGATCACCACCTTGTCGGAGATGGCCATGCGCGGTGACGTAACGGCCATGCGGGTGGTTGCCTCGGAGCCGGCCACCAGTTGAGCGGCGGCGGCTACCAAGCACAGGCCGCTCAGCGAGGATGACCGGGCTGGCGTCCCGTTTTTGCGCAATCCCGAAAACATGGCATCATCTCCTCTTTCGTCAGCGCACCGCGTTGAGTTTTTGCTGCACCTCGGTGCCTACAATCAGTCCGAGCTGCGACAACAGATCGGCGTACTGATAACGCGCCACGCAATGTTGGGCGGTCATGAGCGCCTCGACGAGCTGGGCGCGGATTACTTTCTCGGTTTCGACGAGCCCGTTCTCGTAGGCGCGGGTGTTCAGGTCTCGATTGTCCTGGGCCGCTTTCATGGCGCTGGAAGTGGCACGGTCCGCCTTAAGTGCCGCGTCCAGCCCCAGAACCAGGTTCTTGACTTGCAGGCCGAGCCCTTCCCGGAGCAGGAATTGAGTCTCTTTGAGCTGCTTCACTTGCGCCTGGGCTTCGCTGATCTTGTTGTGCGTGAGAAAGCCGTTAAAGATGGGGACCTCAATTCCCACACCGGCCACCCACCCGGCGCGGTTCTGGGCGGTGGCCATGCCCGCGTTGTAGCCGTCGTTCCACCAGCGGTGCAATTCGCCCGTCAGGGCGAGCTTGGGATAGTAATCGCTCTTCGCCGTAGTGACGGCCCCTTCGGCCGCCCGCAGCCCGGCTTCCAGCTTTCCCCAATCGGGACTGAACCGGTAGGACATGCCGACCAATTCTTCAAGGCTCCAGTCGTGGGGTTCGAACGGAATCTCGCCGGCGGATGGCTCGACACTGGCGGTCCACGGCATTCCCATGGTATTGGCCAGCGCCGCTTGAGACATTTTCTCGTTCTTCTCCAAGTCGGCCACCATCGCGCGCACCGACTCCACCATCACCTCGTTGTCCAGGAAATCGGTCTTATTGACTTTCTCGGAGCCCGCGTTATACATGCTCTCGGTCAGTTCCAAGGTGGCCTCCATGCGCGCCAGGGTGTCCTCGCCGAGTTGATGGAGCTGACGGGCTAGCACGGCGCCCCAGTAGAACCGCTTCACGCTGTCGGCGATCTCGAGATCGGTGCGGCGGGCTTCCTGCCGCATCATGTCCAGCCAGCCGCCGGATTGCTCCCGCCAGCCCTTTCGCATCCCGCCGTCGAACAGAAGCCATTTAAGATCCAGCGAGCCAGTCACCAGGTCTTTGTCGAGTACCTTGATGTTCTGTTCGGGAATCGAGAGGTTCTCAGCCGGTGTTTTCACGGTCTGGGCCGGAAAGTTGACCGGCATCTGGATAGGGCGTGAGCTTTCGGCAAGGCTG
>PMVV01000031.1 GCA_003166475.1 Bryobacterales bacterium | reverse complement strand
TTCTCCCATCGCCGGCGCTGCTCCGCGGGGGCGCGCAATGCCGGAATCAACGGGCCTTCCTGCGAGCCGAATTGCGAAGCCATGCGGGCGGCCAGGTCCGCCGCCACCTGGCGCTGGGATCGGTTGGCGGATTCCACGCCCCATTCCGCCGCCAGCGCCATCAATTTCGCGAGGTTGGAGATGGCGTATCCCGAAGCGGAGCCACCCTCGGCCGCGCCGCGCAAGACCTCCACCACTTCGCGCCCATGATCGCTGTGCGCCGCGGCGCCGCACGCCACCGCGCGCGCNNTTGCGGGCCACGATCAGGTGCGCGTCGGCGCCGCACGCCCCCACCTGTGCACGTTCGCCGAACGGATCGATGCGGCACGGCCCCATGTAGCAGACGTCGCAGCACAGCCCGAGTTCGCCGAATCCGCACAGCGGCTTCAGGTCGTCGTGACGGTCCCAGACGGTCTTGGCGCCCAATTCCGCGGCGCGGACCAGCATTTCCCGCGCGGCGGGATCGGCGGAGCGATTCTGTGGATTCGGCATGTCTTCAGCCTCCGAGGACTCCGGCAATTCGCAGCATTTCCCGATGAAATGGCCGGGCGCGGTCGAGTTGTCCCGCGCGGGCCTCCAGTTCCAGATCGCGGTCGGAGCCCAGGACGCCCAGGATCTCGGGCGCCGCCAGATGGGTACGGACGAAGTCCAGGTCGGCCTCGCACGCAATCTTGTTGGCGATCGCGTAAGCCCGCCGTATTCCCAGGTCGCGCGCCAGGGAAACCACGCGCGCCGCCGTTTCCAGGCTGGCCCATCCCGGTTCCACCACCACCAGCATGGCGTCCACGCCCTCCGCCGTGCCGCGGCCCAGGTGCTCGATGCCCGCTTCCATGTCTACCACCACGCGCTCACGACCGCCCAGCAACAGGTGGTTCAGCACCTCGCGAAGCAGGATATTCTCGGGGCAGGCGCAGCCGCGTTTGCCGCGTTCGATGGTGCCCATGACCAGCACGCGCACGCCGTCCACTTCAATTCCGAACTGCCCGGGAATGTCTTCCACGCGCGGGTTCATGCGCAGGAAGCCGCCCCATCCCTCGCCGCCGCCGACGCGCTCTTCGATCAACGATTTCAATTGCACCAGCGGGGTGATGGCCGGACCGCGGTAGCCCAGCGTTCCCGCCAGGTTGGCGTCGGGGTCCGCATCCACCGCCACCACCCGGTAGCCAAGGTCGCGCCAGCAGCGGGCCAGGGATGCGGCCACGGTGGTTTTCCCTACGCCGCCCTTTCCCACGACTGCCACTTTCATCCGCGGACCTCCCAGGCGGCCAGCGCCGCTACCGCCGGAGAAGCCGGGCTCAAGTTCAGCAGCGAGGCTCCCGTGGAATCGAGCTCCGCGATTTGCGGATCTTGGGGAACCAGGAGGACCTGGCGAAAGGGAGCGCTCACAGAGGCGGTCTGCCCCGCTCCGCACTGGTTGAGCACCAGGTCCGCCCTGGGCGGAGGGCTGCCATGCAGGTCCCGATAAAGGTCCAACGATCGCCGGACGGTCTCCGCCGCCATGCGCGAACGATTGGCCACGCACACCAGCACGTCCGGGCGGCCGCTGGTCCGTCGCGAAAGGTGCTCGAGCCCCGCCTCGCAGTCCACCAGGACATGGCGATAGGAACGCGCGAGGCGGTCCAGATGATCGCGAATCAGGTTGTTGACGAAGCAGTAGCAGCCTTTGCCCTCGGGACGCCCCATAGTCAGCAAATCGAACCCGGCGTTCTCCACCATAGCCTCCTCGGCCTGGAGGGCGAACCACTCGGAGGAGGACATCGAAAGCGGCCGGTCCGCGCCGTCGCGCAATTCCTCGCGCAGGTCGGCAAGCGTCCGCCCGGTGGAGATGCCGAGCGCGTGGCCCAGGCAGTTGGACGGGTCGGCATCGATGGCCAGCACGGGCGTTTCTCCGGACTCCAGCAGCCGCCGCAAGATCAGGGAAGCGATCGTGGTTTTCCCTACGCCCCCCTTGCCAATGACGGCGACGATCATGCGAACCCTTCGCGTTCCCGAACCAGGCACGCCAAATCGACCAACGCATCCATGGTGCGGTCGGCCCTGTCGACGGTCTCCGTCGCCAGTCCGCAGGAAGGCGTGAGCAAAGCCTGCCGGTAGAGCAGGGCGCGGTCGATGCCCTTGGACACGAGTTGTCCGATGCGATCGTCCAGCGCGGCCAGCAGGACCCGCGGGTCCAGGCCGGCGCCGGACCGCGAAGGGGGCACGATGCCCCAGCTCAGGATGCCGCCCTTCCGCAGAAACGCGTCCAGCTCGGCGGGGTAGAGCGAGAGGCCCTGAAAGAACTCGTACGCGTCGAAATTGATCACATCCAAGGCCGTGCTCAGCACCAGGGACCAATCCGTGTTTCCGCAACAATGCAGCCCCGCCAGGGCGCCTTCGTGGTGAATGGCTTCCACCGCGCCGTCGAGGGCCGCAATCACATCCTGCCGCGGCACATTGACGAAGGCGGAACCGAACGAGCAGAGGTATGGCTCGTCCAGCACCACCAGAGCGCCCTCCGCCGCGCGCAGAAGCTGCCGGGCGAGCCAGCGGGCCTTCATCGCCATGCCCTGCACCGCTACTTCCTGGAATTCGGGAGTGTAGGCCAGCGCGCGCTTGTTCTCGTCGGTGACCGTCATGGCGAAGCTGAACGGGCCGGTCACTTGTCCTTTCACCCAGCGCGGCCGGCCGGTTCCCAGGCGGGGGAGGCTTTCGAGGAAGAGGTGCAATCCCAANNTCCCAAAGCGTAGT
Organism: Bryobacterales bacterium; assembly: GCA_003166475.1. Taxonomy (GTDB): domain Bacteria; phylum Acidobacteriota; class Terriglobia; order Bryobacterales; family Bryobacteraceae; genus Bog-159. Next base: position 172 of record PMVV01000031.1, on the reverse strand, counting down.
CGCGGCCGATGGCGAAGCGTTCCACGTCCTGTTCGACCACCGCCTCGTAGAACGCCTCCAGTTGGCCTTCAAACCCATCGGCGGCGCTGAAATAGATGCGCTGGGTAGCGCGGTCCACCACCGCACCCGGCAGGCCCTCGGAATACTGCACGTACATGCTTTCCAGCCAGTC
>PMVV01000491.1 GCA_003166475.1 Bryobacterales bacterium | reverse complement strand
CAGGTAACTCAGTTCGCTTTGCTCACTCCGCGCTATGCGAGTCCGGAGCAGCTTCGCGGCGAACTGGTGAACACCCTCAGCGATATTTTTTCCCTGGGGGTGATCCTCTACGAAATGCTGACGGGCGCTTGGCCGTTTGGCGATCCAAAGTCGACCGTCGACGGGGTGGATCGCGTGCTGCATGGGCGCGCACCTGGCGCGCCGGCACAGGCAGTTTCCCAGGACGCCGCAGCGGAGCGGTCGGCGAGCCGGGAGCGCCTGCGGCGCCAGATGGAGGGAGATCTGTCCACCATTGTTCTCAAGATGCTCGAGAGCGAGCCGGCCCATCGCTACGGATCCGTACGGGAGGTGAAGGAAGATCTGGAGCGTCTTCGCCAGGGCCGCCCGGTTCACGCGCGGCCGCACTCCGCCTGGTATGCCGCCCGTAAGTTTGTAGCCCGCAACTGGCTCGCGGTATTGGCAACCGCCCTGTCGGTGGCCGCGCTGTCCACCCTGACCATTGTCAGTGTCTATGAATCGGCGCAGGCGCGAGCCCAGGCCCTGCGTGCCGAGCGGGTCGCCGAGTTCGTAAAACACACGTTCGTTTCCGCCAGCTCGTACTGGGACAGCCCTCTGCGCGCCAAACACGATGCGATCCAGTTCAGCGATGTTCTGGATAGCGCCTGCGACCGGCTCGGCAAGGCGCTGGGCGACGATCCCGCGGCGGAAGCCGACATGCGCGATACGCTGGGCTTTACTTATGCCGTGCTCGGCGAGCCGGCGAAAGGGGAAAAGCAACTGCTTCTTGGGCTCCAAACGCTCGCGCGGGCTCGCGGCCGCTCGCCCCGGATTGCGGCCGGTCTTTACGTGCATCTCTGCGATACCCGCGGCTTTCAGGGCCGCTACGCCGACGCGCTCACCGCGTGCCGGGAAGCCTTGGCGATTTGGCGCGTCAGCGACCCCAGCTCAATCGGTGGGTCTCTGCACGACACCGCCTTCATGGCGGTAAACGCCGGCGAACCTTTGCCGGACGCCGAAAGGATGTACCGGGAGGCGCTGCGAGTCCCCCGCCGCAACGACCCCCTTTTTCCCTCCATCATGAACAGCCGGATTGGAATGCTCNNCCCGCAGACGGGCTGCGTTTATGGGACCCGATGAACTGGCGCTGCAACTGGCCGCGTATGAGGCCCTCGCCGGAAACCCGGGGGCGCTCCCCCGCTTGCGCAATGTCGAGGGACGCCTGCCGTCCGTTGCAGCGGTGGACCGCATCCGGCATGATCTGTTCGCCGGAATTGTGGAAGCCCGTTATGGATCGAAGGCCGCGGCCGAGCGTCACCTGCGCTCCGCGCTCGCCACCCAGCAAAAGCAGATGAGCCGGCAGCCGGATATCGGCGTCGAGATTTACGTTCGCCTTATGGAATTGTTGCGCGCCTCGGGAAGAGAGCAGGAGGCCGCGGAGGCCGCCCGCCAGGGTCTGCGCGTAGCCGCGCTCGCGTACGGGAGTTGCTTCGCGGGGCATCCATTCGCGATTGAGATGCAGAAGAGCCTTCAGTGAACTGACCTCGGACGGCTTGGGCGATGCGTTGTCCGTAGCTTGCACGGCCGAAACGATTGGCCCAATCGCATGCGACATCGGCGGGGGACGGGTAAACCAAGCGCCCGGCGGGTCCGGTCGCCGAAGTGCTGCATTTTCACGGCCGCCTGACGCTGCGCGGCCTGTGGGCCTGCATGTTCCGCATCTCGGTGGCGCGGGACAAGCTGGCGTTCCCGCCTTGGCGAGCGCATGCAGTACCCCAGCGACGAGACCTACGTTCGCTTTATCGGGGTTATGGCGCACCCGTGGAAAGAGAGCAGGAGGCTGCGGAAGCCTCGGCGAGAGCAGCCGCACCACCAGGAGCCTCGAACGGGCCGAGGAACCGCATCGGCGTATTACTCCCGATAAATCGGCTGGTGTCCTACAATCAGTGCGCGGTGTGTGCAACAGCGGGGTGGGAAGCCGTCCGGACCCCTAAGTTAGCGCCTATTGAGGGGACCCCAGGGCATGATTAGGGCATGATTGCCCGCCATCCAAACAAGCTTGGTCACTCATACCTCAGCGCAACAAGCGGGTCGGCGCTGGCGGCGCGAATAGCCGGTGGAAGGACCGCGGCGACGGCGGCGATCAGGATGCATGCGACCGGGGCAGCCAGACTCCAGAAATCGGCGGGCTGGACGCCGAATAACTGCGCAGCGAGGTAGCGGGCCAGGCCGAGACCCGCGGCTATACCGGCGGCGATTCCGGCAATGACGGGCATGGTGGCGCCGGAAACGATCAGGCGCACGACCGCGCCGCGGGTCGAACCCAGCGCGATACGGATGCCGATCTCGCGCGTGCGGCGGACGGCGGCATAGTTGACGACGCCATACAGTCCGACACCCGCCAGCAGCAGCGCGACTACCGAGAAGAATCCCGCCAGAAGCGCGAGCAGGCGTTCGGCGATCAAGGTGTTGTCAATCTGGGAGGCGAGCAGGATACTGCCGCGGACCGTCAGCGCCGGCGCGGCGGTTTCGATTTCCTTGCGAAGCCAGGGGACCAGCGAAGCCGTAACTACGGCCGGTGCGCGGGGCCAGGCGATACCCCCATTATTTGGTAATTGCGCAGTCTGCTTGCTCATATCGCTAGGCTACCCCTTGTCTATGGGCGGACAAACCGACTAATTGTATTGCTTCCGGTTGTTTCTGAAGCCGAGGATCGTGCCGGGTTCCCATTTCAGGGACGGCGCACCCAAATCGAAGGAGGGTTGGCCACCCGCAGGATTTCGTCGCGATGTTCTCTAACTATTGAGGCTCGCACAACACAGTGACAACCACGGGTGGGGCGGGCGCCCTCGCCCGCGTCGGACCCCTGGTCCGACGGCCGAGCGAGGGGGCTCGGCGCGGGTCGGGGGACCCGCCCCACAGTACTTGCTTGTGACACGAAACTGTCACCGTAGTAGGCGAATCTCAATAATGCGCCGACCGGCGCCCATTCGTCCGCTATTGTACGGTCACTTCGGCGCTTGCCCGCCGCCGGCGGCCCAGGCGGTTTCCAGCGGATTCAAGCACTTGCGGCCGCGTGAGGCGCCGCATGCTATTCGCCGGGCAAGAAAGCTACGCGAGGAGTGTGGTTCCTGCGTGAACAGCGGCCAGCGCCTTATCCATAGTGGCTACTGAACCGCCGTGTTTCCGAGCCAACAGCACAAGGTAAGCGTCAGTGACCTGCCTGTGTCCGGCGATTCCTGTGATTGGCATGTCGAGATAAGAAACATCGTCCGGCCAGAATTCGTGCCGCGGGAGGGAGGAAATGGATTCGAGCAGGAGCTTTGCCGATTCCGCCGTTGCCTCCACACCGGCGCGCAGGTGGAAACGGAAAAGCGCGCCTTGCGTGACGGGGCAAGTTGCAAACCGGTGCCCCTTAAGGAACCACGCGGCCGCGCGCGCGTTTAGACTGTGTTCGGGCGTCGCCAGTGCGATGAGGACATTGGCGTCGAGCAGGTAGACCTTATCCTTCGTCATCGAGAGCCTTGACGTCCTCTGTGGTCACCGGCCGGGCACAACGGAAAGTGGGGAAACCGTAGTCGCTCATCTTTATGGATGCGCCTCTCGCCCCTTTCGACGATTGCAGAATCAGGTCGCCAACCACTCGTCCGAGGCTGCGGTTCTGATCCCGGGCGATGGCCTTGGCGAGGTAGTAGGCCTCATCTGAGATGTCGAGCGTGGTTCGCACAATGACATCGTAGCACAAGCGCACAAAACCTTGGATTTCTCCGCCTGAGGCGTGCCGGAGCTTTTGGCCGGACACAGGCCCTAAACAGACCGGCCCGTTAGGCCGAAGTAGGCAGCGGATGCGAGCATGTGGCGGTCGCTAGTCCACACTTCGCATTCTCCGGCCTCTTGTGCGGTTGTCAGGTGCACCGCATCGGCCGTGCGTATGAAGAGATCCGGCGGAGCGGAAACGATCAGGGCGCTGGTTCTCCGCAGCAGAGCTTCCTGAACGGGTATAAGCTTCCACAAGCCCTCCCGCACATGCCCGTAGAAACGGGAGGAAAGTTCGTGCGCATCGTTGGGCGACAATGAGCCTTCGCGCAGGCGGCGATGAATTACCCCGTGGAACTCGGCCAACGCCCACAGCGACGAATGGATAGTATCGGCGGTTTCAACAAGTTCACGCACCCGCGGCGATTCGGGTTCGTTGAAATAGAATTTGGCAATATACGAGGTGTCGAGATACACGGCGCGTTATCGATCTCGATCTTCTTCAATGATTCTGGTACTGTCGGTGACTTGCGGCATGCGAGCCCAGATCTTTCGCATGGAGTCGAAAATCTCTGCTTTCTTGGCGTCCGGCATCCGCGATGGAGCGGTAATAGGGCGCAGTTCCGCGACGGGTTCGCCCCGGCGTTCGATCACGATAGTGCCACCTTCCGCAGCCTCGCGTACAAGCTCCGAAGTATGAATGTGGAGTTCACGGACCGACGTTTTCCTCATGAGCTACAGTGTAGCACAATCAAAACGGCGGTGCAGCCGTGAATTGGAGTGAAATTGGAGTGGAGCGCCCAGATCACGGAAGGCGGAGCTTCCCCCCTCGGGAGTTGGCCACCGATGTACAGAGATCGTACCACGCCCTCCCATTATGGCGTTCTGGTATTATGGAATTATGGCGATGAGGAAAATGACGTTCAGCGTACCCGAGCCGTTAGCTGTGCAGCTTCTGCGCAGGGTTGCCTCGCGCGACCGTTCGCGTTTCGTCAGTGAAGCCCTGGCTGCACGACTGGAAGAGCGCGACGTTGCGTTGATGCGTGCCTGCGAGGTTGCGAATCGGGACCTGGATGTGGCCGAAATCGAGGAAGAATTTGACGGAATCCGCGACGAAATGGCAGAACCATGGAAGTGATCCCGGAGCGCGGCGATATCTGGTGGGTAGCGCTGGATCCGGCGCTCGGTTCGGAGATTCGCAAGACACGCCCCTGCGTTGTGATTTCGGTGAAGGTGCTAAATGAAAGGCGAAGAACGGTGATCGTTGTCCCGCTGTCGAGTTCGCCGAAGGCCAGCCCGCCGATCCTGATCCCGATCTCCTGCGATGGGCGCCCTGCAGTTGCGGTGAGCGACCAAATCCGAGCGGTGGCAAAGGAACGCCTGCGTAGTCGACTGGGCGTAGTCACGCCGGATGAAATGGCGGCGCTGGAGGATGGCCTCAGGCAGATCATGCAACTCGGATAACCGAGAGCCGGGCCGCAAGCGTTTGCCTCCCCACACTGGACACGTTTCGAACTTTTGCGGGCCAACTGGGGCTGTGATCTTTCATGCTGATCCACACTGTCCATCGGCGCGTGTCCACCCCGGGCACCCAGTTTGGACACGTCTCGAATTCGCCAATTCGGACGGTGTGACCTGCTTTCTTCAAAACCGCGCCCATCTCAAGGCGGCGCCGCTCCGCGAAATATGTCATATTGGACATAGGCGACAGATGGCTAACATAGCGGACAAGCCGTTGGTTTGGCTAGAGGGCGAAGTGAAAACCCCTCCGTTCAGTAATCAAGCCCGCTTGGAAGCTGGGCTGCTTCTCAGGCGGCTCCAGCAGGGGCAAGGGTTGAGTCTGCCCCATTCGCGACCAATGCCCGCAATCGGTCGCCAGTGCCACGAGCTACGAATCGGCGATCGTGACCAAACGTGGCGAATCGCTTACCACGTCTTCAGCAAGAAGACCCAAGCTACACCGGACTTGCGAGCGATTTCGGATGAGGAGGGTGCATGAAGCCTATCAAGAAGCAACGTTTGGAACGTGCCGGCTGGGTGGTTGGCGACAGCGCCCAGTTCCTGCAACTGAGCGTGGAACAGAATCGCTTTATCGAATTGAAGCTGGCGCTCGCCACTGGAGTCCGCGAACTTCGCGAACGAAAGGGGTTGACGCAGGCCGCGTTGGCGCATCGGCTGGGATCGAGTCAGTCGCGCGTCGCCAAGATGGAAGCAGCCGACCGCTCGGTGTCGCTCGACTTGATGATGCGGTCGCTCCTCGCCATCGGAGCTACCGCAACCGAGATTGCCAAGTGGATCAAACGTGCCGAAACCGCGCGAGCTGCCTAGACACACGCCGTCCCATCTGGGATTCGCACCACATTTTCAAGCACTTGCGAAGAGAGCCGGAACTGGAGTGCTTTAATTTCAATGCGACGATTTGTGGCTCCCCACAAAACCCGGCATCAAACGACCTCTCCGCATGTAAGTCACTGATTCTATGATAGAAGTCATTGCCGCACCCTGGACTATTCGTAAATATCTTTAACGGTGACGCATTGCGCTCGCTGCGATCATGTGCACCACACGGACCAACGCTACACCGGCCCGCAAGGCAAGCTCACGGACTCAGGCCCGCGCGAGCGCGCACCCTGGCGGGAGGCTGAAAGCAATACCTGCAGTCTCCGTAGCAGTATTTGCATCCACCTGCGGGATCGACCTGACATGGAAGTGGAGGAAATCGAATCACAGCGGCCCTCGTACGTGCGGGAGGCCAGAAGTGTCTCTAAAACGGACGAGGGGGGGCGCCGGTTCCTGGTTTCGAGGCCCTTGGGAGGTGCAGAACCGGCCCAACCGGCGCCGTACCGGGGATGGTCGGGTGTAAAAGTTGCTGCCCAAAAGTGGCATCCAACCTGCAAGAAGCGGGGGGTTTATGTTCACCGTTGGCGGCAGGGGAGTCCAGAATGGAAATCCGGGTGAAACGAGAGGTAACTCAGCATGGCTGAAATGGCGGACCCGAATGTGACTGAAGACACGGCGAAGGCGGTATCGAGACGCAGGTTCATCAGAGGTGTCATTGCCGGCGGCGCAGCGGTCTCGTCCGCGGGCTATCTGTTCCGCGCCTCTACTCTGGTGGGGCAGGCGCCCGTAGCCGGCGCTAGCGAGCGACTCATCACCCTAAATATCAACGGACAACTGAGGCATGCCGACGTCATGAAACAGGAAACCCTAGCCTGGACGTTGCGCTACAAACTGGGTCTCACCGGCACCAAACTGGGATGCGATCGCTCCGAATGCGGGGCGTGCACCGTGCTGATCGACGATGTGCCGCATTATTCGTGCTCCATGCTCACGCACACCGTGCGCAACCGGAAGGTTACGACGGTGGAGGGTCTGGCGGCAGCCGATGGGACGCTGCATCCGGTCCAACAGGGCGTTGTCGACGAGCAAGGGTTCCAATGCGCCTTCTGCATGTCGGGCTTTATCATGGCGACCGTGGGATTCCTGAAGATAAATCCAAACCCTACCCGGGAAGAGTTGGCGCACGGCATCTCGGGGAACCTTTGCCGCTGCCAGGACTACGACAAAATCCTGACCTCGCTCATGCGGGGTGCAGAGTATGCAAGGAGGGCGAATGGCGCGTGAGTACGGAGTTCATACCAAGCTGATCGGCAAGAACTATTCCACCCCCGACCTGTACGCGAAGGTCACGGGACAATCGAAGTACGCCGAGGACTTCCGCGCCGAGGGCATGCTCTTCTGCAAACTTCTTCTGAGTCCGGTGCCGCACGCGCGGGTGCGGCACATCGACGCGAGCGAAGCGCTCGTCATGCCGGGCGTGAAAGCGATTCTGACGGCGGACGATCTGCCCGTTCCGGCCGACAGCCTCACCGACAACGGTACGGTCATCAAGGCCAACAAGCACAGCGAGCGGGGTCTCACGATGGAACCGCTGTATCAGGGTGAGCCGATCCTCGCCGTCGCCGCAGTCGACGAAATCACCGCCGCCGAAGCGATCGAGAGAATCCGGGTGGATTACGAGCGCCTCCCTTTTGTCATAGACCCGCTCGATTCGCTGCGGCCGGGCGGACCCAACGCCAGAACCGATGGCAACATCTGGGGTGCGCCGCAAGGCGGACAGCCTCCGGATCTCGCGGAACTGAAGTGGACCGAGGCGGACTTCGCCGAGGTCCGGCAAGGCCGGCTGCCGATGGGGAAGGCGCTCGACCAATGGTCCTATGGAGACCTCGACGCGGGTTTCCAGCAGGCCGCGCTGGTGCTGGATGAAACGTTCGTGACGCCGGATACCAGCCATCAGACGCTCGAGACCCGCAGCGCGATGGCCTACTGGCAAAACGGGAAGGTCTACGTTTACACCGGCACACAGAGCACCATTCAAACCGTGCCTGCGATTGCGCGATGGTTGAATGTCGACCCCAGCAAGGTCGTCTTCATCAGCGAATATACCGGCGGCGGATTCGGCAGCAAGATCACGGGGGGCGTCTCCTTGACGATCCCGGCCCTGCTGTCGAAAAAGACCAACGCTCCGGTGATGATGCGCCTGAGCCGCGAGGAAGAGACTTTTGTCGGACGCGCGCGTCCCAGCCTGATGGGCCGGATGAAGGCCGGTTTCTCGAAGGAAGGGCGCATTACGGCCCTGGACATGTTCGTCATTTGCAGCAACGGCCCCTACGATAAGATGGGCGATGCCGCATCGTCCGGCCGCATCGTCTCCCTGCTATACCAGCCGCAAGCGATGCGCTGGCGCGGGGTGTCGGTGCTGACGAACACGCCGCCCCGCAGCGCGCAGAGCTCTCCCGGAGGCATGCAGGGAATCGCCATCATCGAACCGATAATTGCCAAGGCCGCGCGCAAGCTCGGCCTTGACCAGGTGGCCATCCGCCACATCAACTGCCCTGAGGGCAAGGCGGAGTTCGGACCGGCAATCGGAGGGAAGCGGCAGCATGCAACCAGTGCATTCCTCAGAGAAGCTCTCGACCGCGGCGCAGAGAAGTTCAAGTGGAGCGAGAGGGTGGCGCGAACGCCGAAGCGGATCGGTACGAAGGTGCGCGGCGTCGGCGTGTCGCTGAGCTGTTACGTCGGCGGGACGATCGGCTTCGACGGGCTGCTCATCATCAAGCCGGATGGACGCGTCACGTTCCAGTCGGGGATTGGCAACCTGGGGACGGCGAACGTGATCGACGTCCATCGGGTGGGCGCGGAGCTGCTCGGCGTGCCCTGGGAGAAGTGCAATGTCGTCTGGGGCGACACGTCGAAAAACCTGCCGTGGAGTTGCGTGTCCGGCGGCAGTCAGACGACTCACGCGATGACGCGCGCCGCCCATGCGGTGGCGATGGATGCGAAGCAAAAGCTCCAGGAAATCGCGGCGAAGAGTCTGGGCGGCAAGCCGGAAGACTATGAGGTGGCGAACGAGCGCGTGTTCCGGAAGGGTTTCGGAGCGGGCCTGACGTTGGCCCAGGCCGCGCAACGCGCGATTCAACTGGGCGGCGTGTACGACGGCCACGAGGTACCGGAAGATATCAACAAGATGACCAAGGCATCGGCGGCTGCGCTGGCGGGCCAGGGCCTGGTGGCGGCCGCGAAAGACAAGTATCCGCACGACGGAGCGACGCACTCCTACGTGGCGAGCTTCGCGGAAATCGAAGTCGATGTCGAAACCGGGAAGTACCATATCGTGGATTTTCTGGCGTACGCGGACGTCGGCACGGTGATCCACCCGGCCGCGCTGGGCGGCCAGGTCCTCGGGCGATCGGTGTTGGGCATCGGCCATGCGATCGGACAAAAATGGGTATTCGACCCACACTACGGGATGATGGTTTCGAAACGCTTCCACCACAGCAAGCCGCCCACGATTTTGGATGTCCCCGTGAACATGCAATGGGAAGCTCTGGACATTCCGGATCCGGAAACGCCGGTCGGCGCTCGAGGCGTCGGCGAGCCGCCCGTTGGCGGCGGGTGTGCCTCCATTCTGAACGCACTGTCGGACGCGCTCGGGGACGAAATCTTCCGGCGCGCGCCGGTCAACCTGGACACTATTCTGACATCCATCGAATCGGGACGGCCAATGCAACATCCACTCATGGCGCATATTTAGGTTGGCCGACAACAGGGAGGAAACCATGGCTGTTATACGAGACGTAATGCGCGCTTTCGAGTTGTATCAGCCGAATTCCGCCGCCGATGCACAGAAGCTTCTCCAACAGTATGGGACGGATGCTTGGGTGATGGCCGGCGGGCTCGATAGCTTCGATTGGCTTAAGGACCGCATCAAGAGACCGAAGGTGGTCGTCGACCTGAGCGGTGTCGACGAGCTCAAAGGAATTCGCGCGACCAACGACGGCATCGAGATCGGTGCAATGACTACGCTGACCGAGGTCGTGAGAAGCCCGATCGTTCGCGAGAAGTACGGCCTGCTCTCGGAGGGCGCCGAACTAGCAGCGTCGCCGCAAATTCGCAACCAGGGCACGATCGGAGGCAACGTATCGCAAGATGCACGTTGCTGGTATTACCGCGCGGGGTGGCCATGTTACCGCGCCGGCGGGAATATATGCTATGCCGATACCCCAATGGGCCGTAACCGCGAGCACGCCATTCTCCACGCGCAGCGGTGCGTTGCGGTGAACCCGTCCGACTCGGCTCCCGCCTTGATTGCTCTGGACGCGAAGTTCGTCCTGCGGACCCGCGAGGGCGAGCGCATCGTGGACGCTGAGGACTACTTCATCGGACCCGACATCGACATCACGCGGCTGCATATCCTCCGGCCCGGAGACCTGTTGACGGCCATTCGCATTCCGTCAACCTGGGCCGGCGCGCGCTTCTATTTTGAAAAAGTGCGAGACCGGAACGTCTGGGACTTTGCCCTGCTGAACGTGGCCTCCGCAATGGTGGTGTCGGACGGTAGAATCGAGCGAATCCGTCTGGCGGTGAACGGTGCCGCCGCCCGCCCGTTACGGTTAACGGCAGTAGAAGACGCGGTTCGTGGCAAAGCCCCTGACGCAACAACGGGTCTGATGGCGGGAAGGCTGGCGGTCGAGGGTGCAGTCCCGCTACAGTTCAATGCTTATAAAATCCCACTGATGAGGAATCTGGTGAAGCGCGCCATCGGTGGCGTAGAGGAGGCAACATGGGCATCCTAGAGTGGGCCACGAGTCCGTGGGGCCAGCATGTCCCCATTCACATCGCATGGTTCTTAATATGGGTTGCTGCCATCGCGGGACTTGTGTTTTTTGTTGTGCATGTTATCTATCTGAGGTATTTCGCCCGGGCTGAAGGATTCGCAGGTGCAGTGACGCCCGAACTCGCGGTCCACGTCCCCGAGCGTGTTCCCAGACACTCCCTGGCCGCGCGAATGTTTCACTGGATCATGGCGGTGGCCATGTTCACGCTGTTGTTTACAGCGTTCCTGCCAAAGGTTGGTGTTCGGTTTAACTGGGTCGCTTACCATTGGATCGCTGGAACGGTGTTGACCATTTCCATTGTTTTTCACGTGATCCACGCCATCTTCTGGATGGATTTCTGGTCGATCTGGCCGGACAAAGTCGACCTTGAGGATGCGCTGAAAAGAGTTCGGCGGTTTATGGGACATCCCGCGCCCCCGCCGAGAAAGTTCGCAAAGTATCCGCTGGAAAACAAGCTGTACCATGGTGCGATCATCGCCACGGGTTTATCAGTGATTCTGACCGGCGTTTTCATGATGTTCCGCGTGCGAACCATCTTCTTTCCGCGTAATCCCTATTTGTTCGGCGACATGACATGGGGGCTGATGTATGTGCTCCACGGACTGGCGGGAGTGGGACTCATCACGCTGGTCATGGTGCATGTTTACTTTGCGGTTCGGCCGGAAAAACTGGACATTACGAAATCTATGATCTTCGGATCGATGAAGCGCGAGTTTTATTTGAAACACTACGACCAGGAACGATGGGCCGTCGAAGCCTCAACGCTATCATCGAAATCCGACGGAAAAAATACTCAGGTTTAAGATATGTTGGTCAACATCTTGAAGCGTGGTGAAACCATCGAGGAGTGCTACGAGTTCATGCTTGCCTATGCCGCGCAGGGACTCCCCAGCGACGAAGGCAGCCGCGCGGGTGGACAGGTGCGCGAATTCCTGAATCGCGCTGTCAATGCGTTGACCGGGCTGGCCGTGAGCTTTCGCGCGGCGGTGAAAGAGGAAGGGATGGAGCCCGCCGGGAAGTACCACGCGTTCCTCGATGTCCTGGACCGCGACTCTCGCGACTCGCTCGCAGCCATTGAACTGGTACTAGCCCAGCCGGTCGTGAGTTCTCAGTTGATCGACAATCTGAATGCATCCATCCATCTGCGCGCGCTGCTCACGGACATGTTTCTCGTTGGCGAGATCATAAGGACTAAGGGTAGCCGGATAAACAAGCTG
>PMVV01000088.1:3438-10376 GCA_003166475.1 Bryobacterales bacterium | reverse complement strand
GCCCTCCTGCAATCCACTGGTGACAGCGACCAATCCGTTCTGCTGCGGCCCGGTCGCCACCGAACGCTGCGTGAACTTGCCCGGCTCGGCCTGCACGTACACGATCGGCTCGTTCTTGTCATCGCGCAGCAACGCCGCCACAGGCACCACCAGAATGTTGTCCCGCCGGCTGGTATGGACCACCGCGTCGACGAACATATCCTTCTTCAACAGTCCGCCGGGATTGCCGGTCACGATGCGGACCGATGTGGTGCGGGTGCTGGGATCGACGAAGGACCCGATGTAGGCGATGGCGCCATGGAAGGTTCGGTTGAAGGATGGATTGGTTTCCTCCACCGCGTCGCCGTTCCTGACCGATGGCAGGTCGCGGTCGAAAATGTGCCCTTGCACCCATACCGTGGAAACGTCGCTGATCTGGAAGCAGACGGTTTGTCCCGCCTCGATCAGCATGCCGGGAGAAATGAGCTTCTGCACAATTACCCCGGAGATGGGCGACCGGACGGCCAGTTCGGTGCCGATGGATGTGCCCTGTTTCTCCGCCTGGTCGATTTCCTGCGCGGTGATGCCGAAGATGCGCAACGGCTGCACGCTGTTCTGAACGTCGGTGGTGGCGTCGTTGTAGTCCGCCACGCTGCTTTCGTAATCCTTGACGGCCACCACCCCGTGGTCCAGCATTTCCTTCATGCGGTCGACGATGCGTTTGTTGAATTGCTCGCGGTTGCGGGCCTTGCGGTAGGCCGCGATGGCGGTGGCCACATCGGGGCTGGAGACGTAGAGCAGCGGTTCGTCCTTTTTGACGGGCGTGCCTACGTCCACCAGAATCCGGGTGATCGGCCCGTTCACCTGGGTGATGGCCTGGGTGGTGTGGTCCTGGTCCCAATCCACCGTACCGGTGGTGTGGATGGCCACTCCCCAGGAGGTCTTCGAGACCTGCATTATTTTCAGATGGGCCAATTGATCCGGTGGCACGGTAAAAAGGCCGGGCTGTACGCCCGCCTCGGACGCGGCTTTGCTTTCGGCCTTTTTCGACTCTCCACAGGCCAACTGGGACAGCCCCAGCGCCGCCAGGAGGGCTGCGGGGGCACATGCGGCAAATGGGATTCGCCGCATGCCAGTCGACCACGATGCTGTCTGCATGGCGATACTCTTCTCCTCTTTTAAGAAACAGGGACGGGCAGTGGGAGGAGCTATGCGGCGGGAGGGCCCCGTGAGGCAGTGGCGAAGAACGGCACTTGGTGGGCCGGCTCGAAATCCGCGGCTGGCGCGAGCCATGCTACCAGGAAGATCGGCGTCACCGTGGCGGTTACGGTAGTCTGCAGGAAGGGCAGCGGCCCTACATGGCACAACAGGCAGCAATGGTCCGGCGCGTGGTGCGATTCTTCCTGGGAGGCCAAGGCGAGGGACTGACCCAGCAGGGTCAGACACACCAGCAGAAGTGCCGCGATGCGAATGCTGTATTTGCGCGCTCTTATGCACCCAGATTAACAGAAGACGCCGGAATTCGGGGAAACCGCTCCCTCACGGTCGCGGCTCGGTAACTGTCGCGCAAGAAATAACTGTACAGCAGANNACGATCGTCTGCGCCACGCCTACACTAGAATGTGAACCCCACACGAGCGACCACGGTTCGCGGTTGGAGGAAATGCGTGCCGCTAAATGTCGACAGGAAATTGTAAAGCGCCACGACATTCGTCACATTCGCGATCTCCATGGAGGCGGTGAAGCGTCGCGGGCCTTCCCGGTGAAAGAGATTGTCGGTGCCGATAGCCAGGTTGAACACGTTGCGCGGCTTGACGCGATCGGGATTGTGGTCGTCGTTTTCCTGGCTCGGGAAAGGCCCGTAGCCGCCCTGCGGAAGCGTGATCAGCTTGGATGTGACTGTGCCCCTCGTGCCATCCGGGTTGACGCAGTTGGCGATCGGGTTGGCGGTGGTGGCGTACGTTCCATTGCACGCCAAGCCGATCGATACCTCCTGATTTGGTGTAAGGAGGGACATGGCGGCGCCCGCATCGGGTATCCCGCTAACCACCAACCCGCTATCGAAGCGGTAGGTCAGGGCCACCCACTCCGTATTCTTGGAGCGCTGGTATCGCAGATTCATGGTCGACTGGAAGGCTTGATCGTGGTCAATCCGGAAGACTCCCCCAGCCAAGGGCGCCCCCTGCGGAATCAAGCCGCCGGTTTCCGGCGGGAAGTAGCGCGCGCGAGTGTGACCGAAGGTCCAATACGCCTGGAAGCCATGAAGATTGGTAGTGCTCACGCGGCCGGTGACGCCGTCCAGCTTGGAGTTGTGCCAGGCGATCGGGAAAGTGATGGTGGTATTGAGCAGGGTGCTGAAATCGTACGCGTTGTGTGTGTACTTCCAGAAGTAGTCTGCATCGATCAGCAGTATCTTGCCGACCGCTTGCTGCAGCCCGGTATTGAACTGATTGCGAAACCCTGGCGAAATCGGCACGGCGGTCGAGCCGAACACATTCTGTACCAGGCCCCCCACTCCGGTCGCGCTGGACAACAAGAGATTCTCGTTGAACGGCGTTTCGAAAGTTCTGGCATAGGCGGCGCGCAGGACTGTCCCCGTTTTCTTGACGTTGTAAGAGATGCCGAGGCGAGGCTCAGGACCCGTTTTGGCAACCAGGCCATCATAGCGGTCGATGCGGAAACCGGGGCTGAAAAGAAAGTTGCCTACCGTAATCGCGTCCTGTACATAAAATGCGTACTGGTCGATGTTGGCGGTGGCATGGTAGGCGAAAAGACTTCCGCCGCGGGTGAGGTCGAACGGAAGCAGCCCAGGGGCAAACGGCGCCGTGGCAATCGGGTTGGCGCTGGTGTTCGGCTGAAACCCGGCTGCGGTGCACTGCGCTGGATTGGTAAGGGCCGGGTCGCCGACGGAAATGCCGCTGGCGTCGATGCACGGCGAGTTGAAGGCGGGGTCGGTAATCCCGAAACCGAAGTTTTCGAGCAGCCGCGTCTGCTTCAAATCGACACCATACTTTACGTTATGGCGGCCTTTTGTGGAGGAGATGTCGGCCTTCACGCCCCAATTCAACAGTTGGCGGTTCTGACTTTGCGTGGCGGGCGTATCGGCAAAGGGGTCGCGGCTGGCGTAGTAGTTTACCTGATCCTTCCTCGTGTATGGGTTGATCGTCAGCAAGGTGTGAGCGCCGAACGTGTGCTGGTATCCTGGAGCGATGTTCCATGTCAGTACCCGCTGGTGCTGGTCCTGAGCCAACTGATCGTAGTCATTCGGTATCTGAAACCAACTTCGCGCGGTGAACAGGTTGAGGTGGAAGATATCTCTGCCGTCGGGCGCATAGTCGAGGCGGTCGAAGATGGTCTGATTGTTTCCCTTGTCGTGGATGGGGATGAACTCCGGGGTGTCCAGAAAGCGCCCGGTTTGAAGGCCGTCGATGGCTATGAAGTTTCCGAATTTCGCCGTGCCATACCCGAGTCCGATACTTCCGCCGGCCGTGCCAAAAGACCCGTAGTTGGCATCGATGTTGCCAAAGACTTTGCCGGCGCCGAGCCCCGACCGGGTCGTGACTTGCGCGATCAAGCTGCTTTTGTCGCCGAATTCGGCGTTGGGCGTGCCCGTGGTCGCCTCCATGCTCTGGATGGCGCTGGTGGGCAACTGCGTGGAGAACAGCTTGCTCTGTTGATCGCTGATCGGCTGTCCATCGATCACGAAGCTGACCTGGGCATGGTCGCCCAGCGGATGAAAGAATCCGTTGGCATCCGCGGCGACTCCGCCCGTGCTATAGACAATCGCCTCGCTCAAGCCGGCTCCGGGGTCGAAAACGGGAAGCTTCATCAGCATGCTTCTGTCGATATCGACGTGCGCGGAGGGGTCGGTCTCAAGAATACCCGCGCCGGCAGCCTCCACAGTGACAGTGGTCTTGCCTCCGGCCACGGCAAGGACAGCTTTCACCGGAATCGGAATCGCGTTTTTGATGGAGACGTCCTGCGAGAAAACTTCAAACCCGGAAGCGGTGACCTGCAGGCGATATGGGTTCGGGGGAATGTTCACCAATCGGAAGGAGCCGTCGGCAGCGGCGACCACCGACTGCTGGTAGCCGGAGACAGGGTTGGCGAGCGTCACCACCGCTCCCGCAACCGAAGCTCCGGATGGATCGGCGACGGTTCCCTGGATCGTTCCGGCATTACCCAGAGACTGGCCAAAGCAGTTGCATACACACAACGACGTGGCGAAAGCGATCACAATGGTTTTCGGCATCATGTTCATTTTTGGCATCCCTTCTTTACAAATCTTCAACTGCGGATTGTTATGGACGTATGTGGCGCCGGCGTGTACGCCACGCTGCTTTTGTAGTGCGTCGGCACCCCACCCCGCGATCCACTCATCCATTCATGCGGCGAACCCCGCGCCGGCAAGAGCGGCGCAGAGGCAACATCGGGCGATTGGCAAACGCCGCACGCCAGTGCGCGACGATGCTGTCCGCATGGCGATACTGTGCTTCTTTTAAGAAGCCTGGGTGGACAGTAGGATGGGTTACGCGGAGGGAGGTCCCCGTGAGGAAGTGGCGAGCAACGGCGCCTGTCGGACCGGCTCAAAATCCGGAGCTGGGGCGAGCCACGCCACCAGGAAGACCGGCGTCACCGTGGCGGTTACGGTAGTCTGCAGGAAGGGCAGCGGGCCGACATGGCATAGCAGGCAGCAATGGTCCGGCGCGTGGTGCGATTCTTCCTGGGAGGCCAGCGCAAGGGACTGTCCGCAGAGGGTCAGACACACCAGCAAGAGGATCAGCAGTGTTCTCACCGAAAGCGGACCACCGCCAGCCGCCTGGGCTGGTCTGCCGGTCCGAAGCAAGGGCACGCGGATGCTATGGCTGCGCGGTCTTATGCGTTTAGATTAGCAGAAACACCGCAGCCTCGGCGCGCAGCCGCTAGTGCAGCGTCCAAGAAATAACTGTACAGCAGATTCGCTGTGGGGCAGGCCATCGTTTTTCGTGGCCTGCCGAGTTCGAGCACAGCGCGCAGACGACAAACAATGATCGTCTGCGCCACGATAACTGTACAGCAGATTAGCTGTGGGGCAGGCCATCGTTTTTCGTGGCCTGCCGAGTTCGAGCACGGTGCGCAGACGACAAACAACGATCGTCTGCGCCACGCATCTTCATGGCCTGATCGCCTTCAGCAGTTTCCGCGCCGAGAAGCTCACGATGGCGAAGAAGACTCCGAAGCTGATCGCGATCACCGCCAGTTGGCGGCCGCGCGAGAGGTAACGCACGCGCGGCTGTTCCAGGAATACGCGCAGGCGCACCCGCACCGGTTGCGGCGCACGGTTCTCAATGGCTACATAGGTGTCTGCATCGTGTACCGACGTGCGCAGCGTACCGCGCGGACCGGCCGGCGTGGCGGCGATCTCGTCGTGGTCGCGGCCCGTGCGCCAGGCGTTTAAGTCGGCGTGGCTAACGAGCACGAGCCGGACCTGGGCATCCGGCCGGCCGCACTGAAAGATGCAATCCACCATGGCCGGCTCTTCGGTCAGCGGGCGGGGCACGTACCGCCAATCGCCGGCGGGGATCTCGAAGGTCTCGTCAATCAGATCCGCGCGCGCGAACGCGGCCATCAGAAAAAGCAATGCGGCGATCATTTGGTTAAAATGGAGGCCATGGACCAAGATACCAGTTGGAAGACCACGCTGAGTTGGGTGAGCGCGATTTTACTGGCGCTGGTGTTTCTAGTCTCGGGCCTTTGGAAGCTGACCGACGCTCCCGGCGCGGCCGTGCGCATGGCGCAGGCGCGCGTTCCCCAATCGCTGAGCCTGGCAGGGGCCATCGGCTTCGGCATCGCCGAGACCTTCACCGCGCTGCTGCTGCTGGCGCCGCGCTTCCGGCGCTGGGGCGCGTGGCTGGGCGGCGCGCTGCTGATCGCCTTCATGATCTTCATCGGCATCAACTACAACGCGCTGCGCGGCGCGGAGTGCAGTTGCTTTCCGTGGGTGAAGCGCGCCGTGGGGCCCGGCTTCTTCATCGGCGACGGCATCATGCTGGTACTGGCAGTGCTGGCAGGCGTGTGGGCCAGGCGCGCGCAAAGCATGCGCTACGCCATGCTGATTCTGGGCGCGGTCACGCTGTTCGCAGCCGGCTCGTACGGCGTAGCAGCCATGCGCCAGACGGGCACTAAGGCGCCGGACACGGTGACGGTGAACGGCAAACCTTATTCGCTGCAGGAAGGACAGATTCTGATCTTCTATTTCGACCCCGAGTGCCTGCATTGCCTGGACGCCGCCAAACGCATGTCGAAGCTGAACTGGGGCGATACGCGCATCGTGGCCGTACCCATCAACGTGCCGCAGTTCGCGCAGGGCTTCCTCGACGACACGCATTTGAACGCAGTGCTCTCCAACGACCTGCCACAGTTGAAGAAGATATTTCCGTTTGTCAGCGCGCCGGCCGGAGTGGCGCTGGTGAATGGGCGGGAGAAGATGGCGCTCACGCAGTTCGAGGATCCCGAGCCGGTGGATACACTGAAAAAGCTCGGATTCATTCGCTAACCGCGGTGCCCGACCCTGCCTCCGACATCCGAAAGCGATAACCCAGCCACGGTTCTGTCAGGATGTACCGCGGATTCCCTGGATCGGGTTCGAGCTTCTTGCGCAACTGTTTGATGAACACACGGAGGTACTGCACCTCGCTGCCGTAGTCGGGTCCCCATACGGCTTGCAGGATTCGCTCGTGCGGCAGGGCGACGTCGTCGTTGGAGATCAGAAACCGCAGCAGGTCGAATTCTTTGGGCGTCAGCCGGACTTCCTTGGCGTCCACCAGCACGCGCCGCGCCGGCACGCGAATCTCGACGTTGCCGAACCGGATGATGCCGGCCCCAGGCTCCACGGCGGGCGTGAATCGCCGCAGATTGGCCCGGATGCGCGCCAGCAGGACGTCCATACTGCAGGGCTTGGTAACGTAGTCGTCGGCGCC
>PMVV01000088.1:0-3319 GCA_003166475.1 Bryobacterales bacterium | reverse complement strand
GCGTGAACATTCCATAAGTGCGGGCCGGGCGGCCTGAGAGGCCGCAGCAGGCTGAGAGCCTGCCCCACCGCGGAACTTAGTCAGTGGCACAGGTGTCGAATCAATCAGACAAGCTAGAAACCAGATAAGTCAAATGGAGGCTGAAATGTTCGACGCTATTGGTGTCTCTGAACGCACGCAGAAGCCGTGGACGGTGGTGGTTTCGTTCCTCGGCCAGATGGCGATGATCGGCTTGGCCATCCTGATTCCGTTGGCTGGTACCGACGCGCTGCCGCACCGTCTCTCTTGGGTTTCTTTACCGGAGCCGCCGCGGGCGTTGCCGCACCGGCCGGCGCAGGCGAAGCAGGCGAGCGTGGTTCCACCCCAACTCACACCGAAAGGGTTAGTACTGCCGACGGCGATTCCCCAGAAGGCCGCGATTATTGAGGACCCCGATTTCATGCCCGCCGTGGGCGATGCCGTAGGTATGCCGGGAGGCTTTGGGAATTCGACCGGATCCGGCAATGCCGTAATCGACGGCCTGTTGGGCGCGGGCTCCGCTCAGCCGCTGGCGCCCGCACCGGTGGTGAGGCAGGCTGCGCCGCCCGCACCGCCAAAGCGCATACGGCTGGGAGGACTCGTGGAGGAGAGCAAGCTCATTTCCGGACCGCGGCCCGTTTACCCGCCGCTGGCGAGGCAGGCGCGCATCGAGGGGACCGTGCGGCTGGAGGCGGTCATCTCCCGCGAGGGCACGATCCTCAACTTGCGGGCCGTCAGCGGACATCCCTTGCTGATTCCAGCGGCGCTTGCGGCAGTGCGGCAGTGGGTTTTTCGCCCGACCTCTTTGAACGGCGATCCGGTGGAAGTGGCCACCGAGATCGAAGTGCACTTCACGCTGCAGAAGTGACGGTCAGTTGCGCGGCCCGATGCCTTCGGTGCGCCCGGCCAGCGCCTGCACCGCGGTTCCGCCGCACACCGCCACGCCGGTCTTCATCAGCGCGTTCAGGAAGTTGAATAGCAGCGCATACAAGACCTGCTCGGTGAGCGGCTGTTTGCCCGGCAGCCGGAAGCTGGCCGGCAGTTCTTTAGCGATATTCACGCGCACGGAATTGAGCTGCGCCTTACCGCCGCGGTCGCGCTTGTTGGCCAGGCTGATGGGCGTCTGCATAACCCCGCCGCTGCGTCCGTCAATGTAGAACTGGCAGCGCGAAAACCATCCGAGGTTGGCGGGATCGGCGGCATCGAACAGCAGCAGTGGCGCTTGCCGTCCCGCTGCCGTGAGATCCAGCGTAATGCTGCGCTGCGAGTCCTTCAGCTTGATCTCGAATCCGGCCTGCTTGGCGATATTGGCGACCAGCTCCGGCTCCAATTCCAGTAAAATCAGCTTATGTTGTCCCGCTTGCAAGACTTGCATCTGTCACTGCTAGTGTAGCGGGTTTCACAGTGCCGCGCGGTAGAGCGCCAGCAAATCCTCGCGCGTCGAGGGACGCGGGTTGAGCTGATGGCAGCCGTCCTCAATGGCCTTATCGGCCAGGGCCGGCAACTGGGCCTCCGCGACGCCATAATCTCGCAGGCGTGGGGCGATGCCTACGCGCCGGTTCAGGTCGCGCACTTGCGCGGCAATGTCGCCGCCGCCGAACTGCGCGGCCAATTCGGCGAGCCGCCCAGCGACGGCCGGACGGTTGAACTCCAGCACGAAGGGCAGCATCACCGCATTGGCCGTGCCGTGATGCATGCCGCAATCGGACGACAGCGGGTGCGCCAGCGAGTGCGTGGCCCCCAGTCCTTTTTGAAACGCGATGGCGCCCATCATGGAAGCCATCATCATTTGAGAGCGCGCTTCCAGGTCGCGCGGATCGGCCATGACGCGCGGCAGGCTCTCCCAAACCATACGCGCGCCCGAGAACGCGATGGCATCGCAGATGGGTTGGTAGCCCTTGGAAATGTACGCCTCGACATTGTGCGTAAAGGCATCCATGCCGGTGCCCGCGGTCAGATGCGGCGGCAGAGCCAGGGTCAACTCCGGATCGGCGATGGCCAGCACCGGAATCAGGTGGGGACTGAAGACCACGGTCTTGCGGTTGGTGGCGGCCACGGTGATCACGGTGGAGCGCGACACTTCGCTGCCCGTTCCCGAGGTGGTGGCGATGGCGATATAGGGCGGCACATTCGCCGAGATGCGATCGGCGCCGTCGAGCAAATCGTCATACTCGGCCAACGGCAGCTCGTGTGTGACTTTCAGCCGGATGGCTTTGGCCGCATCGAGCGGCGATCCGCCTCCCACGCCGATAATTCCGTTGCAGCGGTTCTGCTGGTAGACGGCCAGACCGTCGAGCACGTTGCGCTCGGTGGGGTTCGGTTCCACCGCGGAGAAAACCACCGCGCCGGACGCCAGGCTGGCGACCCGCTCGAAGACGGCGGTGCGCGCGAGGCCGGCATCGGTGACCAGCAGCGGACGGGACATGCCGCGCTTGCGCAACTCCTCGGGGAGGCGCTCGACCGCGCCCGCGCCGAACAGAATGGTGGTGGGGAAGCTGAAAGTGGAGACTGCCACATTCACCATGAAAACACATTCTGGTAAAATAGCGCAGCGGCACTCGGCAGTACGCGAAATGGAGGCAACATGGCAGAAACGTCCCGTCGCGGATTTTTCCGCGGAATAAGCGCCAGCGCACTGGCCGGCTACGGCCCGATCATTCGGGGCGCGCAGAACAAGTCCGGGAGCGCCAAACCGATCCTGGGCGAGGGCGACCACAAATACGAAGTCACACACGACTGGGGCGAGTTGCCGGCCAACATCAAGTACGGCAATACGCACGGCGTATGCGAGGATTCGCAGGCGCACATCTACGTACACCATACGGTCAACGATGCCAGCGAGAGCCATGATTCCATGGTGGTCTTCGACCATCAGGGCAAGTTCGTGAAGTCGTGGGGCAGGGAGTTTATCGGCGGTGCGCACGGCCTGCACATCCGCAAGGAAGGCAGCACGGAATTTCTGTATCTGTGCGACACCAAGCGCGCGGTCGTGGTGAAGACCACCCTCGATGGCGAGGTAGTCTTTACGCTGGGCTATCCCAAGGAGTCCGAGTTCTACAAGCTGGATGCGGACGGCAAGCCGGCCACCAAGTACAGCCCGACCAACCTGGCCATCGCGCCGAACGGCGATATCTACGTGGGCGACGGCTACGGGTCCAGCTACATCAACCAGTACAACAGCAAGGGCGAGTTCATCCGCACGTTCGGCGGCAAGGGCAAAGAGCCCGGCCAGTTGGATTGCCCGCACGGCATCACGGTGGATCTGCGCGGTCCGAAGCCGCGGCTGCTGGTGGCGGATCGC
>PMVV01000166.1 GCA_003166475.1 Bryobacterales bacterium | reverse complement strand
ATGCCGTCACGAAAGTGTTTGGAACCCTCGTGTTTCACGGCGAGCCGAAAGACGAGCCAGTGAATGGTCGCAGGTCTATGGTTATTGGCACGACACTGAGCGTGCCGAAGGAACTGTTGAACGGGACCCAGCCGGCAAGAGATGTTAAACTCGATTTGCTAACCAGACAAATCTACGATGCGCAAAACGGCCGCTGTATAAGCGTGATGTACCCAAACAACGAAATCGGCCGGAAGATAATATCCACCATGAACATCCAACCTCCGGAGTGATTGTTGCAGCCCCTGGCCCGCCACGTGCATCTTGTCTGGTGATAACCTTACGCCTGTTCCGAATCGGTACATTCGTCCTGCTGGCAGCATCGTTAGCGCCCGCCAGCGTTTCGAATCGGTCCGGTCGCAGTGAACCAGGGAACCAAGGAAGGCCACATCACCGCGCGAATTATTGCCTTACATGCGAACGGACGGCCGCCGTGCGGCGCCGATCAGGCCAGTTCCAGCCACAGACGCAGCGCATGGTCGATCTCTTTGAGCGCGCTCGCGGGTAGCGCCCCGGCGCGCCCCGTGATCTTGTCCTTTGGAATCGCAATGACTTTGTCAACCATCACCTGCGACTCCAGTTTCAGACCGGTGGTTCTCCCGGCGGGCACAGGAATGCGAAACAGAGGCGCGTCCTCCAGATGGCTAGTAATCAGGCACACTACAACACTGGAGTGAGTGTCGTTGAAGAGGTCGGATTGCACGACGACAGCCGGCCGCGGCTTGCCATAATCTCCGGGCGCCGCACAAATGACGACATCGCCGCGCTTCATCTCCATCCCGAAGTGTCCGCCAGGCCGTACCAGCCGGCGTCATGCTCGTTCCGGGAAACAAGCTCCGACTGACGGCGCGCTTCCTCGGCAAGCGATTGCCGCTCCGTCGCACGCAGGTACGTCGCCAGCGCCTCAATGATAATTGCATTCTTCCCCTTGCCGGTGCGCTCCGCCACATCCGACAACTGCCGCTGCAGCTCCTTGCTCATTCGAAAACTGGAGGTGACTGACTGCATACCGTGAGTGTAACACACCTGTGTTGCAATATTAGGCGGCCGTTCCACGAGCGCCAGAGCGCGCCGTTTTTCATAAGGTCGCGACAGGGGTAGAATAAGAGCAAGACGACCTCCGCGCTTCCTCTCACCCGCCTGGTGCCAGTCATCGCTCATGCGGTGGCCGTCTTCGGCGATGAGCAGAAGGCCACGCACTGGCTGTCTACCCCCCTGGCGCTGTTTGATAACCGGGCCCCCACGGACCTGTTAGCCACCGGCGAGGGCATCGAGCTTGTCGAGCGGACCCTCACTCGCATCGAACACAACATCCCTTCCTGATGGCCGTTCCGATAGGACGCCGTGTCTTCCGTGTATGCAGAGCGCGTTATGCGCGCCCGGACGGCGCTGGCGCCCGGCTAGTCGGGGGACGCTGGAACTCGCCTGGGCGGGCCGCGGTTTATATGGCCGGGAGCATCGCCCTGGCGGTCCTCGAGAATCTGGTGCACATGACCAGACAGGACTTTCCGCGGGGTATGTTTGCGTGGCCGCCGTGCTTCCAGATGGAATGAGCATTGTTCAAGAAAAGGAGTTGCGCCTGCGCCCGGCACTGCAACACCTGAGTACGGAACAATTGGGCGACTGGTGGCGAGACTCCCAAGTGAGCGCCGTCCTCCAGGTCCCCTCTCTTGTGATCGCCGGGGAACATAACTTCCTGCTCAGTCCAGCCCACTCCGAATTCGCGCGGGTTCAGGTCGAACCACCCGCGATCTTCCACTTTGATGAACGGCTCTTTGCAGGATCGTAGTGTCCGTCGTAAGCCGTCCGCCGCGTCGCATCGTCGCGACGCGTCAAGAGATCTTGTTGTACACGTCTACGCTGTCCACCACGTCGATACCGGCCGCCCGCAGCCGCTCGATGGCCGCATCCGGCTGGTCGAAACGGAAGATGAGCACCGCACGGCCCTGCCGTCCGAAGGGGAAAGCGTACATGTATTCGATATTGATCCCGCTGTTCTCGAACAGCGCCATCAGCTCCGCGAGCCCGCCCGGACGGTCCGCCACTTCGACCGCCACCACTTCGGTCACGTTGACCACGTATCCCGCGTTTTGGAGCAGCACGGCGGCGTTCTTCCAGTCCGATACAATCGCGCGCAAGATGCCGAATTGCCGCGTGTCGGCGAGCGATAGAGTGCGGATGTCGATGCCCGCGCGCGCCAGCAGACGGCACGGCTCGAGCATCTGGCCCGGCTGGTTTTCCAAAAAGAGCGACAGTTGATGGATTTTCATGACGCTATCCGAGGTTCCTCCGGTCGCTGACCCGCAGCGCCTTGCCCTCGCTGCGCTGGATGGTCTGGGGCCGCACTAACCTTATCGCCACACGCAGCCCCAGCGTTTGGTCGAGTTCGTAAACGATCTTGTCGTGCAGCGTCTCGAGCGCGCCGATCTGGTCGCTGAAGACTTCGGGCGTCACTTCCACCAGCACTTCCATCTGGTCCAGCCCCTTCTCGCGCGTCAGCACAATCTGGTAATGCGGCAGGGTTCCCTCAACGGACATCAACGCGCTTTCAATCTGGCTCGGAAATACGTTGATGCCGCGGATGATGATCATATCGTCGCTGCGCCTGCCGATGCGCCGAATGCGCCGCAGCGTGCGGCCACAGGGACAAGGTTTGGAAATCAGCGCGGTAATATCGCGCGTGCGGTATCGGATCATGGGCATGGCCCGCTTGCTCAGCGTGGTGACGACCAGTTCCCCCTCGCAACCTTCCGGCAGCGGCTCGCCGCTTTCCGGATCGACGATTTCCGGGTAGAAATGATCCTCGAAGACGTGCAGCCCATCTTGCGTGCAGCATTCGATGGCCACTCCCGGACCGGTGATCTCGGAGAGCCCATATATGTCGAAGGCGCGAATTCCGCCCGCGCTTTCGATGTGACGCCGCATCGACTCCGTCCAAGGCTCGGCCCCGAACACGCCCGTCCGCAGCGGAAGCTTGCGTACGTCTATCCCCAGTTCTCCGGCGCGTTCCAGCAGGTGAATGAAGTAGCTCGGCGTGCAGCAGATGGCGGTGACCTTGAAGTCCTTCATCACCATGATCTGGCGCTCGGTGTTGCCTCCGGAGATGGGAATCACGGTTGCCCCGAGCGCCTCCGCGCCGTAGTGCGCTCCCAGGCCGCCGGTGAACAAGCCATACCCGTAGGCGTTTTGCACGATGTCGCCGTGGGTGATGCCGCAGGATGCCAGGCTGCGCACCATGACATTGGTCCACACATCCAGATCTTCCCGGGTGTAGGCCACCACGATGGGCTTGCCGGTGGTGCCGCTCGAAGCGTGCAGCCGCACCACCTCCTCGATGGGACTGGCAAACAGTCCGAAGGGGTAGGTATCGCGCAAGTCCGCCTTGGTGGTGAAAGGCAGTTTCGCGATATCTTCCAGGCCGCCGATGTCCGCGGGAGTGAGACCTCGCTCTTTGAGGCGCGCCCGGAACAACTCCACACGATCGAAAGCGCGCTGCAGCACGCCTCTAAGCCGCTCCAGTTGCAGCGGCCTCATTTGAGCCGGAGGCAGGTAATCCGGTGCGCTGGCTGGATGGAAGCGGGATGAAGTCATAGTTTAGCCAGCGCCTTTATCGGATTAAGAGGTGAGCTTATCTCTATACCGCGGGACAACGCAAGCTTGTACTACTGTCCATTGGTTTCTTCGCGCGCCGCGACGAATCGTGGGGCAGGCTCCCAGCCTGNNCTCCCAGGCCGCCTCTTCCCCCTCCGTTTGCGGCTTGCCGCAATGCGGGGCACCGTCGAAAGCCGCCCGAATTGTCGCTGCGGCTTCTATGACCGCAAGTACACGCTGCAGCTTCAATGGGGCTGCGAGCGCGCGCTCGCAGAAATGCGGAAGCCCAAGAGAGGCATCGTTTACGAAATCGGGTCACGGCCCCATTGTTTTTAATAATTTGGGGTCCGTTTGCTCTGAGCGCCCGCATCCGCGCGCCGGGCCCAAGATCAAAGAAACCCGGCCAGTCACAGCCTGACCGCAAAAATCTGCCAAGCCCTATAGCCTTACCGGTCAATCACCTAACGCTGTCCCCACCGTCGGCGCCGCCGGGTTTTCCGCGCCCTCTGCGCTAAGGTGGAATTGAAGGAGGTCAAGCTCACAGCTATGCCCGGTGCTAGCGTTCAGCCCGCGCCGTCGCCAATCACCAGCAAAAATATATTCGGCTCTGTTTTCCCCGAAACAACCACGCGGGCGCAAATCACTATCCAGGCCAACCGCCGCCCGGCTCTGGAAATCCGCAACCCCGGCTCAGCCCCGTCTGAACACCGAATTGGCTTCGCCAATTTTTCAAGTATAAGAAACAAATAGACTTATTGGCTTCGTTCGTCAATAAATTGCGCATATGCGCAGCGAACCGGCCCCGGATCTTTGACAACCTGACAACGGCTAAACGCGCCCAAAAACGCTAGGCGTAGCGCGCGTCCCGGCGTCCTTACATAAACCAAAAGCCCGGCTGGGCGGGCCAGACCGGGCTTTGAAGAACTTGAATCAGCGCACCTGACGTCAAGCGACTTGCTGAGCCCGGTATTGGCTCATCATCGCTTCCATCTGGTCTTTCAAACGGAGCTTCAGCTTCTTCAATCGCACTTCCTCCAGTTGTTCCTGGTCGGTGAGGTGCGGCAGAGCTTCCAGCTCATCCAGCCTTTTCGCGTAACCGCAATGCGTCGCGGCAAGCTGGCGAAACTCCGCGTTTGTCTCCATCAGATGCGCTTTGAATTGTTCCTGTGCGTTCCGTTCCATATTGGGGCAGTTCCTCCCAGTGAGGTTGCCACGCCGAGTCGGTGGTTTCGGGAACGAGGCTCGGTGGGTCATCATCACTTCATCGGTTTTGAGAAGTGCGGCAGGCCCCAGATCGAGCCTGCCGTCTACTGTGACAGTATCATGAATGAACGTTCATGACAATAGCACCTTCGCCTGAGTCCGGATAGTAGCAGGGGCGGCATCCCGCGTCGCAAAACCCTAATGATTTGTAGAATTTCCGGGCACCCAGGTTGGATTCGCGCACCTCCAGCCAAAGCATTCCCGGATGGCCGGCGGTTAACGCCTCGACCAGGCGCCGCCCGACGCCGCGCCGCCGAAATGCCGGATGTACGGCCAGATTCAGCAACTCGCTTTCGCCGTCGGCCAGGCGCCGCGCCACGGCGAATCCCGCGACGCGCCCGTCGCACAGCGCCACCAGGAGGTCGTACTTCAGGTACTCGGGTACGTCCCACTGCGACGCCTCTGGGGACGCGGCTTGGATTTCGGCGATCGCCGGCAGATCGTCCCGGGAGCCCGGCCGCAGTTCAACACTCAAACCGAACCTCGCCCTCCGTGGTGCGCGCCAGTTCCGCGGGACAGGACGTCAGCCCGCCCTGGATCGCGGCGCAATACCGCACTTCCACACGGGTGCGAGCCGGAATCCAGCGGAAGACCGGCACGCCGAACAAGCTGCCGCGCGCGATCATCTGCCGGCGCGTCTCAGCCACCGGTGAAGCGCCGAACTCCATGCCGCGCGTGAGAGTCTGCCCATTCCACGGTGCGCCAGTGCGGCCGTAATTCTCCTCCCAAACGCCTAGCCACGGGAAATCCGCCCGCCGCCACAGGTAGCCCAGCGCCACAAGGCTGCGCGGCGACCACGCCACGAAGAACGCGGTCTCGCGGGACTGATCCATCAGGTGGGTCGTGAAGCCGCCGGAGACCGGTCGGTTGGTGTACAACTCCAGATCGCCGTTGCCTTCCTCCAGCGTCAGCGACCTCGTGGCCGGAGCCCGGAACTGGGTGGCGCCCTTCTCCAGAAACGGAGGACCGAGGGTGACGTGCTCGGTCCAGGCGATGGGGCGATCGGTGGCGCTCTCGTTTTCGACCGCCTCGACCACCTCCACTGCGCGGCCGGCCAGCGCGATGCGGCGCTCCAACTGCAACTGCGATTGCGGGAGGCGCGCACGTTGGGTCAACGCGGTCTGGGTGGCGGCGACTTCGTAGGCGGCAACGGAGGCTTCGCCATGCACCGTCAGCCCGGCGGCGGCCTCTTCCGCGGATGGCCCGCCGAAAATGTCCATGCAAAGGTTGTGCCCCATAATGCCGCTCAGCAGCTTGCTCTCGGCGTCGGCTCCGTATTCCGGATGCTTCCGCGGATCGTAGGTGGAAGGCTCGATCGACTCCCAGGGCGGCGTCCACAGCGGATTGACGCCGCTCTGCTTGTCCAGGATTTCGGCGATGTGCCCGCCTTCATGGAGCACGGTGACGCGCACCAGCTCGTTCTCGATGGAAGTGGCGCGGCGGCCACGATACCGGGTTTCTGCCATATTAGGTATTATGCATCTGGTGTGCGCATGGCTGGCGCTGCTAGCCGCTCCGTTCTGGGAAACGAAAGCTCCCGGCGATTGGACGGAAGCCCAAATCGGCATGCTGCTGCACGACAGTCCGTGGGCGCAGATGGCCGAACCCGCGCCCGCCGTGCAGGTCTATCTGGCCACTGCGCACCCGGTGCGGGAGGCGGAAGCGGAACTGGCCCGCCGCCGGGGCAAGCCTCTGAGCGAAGAGTACGTCGATTACCTCGCGCAGGAAGGCGCGAATAAGCTGGTGGTCGCCATCGCGTATAAGAATTCGACGGCGCTGGCGGACGCCGAGGAGGCGCACCGCATGGAGGAAGAGTCCATCATGCGAGTGGGCCGCCAGAAGTACAAGATCGAAGGGCATTTTCCGCCGGTGCCTTCGGACCCGTTTCTGCGGCTGGTCTTCCCGCGCGCGGCGACCGAGCGGGACAAAACCATCACCTTCGAGCTGTACCTGCCGGGCTACGGTCCTTACCACGATGCGGAATTCCGGGTGCGGGACATGATGTACAAGGGGAAGCTGGAAATGTAGTACGCCACGCCGGAATGGGCTGCACCAGACTATACTATGGTCGGAGGATCTGATGATCTGGTTATCGGTTTTGCTGTTCATGCAGGCATCGGCGGCGGACAAGCAGATTGAGCGTGGTCAGACGCTTTTCTTTGCGGAGAAGGGTTGCGGTACGTGTCACGCCTTGAAGGGCAAGGGTACGGCCGTCGGGCCGGATCTCAGGGCTCTGGGCAAGGTCGGCGTGCGAGCGGTGGTCACCGCCATCCGCGCTTCGCGCACGGAGTACGTGGAGACCATCAAGCTGAAAGAGGGCGATCCGTTCCCGGCCATGAAGGTGGCTTCGACGGAAGCGGCCACGCTGCAATATTACGATCTGTCCAAGACGCCGCCCGAGTTGCGGAAATTTGCTCCCGGGGATGTGGAATCGAAGTCGGACAATTCGATCTGGAAGCACCCACCATCGGTCGGCGGCTACACCAATGAGCAAATCGCGGATATCGTCGCTTTTGTCCGTTGGGCGGCGACTGGATCGCGGAAGACTGTGGATCCGTCGGACGTGGAGTAGCGCCGGGGCGCCGCTTACTAACGTGCGCGGCTCAGTAGATTCAGTGCGTTACAGAGCCGCGACCGTAAGGGAGCGGTTCCTGGCACGAGCCGTTAACCCGCGGTGGCTGCTGCCGCGAAGCTGCGGATGGCGGCCGATTCGTTCGTATACGTCTCGAACACGGTGATGAGCTTGGTGATCTGCATCAACTCCTGCAGCCGTTTCTGGAGGTTCAGCAGCTTGAGTTGGCCGGCCCGGCTGGTCACCGTGGCAAAGCTGCCCACGAACTGGCCCAGCCCCGTACTATCGATGTAGCTGACCTCGGCAAGGTTGAGCAAAATGTTCTTTTGCCCACTATCGAGGTGTTCCTTAATGGTGTCCCGCAGCGAAGCCGCTTCTTCACCTATGGTGATCCGGCCGTCCAGGTCCAGAATCACTACGTTGCCGCTTTCACGAACATTGATCTTCAGACTCATGGGAGCAGATTCCTTTTGGCCCGCCGCCAGACCGCGCCGCGGACATATCCAAGCATACCGCGATTTGCGATGCGGGGCGGGTCCTGGCTTGTCTTACAGCAGCTTCTCCACGATGGTCACGTCGCGCCACACTCCGTCCAGTTGGCCGTGCTTTTCATAGATCCCCACCTCGCGAAAACCGAGCGCGGCGACCATCCGGCGGCTGGTGAGTGTTTTCCACGAAGATGCGCGAGACCAGTTTCCAGAAGCCGGCGGCCGCGGCGGCGGCGATCAGGGACTCCAGCGCCATGCGTCCCGCGCCATGCCGGTGGAACGCGCGGTCCACGTAGACGGAGGCCTCGGCGATGCCGGCGTAGCACGCCCGCGGCCGGTAGGGGAAAGTAGCCGCGAAGGCCACCACCGCGCCTTCCTCCTCGACCACCAGCAGGGGATGCGCGCCGTCGAACCATGCGTGGATGTCGCTTGCGGTGCGCGGCCGGGTCTCGAAAGTGGCCGTACGATCCGCGATGCCCTGGTTGTAGATACGTGCGATGTGCATGGCGTCTTCCGGTCTGGCGTGGCGTGCGTGCATCGCTAAAGCCGTGCTCGAACTCGGCAGGCCACGAAAAACGATGGCCTGCCCCACAGCTAATCTGCTTAGCATCGCACGGGCGGCCGCAGGCGCGCTATAATCCACACTTACGAGCACTACCGACACCAGCATCGTGCAAGCGGAGCTGACGGCCACGCTGGCCGCACAGCGCACGGCATTTGCGCATCAGCCGCCCGATGCGCCGCGGCGCATCCGCGCTTTGCGCGCCTTGCTCGGAGCCGTCCGCGCGCGGCGCGAAGAATTCGTCCAGGCAATTTCCGAGGATTTCGGCGGGCGGGCGCGCCAGGAGACTCTCCTGCTGGAAGTCTTTCCAGTAGTGGATACCATCCAGCACGCCATACGCCAGCTTCCGCGATGGATGCGGCCGCGCCCGGCGGCGGCGGGCTGGCAATTCCTGCCGGGGCGGGCGCGCGTGGTCTATCAACCGCTGGGGGTGGTAGGCGTCATCGGCGCCTGGAACTATCCGCTGTTGCTCAGTCTCTCGCCGATGGTGAGCGCGTTGGCGGCCGGCAATCACGCCATGCTGAAGCCTTCGGAACTGGCACCGCGAACGGCGGATTTGCTGGCGCGACTGGTGTCCGACCTGTTCCCAGCGGACTATGTGACAGTGGTGACCGGCGGACCGGAGACCGGCGCGGCGTTCGCGGCACTGCCCTTCGATCACCTGCTGTTCACCGGCTCGACGCGGGTGGGCAAGCTCATCATGCGCTCGGCGAGCGAGCACCTGACGCCTGTGACACTGGAACTGGGCGGCAAGTCGCCCGCACTGGTGCATCCCGATTTTCCGGCGCCGACGGCGGCCGCGCGCATCATGGCCGGCAAGCTGTTCAACGCCGGCCAGACGTGCATTGCGCCGGATTACGTACTGGTAGAAGCCGGCGCGCGCGAGGAATTCGTGCGGTTGGCAGCGGAGGCCGCCGCCACCATGTATCCGCGGCTGGTAGACAATCCGGACTTCACCCGCATCGTCAATCGGCAGCACTATCAGCGGCTGCGGGGGCTGGTGGGCGACGCGGCACAAAGAGGCGCCGAGATTCTGGAAGTGAATCCGGCGCGCGAATCGGCCAGCGAACAGAACCGCGTGTTCCTGCCCACCTTATTGTGGAACGTGAGCGACCAGATGACGGTGATGCAGGAAGAGATCTTCGGCCCGGTGCTGCCGGTGGTCACTTACCGGTCGCTCGACGAGGCTATAGAATATGTGAATGCCAGGCCGCGGCCGCTGGCGTTGTATTATTTCGATCGCAATTCGAAGCGCGTGGAAGCGGTGCTGGCGCGTACGACATCGGGCGGCGTGACGGTGAACGACACGATTTTCCACATCGCGCAGAACGATTTGCCATTCGGCGGAGTGGGCGCGAGCGGCATGGGATCGTATCATGGATTCGACGGCTTCCTGACGTTCTCGAAGAAGAAAGGTGTGTTTCTGCAGAGCCGCTTCACCACCCTCGGAATGTTGCGCCCGCCTTATGGCGCGCTGGCGCGCCGGGTTAGCGACTTCCTGATTGGCAGATGACC
>PMVV01000366.1 GCA_003166475.1 Bryobacterales bacterium | reverse complement strand
CGCTTGGCCAGCATCGTCTTGCCGGAGCCGGGCGGCCCAATCATGAGCACGTTGTGCCCGCCCGCTGCCGCGACCTCAAGCGCGCGCTTGGCGCTGGCCTGTCCGCGCACATCGCGGAAATCAGGTGCGCCCGATTCCGGGCCGGACGCCTGCAGCGCGGGAACCGTGGGAGGGAACTCGCCCGGCTGCGAAACGAGCTTCACGACTTCCGCCAAGTGGCGCACGCCAAACACGCGCACGCCGTCCACCACCGCCGCCTCGGCCGCATTCGCCAACGGCAGCACCAGGTTGGCGATGCCCTCGGCCCGCGCGCACACCGCCACGGACAAAGCGCCCCGCACAGGCCGTATGCCGCCATCGAGCGACAACTCGCCGAGCAGAATGTGCTGATCCAGCGCCGGCACCGTGCCCATCGCGCCCAGAATGCCCATGGCCATCGGCAGATCGAACCCGGCGCCCTCCTTGCGTACGTTGGCCGGCGCCAGGTTGATGGTGACGGCCTTGTTCGGATAGCCGAAGCCGGAATTGATCAGCGCGCTCTTGATGCGCTCGCGGCTTTCGCGCACCGCGGTGTCCGGCATCCCGACCATCACGAAGTCGCGCGCCGAGCCGGACGCGTACATGTCGACCTCCACGTCGATCAAGTGCGCGTCGATGCCATAAACGGCGGCGCTGCGGGTCTTGAATAATGCCATCGGATGTGCCTTCCTTCAAGCGCGCTCTACCGGGTTATACTGGTAGAGGTTTTCGCGCAATCGGCCGGAGTGGCGGAACTGGCAGACGCACGGGACTCAAAATCCCGCATCCTTCACTGGGTATGAGGGTTCGACCCCCTCCTCCGGCACCAGCGAGTCGTGAGACAAAGCTATCGCTGCCTCAGTTCCATTTGGACCCACCAACAAGCCAGTTGAAATGTTTTCAGCATACAGGTTGTAAACACTAAAGCCGATTTCTCTCCGTTAATTTTGCGCTCACCGCCAGCCGAGTATACCTACCGGGCTATATCGCCAGCGCGGGCCTTGCTGGTAGAGTCTGCTTTTAGGGTTCTGGCCGAAGGTGGAGTGGGCAGGCTGCCGGGTGAAACCGTGGAGCTTCATTCGGGAGAGCCGGGTTCACGGCCCGGCCCTCCACCTGGAGCTAGAAAGGAGGAAACGCTTTATGTTCCTTCTGCTGCTTGATTTCCGGCTGCCTTTCGTGGGCCGGTTCAAGACGTTGGTAATCTGGCTTAAACGCCGGTAAACCAGCGCGAAGCCCAGGGTCAGTCGCCGCACTAGCCCCGGATTCCAGCATACCGCAAAAACGGAGCCGATGCAAATAGCCCGTTTGGCCCATTTGGCCCACCGAACGGTGTCCGGCCCTCAAACCCCAGGCCCCGCCGGCAACTCGGCTTCCTCGACGCCGCCTTCGTTCGCGGGCTCCGGTATGCGCCCGCTCCCATCCGCCCAAGCCCATGCCACCGCGGTAAACGAACTCAAGATCCCGGCCGCCGCGCCAATGGTCCGCGGGCTGAAGTATTGCGAGCAAATCCCCGCCGCCGCCATCGACACGATCATCACCGCCCAGCGGAGCGATTCCATGGTGGAAAACACGCGCCCGCGGAAGCGGTCCGGCGTGTGCCGCAGCAGTTGCGAGTAGTTCAGCACGGAACTGACCGCCATGCCCACCCGCGAAAGACAGATGCAGCCGAGCGCCAGCCCGTAATTCCGCATCTGGCTGAACGCCACATACGCCGCGCCATGCACGATGTACGAAATCGATATCGTGCGCTTATACCCGGCGAAGCCCGTGCGCCGTCCCACCACGTGCCCCAGCCAACCGCCGATCAGCAGGCCCACACCGGCAAAGCCCCAGATCGTCCCGATGCCCGCCGCGCCGCGCCCGAATACCTGCTCGCCGAACAGCGTAAACAGAATCTGCGCCGCGCCTCCTCCCGTCGCCCAACCCACCGACACCATGCCGATCCAGAACACCAGCGGCGTCGCGCGAATGTACTCCAGCCCCTCGACGTATTCGCGCCAAGGCCGCACCAGGTCCGCCGCGCTGTTCCGCCCGCGCTCCGCCACGAAGCCGCCCGGCGCACGCAACTGCCACACCGCAAATGCCGAGAACACGAACGACAGCGAGTTGAGCGCGAATGCCCATGCAAACCCCAGACGCGCTACCGCGAACCCGGCCAGCATGGTGCCCGCCGTGAGCGTAGCCCACTGGGTGGTCTGGGTGAGCGAGTTGGCCGTGTGCAACTCAGCCGGGCTGGCGATCGCCGGCAAAATCGCCGCGCGTCCGCTGGTGAAGAACGGCGAAACGAACATCAGCAGCCCGCTCAGCGTATAAAGCAGCCATGCGGAAGGATGCCGCACCACGGCGATGAAGGCCAGCGCCACCACCGCCCGGATCAAATCGCTGGCCAGCATGATCCGCCGCCGGTCGAAGCGGTCGAGCGCCACTCCCGCCACCGGTCCGGCCAGCACCGCCGGGATCGCGCGCGCCAGCATCACCCCGCTCACCACCAGGCCCGACCCGGTGGCGGCCATCGCCAGGCTGAACACCGCGATGTTGTTGAAGTAGTCGCCCGTCTCGCTCACCACCTGGCCCAGCCAGGTGAAGCGATAGTTCCGGTTGCGGCGCAGCAGATCGGTAAACTCCGGCACATCTTAACGTAACCACAGATGGACACAGATTGACACGGATAAAACCCAAACCAGCCGATGAGTACTATGTGAGCCAAAGTTCCGGGGAGCTGAAGCAGCAAGACCGGAAAGGGCTGCTGGCCAGGATTCCAGCCTTTCCGCCAATCGTGCTGCGATTGCTGGATCTGCTTGCGCGCGAAGATGTCGAGATCCGGGAACTGGTCGCGCTCATTTCCAGCGATCCCGCTTTCTCCGTCCAGATCCTGCAGGTCGCCAACTCACCGCTATTCGGTTTCCGCTCTAAAATCGACAGCCTCCAGTCGGCCATGGTCGTGCTGGGCCTGCGCCGCATCCGTTCGCTTTGCATGACCGTCGCCACGTCCAATCACATGAAGGGCGTGCTGCATATCGAGGAACTAGCGCGCTGCTGGCGGCACATGTTGGCCTGCGCCCTGCTCACCGAGGAACTCGCGCACTCCTGCTCCGCCTTCGAAGACCGCGCCTACACCGCCGGCTTGCTGCACGATGTAGGCCGTCTAGGCTTATTGCTGGCCTATCCCAACGAGTACGCCGAACTGCTGCGTCACGCCGAACGGAATGCGCTGGAGCTGCTGGATCTCGAGCACCAGGAATTGGGCATGAATCATTGCGAGGCCGGCCGCGTATTGGCCGAGTACTGGAACCTGCCGCCGGATTTCCAGATCGTCGCCGCCCGCCACCACGATCCGCAAGGCAACGCCGCGGTGGACCTGCTCAGCTTGGTGCATCTGGGATGCCGGCTGGCCGATAGCCTGGGCTTCTGGGTGGTCCAGCCGCTCCAGCCCTGCTCCCCCGAGGAGATTCAGCAGTCCCTTCCGCCCCTGCTTTCCAGTCGCCTCCGGTTCGACATCCCCCGCTGGCGTCAAATCGTGGAACGCCGCATCCAGTGCTACGGAGACCCTGACGGCGGGACGCTGGAGGATCTACGGCAGGCTCCCGAGCCCACCTGCCAAGAGCCCGAAATGCCGGTGGCTTTACTGGCCAGGCTGCGCCAGCCCGACCCGAACGCGGCCAAATCCCTGCCTCGCGAACTCCTCATGCTGGTCGGTGTTGGGCTGGCGATCACCCTCATCATCGTGGCCCTCGTCTATTTCGCGGTGAAGTAAAGGTCACTTTGGCAGCGGACAAAAAACTGTCCGCGAGTTCCACCGGCGTGGCCGTCATGGCCACCGCGTAACGCAACGCCAGCTTCTCGACTTCGGTGAACTCGGCGCTGCCTTCAAAGTCCACAAGCCCCATCAGCTTGGCCGCCTTGATCCCCACCAGCGCTTTCACCACCGGATCGACCGTCGGTATGGCCTTCCTTCGCCAACTCCATGCCGCCCAGCGCCGCCAGCAACCGCGGCCGATGCGCGGTGATCCGCAGCGGCTCCGGCACGCTGCCATCCTTCTATTGTCTTACCTTGTGGGGCAGGCTCTCAGCCTGCGGCGGCCTCTCAGGCCGCCCCGACGGCCTTGATACCGACCGGCGCACCGCCCTCCAAGATCGACCGCCGGCCGGCTTCGATCACTCGCTCGTTGAAGCTGCTGTTGTGCGGCGTCGCCATGATTCCGGCATGATCGAACTCCTCGAGCAACTCACGGCGGCAATCGTCCGGCGCGGACTCCACGCGAATCATGCTCGAGACGATGTAATCGACCGAGCGATACCCGTAACCTACCGGTGTCAGTCCAACGCCCGCTAAATCCACATACTGGAAATAATCGGGGCTGGGCTCGGCGTAGATGGTGGCGCCAGGCGAATCCGGCCTGCGCGTGTAACTGTGCTTCAGGCCGCGGTACTGATCCGAGTGTTCCAGCAGCGCGCCCTGGTCTTCTCCGCCGCAGTAGAGGGTCAGTCCCTGCGTGTTCGTGCCGGGAGCGTCGTCGGGAAAGCCGAGGCCATTCTGCACGTTCAGGCATGCGCCATTGCTCCAGATAACGCGCGCGTCGGTCCACAGGAAGCCCTCGTTGCCGTTGGGAAAGCGGTCGCGCACGCCGTACACGCTCACGGCCACGGGCAGCAGTCCGGTGATGAAGTGGACCAGGTCCACATAGTGGCAGCCGATGTAGGTGAAGGCGTCCGAGTGCGCGGTAGTCATCCAGTTCTGGAAATTGGAGTGGCGGTAATACCATTTCTCGAACAGCCGCGCGGCGCCCAGGCGGAACTCGCCGAACGCGCCTGCGCGGTATTGGCGGCGGGCCATCAGGCTGCGGTCGTCGAAGCGCTTGTGGTATTCGACGGCGACCAGCAGATCGCGGGCGCGAGCCTCGCGCTCGATGGCGGCGGCGTGGCGGTATTCGAGCGCCAGCGGCTTAACGCACAGGACGTGCTGGTCGCGGCCAAGGGCGGCCATCGCCACTTCATAATGAAGCTGGTCGGGCACCGCCACTACCACGATCTGGCGCGGCGGAAGCGCGGCGATGGCTTCGCGGTAGAGTTCCGGTTGAGGAGGGCCGTCACGATCCGGCGAGGCGCGGAAGGACTGGCCGGGGAACGCGCGCAGCAGCGTTTCCGCGCGTGCCAGGTCCCGCACGGTACTGAAGCGCGACGCGCACACGGCGATCGCGCCGAGGCGGCCCTGGCGCTGCATGTGGTAGAGCGAAGGCAAAAGCTGATCGTGCGTGATCATGCCGCCGCCCACGATCAGGATTTGCGGGCCGGACATCAGGCGGCCCCAGCCTGCGCGCCCACCGCTTCGGCGAAGCCCTCTTCGAACGCGGCGAAGCTATCGAGAATGGCGGCTTCGGTGATCGTCAGTGGCGGGCAGATCTTGATGGTGGCGCCGCCGTGGCCCACGGGGCTAAACATCAGCACACCCTTTTCAATCGCGCGGCGCACCACGTCCCACGCCAGGCCGGCGTCCGGCTCCTTCGTGCCGGGGACGACACAGGCAATGCCGGCGACCAACCCTTTGCCCTCCACCCGCCCGATCTGGGGAGTACGGGAAGCCAGCGCGCAGAGCTTCTGGTGCAACAGGCCGCCCACGCGCCGGGAGTTCCCGGCGAGATCCTCGCGCAGGATCAAATCAATGGAGGCAAGGGCCGCCGCGCAACAGACGGGATTGCCGGTGTGAGTGGAAGTCATGCTGCCGGGGGGTTGCAGGTCCATAACGGCGGGCCGGCCGGCCACCGCGGCCAGCGGTAGCGAACTGGAGATACCCTTTCCGAAGAGCGCCAGATCCGGTACGATGCCGTAGTGCTCGAAGCCCCACAGCGTGCCGGTGCGGCCGAAGCCGGCCTGCACTTCGTCGCATACCAGCAAGGCTTTGTGGCCGTTGCACCAGGAGCGCAGGTCGCGCATGTAGGCGGGCGGCGCGAACGCCGCGCTCCCTCCCTGGTAAGTCTCCAGGATGACGCCGGCGACGTTCTGCGGCTCAATCGAGTTTTCGCGCAGGCTGCGCTCGAATCGGCCGAAGGAGGTGTCGGGCGTACGGTAGCCATCGGGGAAGGGCGCCTGAACGAAGCCGGCATCCAGGTTGACGATCCACTCCTTTAAGGCGGGGATGCCGCCCGCCTGCTGCGCGCCGAGCGTGCGGCCGTGGAAAGCCTCGCCGAAGGAGACGATCACGTTCTTGGAGCGGCCGCCCGATTTCACGCCGTGCGTGCGGCACAGCTTGATGGCGCATTCCACAGCTTCCGAGCCGGTGGTGAGCAGGAAGACCTTCTTCAGCGGCTCGGGAAGAATGGAGACCAGCTTCTCGACCAGGCGCGCGCGGATCTCGCTCGGGAAACAGTAGTTGGTAAGCAGGTGCGCGGAAGCTTGCGCGGCGATCGCGTCCACGATCTCCTGCCGGCCGTGGCCGGCGTTGGCGATCAGCACGCCGGAGGACCAGTCCACCCACTGGTTGCCCCACGCGTCGAAGACCTGGAAGCCTTCGGCGCGGTGCCAGACAATGGGCGGCTGGCCGCGCATGGCGATGGGCTCGCAGGCGTGCAGGCGCTCCAGGATGGGCAGCGACTCGGGGACCGGCAGATCCGTTACGATTCTGCGAAAGGGCGTCTCCACGCGGGGGACGGCCCTGGGAACCATGCTGTATTCTCTTGCCATAATCCGGCGACCCTTTATTTTCCGGTATAATGCTTCACGTGGCAAGCGTAGCACCACGCCATCGTAGGACGCCCTCGCTCCCGGTGGACGACAATCCCTTCGCCGTGAGGCCGCGCAAGGCGGTCCCGCACGCGTTCGTGCTCGATGCGCTCGCTGACCTGTCGCCCGCGACCCGCTCCATGTTCGGCTGCCTCGG
This sequence comes from Bryobacterales bacterium, assembly GCA_003166475.1. Taxonomy (GTDB): domain Bacteria; phylum Acidobacteriota; class Terriglobia; order Bryobacterales; family Bryobacteraceae; genus Bog-159. Next base: position 6,326 of record PMVV01000366.1, on the reverse strand, counting down.
GCTATATGTTGGGAACCAGATCGTCGTCATCTTGCGCGACAAGCGCGGCGATACCGCGGATAACGGAGTGTGGCTGTGCACCACAAAAGAGCACCACGAGAGTCTGCGCCGCGAGTTCCCGAACATGCGGTCCATTCAGGTATTCGGCAACAAGGTGACCGGCTGGCAAGTCCTCCCGTCGGAAGCGCCGGATTTCGAGGAGGCGGCCCTGCGCGCCTGCGAGCTTATCGCCGCCAGTGACCCTCGAATCGGCAAGGTACCGGGGGCGCGCCGGGCCTCGCGATCGCGCGCCGCCCGCGGTGCAATATAGGGGCGGCATGCGATTGTTCACCGGCTTCGATCTCTCCCCCGAAGTGGTCCGAGCCCTCGACGCCCTGCTGGATCGGCTCCGCCCGGCGGCGCGCCTCAAGTGGAGCCCGCCCGCGAATCTGCACATCACCACCCGCTTCATCGGCGAATGGCCCGCCGAGCGTCTGCCGGATCTGCGCGCCGCTCTCGGCGGAGTCCCCAGCCATCCACCCATCCCGATTCGCATCCGCAACCTGGGCTTCTTCCCCAACCCGCACTCCCCGCGCGTCCTCTGGGCGGGCGTGGAAGCCGTGCCGGATCTGGCGGCCCTCGCCTCGGATACCGATCGCGCTCTCGGGCCGCTGGGCCTTAAGCCGGAAGGCCGCCCTTTCAGTCCGCACCTGACGCTGGCGCGCATCAAGCAACCGGTGCCCTTGCAGAAACTCCGCGAGACCATCGCCGCACTGCCATCGCTCGATTTCGGCAGCTTCAACGCAGACCGTTTTTTCCTCTACCAGAGCCACCTGGGGCCGGCCGGCTCCGTCTACACGAAACTCGCGGAGTATCCGCTGTGAAGCTGCGGTGGCAGCGGTATCATGGGGCAAGGAGAGCCTGATGGCCGCCCCTTCATTCCCCTACGATACGCGACTCGACATTCTTTGCCCGCCCCTGGAAGTGATCGACACAAAAGCGCTGGCCGATGCCGCCCCGCATAAGTGGTACAACCAAACTCTGTGCCAGGTGAACGATTCGGTGGTGCGCATGGGCGTCATCGAGGGAGAATATCATTGGCACAAACACGACCAGGACGAAGAATTCTTTTACGTGGTGGAAGGCCGTCTGTCGATTGATCTGGAAGGCCGCACGGTCGATTTATCCCCGCGCCAGGGATTTGTCGTTCCGAAGGGCACGGTCCATCGCACGCGTGCGCCCGAGCGCACCGTGATACTGATGGTCGAAAACGCGGGCATCGTTCCCACCGGCGACAAACCTCCGACTCCATCATGACCGCCGCTCTAGGACTCGTAATCGCCTACCTGCTGGGTGACATCCCCTTCGGATATCTGCTGGTGAAGTTCACCACCGGGCGCGACGTGCGCGCCTCCGGCAGCGGCAACATCGGCGCCACCAACGTACTGCGCACCACCGGCCGCGCCGCGGGCGTAGCCACTCTGCTGCTGGATATGGGCAAAGGCTACCTGGCCGTGTGGCTGGAAAGCCGGCTCACCGGCGGGAATGCCGAGTGGATGAGCGCCGCCGCCCTGGCCGTCATGATCGGACATTCTTACCCCGTGTTCCTGCGCTTCCGCGGCGGCAAAGCTATGGCCGCATTCGTCGGCGCATGGCTCTGCGCCGCACCGTTGCCGCTGGCCGCCGTGCTGGTGGTCTTCGTGGTGATGGTGGCCTGGACCCGGCACATCTCGCTCGGCTCCATCGTCGGCGCGGGGACTTTTCCGCTGGCCGTGTGGCTGATTGAGCATCCACCGGCCACCGTCGTCGCGGCCGCCATCCTGAGCGGGGCGCTGATCGTCTATCGCCACCGCGAGAACATCGCGCGACTGCGCGCCGGAACAGAGTCGGTCTTCTCATTCGGGAGCCGTAAGTGAGCGGGGGCCCCCAAGTGAACGACCTCGCCATCGTCGGCGCAGGAAGCTGGGGCACTGCGCTGGCCATCGTGCTGGCGCCGCGATTCCCGCACATTCGGCTGTGGGTGTATGAAAAGGACCTCGCCGAACGGATGTGCGCCACCCGCGTCAACGATTTGTACCTGCCCGGATTCTCTCTCCCCGCCAACGTGACGATGGAAACCGAATTCCCCGCCGCGCTGGACGGTGCAGCCATCGTGCTCAGCGTCATGCCTTCGCACCTGGTGCGCCCCATCTACGGCCAGATGCTGCCGTGCCTGGACCCCTCCATGGTTTTTGTCAGCGCCACCAAGGGTCTGGAGAACGGCACGCTGCTGCGCGCCTCCGAGACCATCCGCGAGTGCGTGTCCGGCAGTTTCGAGCCGCGCGTGGCGGTCATCTCCGGACCCACCTTCGCGCGCGAGGTGGCCCGCGGCGATCCCACCGCTCTCGTAGTGGCTTCTACCGACGCGTCTTTGGCAGCCACCGTGCAAGCCAGCTTCTCCGGACCCACCTTTCGTCTCTACACCAGCCCCGATCCGGCTGGAGTCGAAATCGGCGGCGCGGTGAAAAACGTGGTGGCCATCGGCGCGGGCGTGTGTCACGGCTTGGGGCTGGGCAGTAATACGCAGGCCGCCCTGATCACGCGCGGATTGGCCGAGATGACCCGCCTCGCCATGGCCCTTGGCGGACGGCCCCAAACGCTCGCCGGTCTGGCAGGCTTGGGCGATTTGGTCCTAACATGCACTGGAGAACTGAGCCGCAACCGCACGGTTGGCCTGGAACTGGCGCGCGGGCGCAAGCTGGAGGAGATCGTCAGCTCCATGAAGATGGTGGCGGAAGGCATCAAGACCACCCATGCCACCGTCGATCTGGCGCGCCGGCATGCGGTCGAAATGCCCATCTCGGCCCAGATGTTTGAGATGTTGAACTTCGGGCTGCCTCCGCGAGAAGCCATCCGGAGGTTGATGGAACGCACTCTCAAGGGGGAGTAACTTTTGCACAGAAACGCGCAACCTTACATACCACCTGGGGTTACAACTGATATGGGGGTAGCCGCAGCAGCCACCCTGGACTACGATGCCGAGCTCATGCTCCGAGTCAAGGAAGGAGACGGTACCAGCTTTGGCGTCCTGCTCGAAAAGCATCGCGCCTCAGTGATTCATTTCGTCTACCGGTTAGTGCAGGAGCAGGCCGTCGCCGAGGAGTTGGCACAGGAGGTTTTCCTGCGCGTGTATCGTTCCCGGTCCAGCTACGCACCCACGGCCAAGTTCAAGACTTGGCTGTTCCGCATCGCCACGCATCTGGCGTTGAACTGGCTGCGCGACGAAAGGCATGCGCGGGGGCAGGAGCGTTTGGACGATGGGCCGGCGGACCTCCCTGCCCGGCAGATTTCCGATCGGCGGCCTTCGGTGGAACAGGAAATGGTGCGTGAAGTCAAACGGGAGGAGATCCGGCGGGCAGTAGCGGCATTGCCTGAAAAGCAACGCGCCGCCGTGCTGATGCACAAGTATGAAGAGATGGAGTACACTCAGATCGCGAAAGTCTTGGGCTGCTCGGATTCGGCCGTGAAGTCGCTGCTGTTCCGGGCCTATGAAACGCTGCGCGCCCGTTTGGCGCACATGGAAGCAACATGAATTGCCCAATGGAAGACCGCCGCCCTGCAATCCTGGTGGCGTATGCCGCTGGCGAACTCGATCGAGAAACCGCCAGCGCGCTCGAACGGCACTTGGCCGATTGTGCCGCCTGCCGGCCGGTGGCCGCCGGCCAAGCCGCCGTGTGGAAGGCTCTGGACGCCTGGGAGGCGCCCTCGGTCTCGCCCGATTTCGACCGGCGCCTCTATCGCCGGATCGACGAGGGCGCGCGGCTCTCCTGGTGGGAGCGCCTCACGCGCCCATTCCGCAGCATGCCCCTCCGCCAGGCGCTGCCGCTGACGGCTGTGGCTGGCTTGCTGCTCATGGCCAGCCTGCTTCTGCATCGTACCGGCCCCACCGCGCCGGTTGCGTCGCAGCATGAAGTCGTGGGTGCGAATCAGGTGGAAAGCACTCTGGACGATCTGGATTTATTGCGCCAGTTAAGCACGGCGGACTCTGCGGAAAGCGGGCATCCCGATGCCATGTAGTTCTTGGCGCTGCACGCTTCCCGGGTTCGGATTAGCCATCCTGCTGGCAGTGGCGGCCGCCGCGCCGGCCAGATCCCAACCGCCGCCGGCGAATCCCATCGACCGCTGGAACCGGATGTCCCCCGCGGAGCGCGAACGAGAGCTTGCCATGCTGCCGCCTGCCCGCGCGCGGTTGATTCGCCAGCGCATCTGGCGGTACAACCACATGCGGCCGGAAGAAAAGCAGGCGCTCCGCCAGCGTTACCAATCTTTCAGCCAGCTTCCGCCGGACAAACAACAAACAGTCCGCGAGCGCCTGAGCGAACTCCGCCAGTTGCCCCCGGCGCGCCGTCAGTTAGTACACCGCGAAGTCGAGCAACTTCGGCTGTTGCCGCAAGATCGGCGCCAAGCGCGCAGCAACAGCGACCAATTCCGCAGCCGGTTTTCACCTCAGGAACAGCAGATTATCAGGGACCTTTCCACGTACCTCCCGAACTGACGTGGGGCAGGCTCTCAGGGGTGCCCTCTGGGCCCGGCGGCCTCTCAGGCCGCCCCTTGCGGATTACCGCAGAGACTCCTGCACGCGCCGCCGATACTCGCCCGCCTTCGCTTCGATTTGCGCCGCGTTGAGCGTCAGCGCCTGCGCATCCTTCACTAGCAGTTTGCCGTTCACCATCACGTCCTCTACGTCGCTGCCTTTCAGCGCGTAAACCATTTGCGAGTAGACGTTGTAGAGCGGGACGGCATTGGGCCGGTCCAGGCGGATGGAAATCAGGTCGGCGCGCTTGCCGGATTCGAGCGAGCCGATCTCCTTTTCCATCCCCAACGCGCGCGCGCCGCGAATGGTGGCCATTTCGACGGCCGCCTCCGCGGGCACACTACGCGGATCCCCGGTGGTCACCTTCTGCAGTTTGGCCGCCAGATCCATCTCTTCAAACATATTGAGATCGTTGTTGCTGCCCGCGGGACCATCGGGGCCCAGACCCACCGCCAGATCCAACGCCAACATGCGCGTGACCGGCGCGATGCCGCTGGCCAGCTTCATATTGCTCGAGGGGCAGTGCGCGATCCCCACGCCGCGCAATTTCAAGATTCGAAGATCGGCCTCGTCCACCCACACGGCATGCGCCGCCACGGTGCGGCCGTTGAAGACGCCCAGCGCATCGAGCGCTTGTGTGGGGGTCGCGTGGCGCTTCGCCATGCACTCGTCGTTCTCGTGCTTGGTTTCCGAAAGGTGGATCACCAACGGCGCGTCATGCCGATTGGCGAGCGCCCGGCAGGCTTTCAGCGTCTCGTCCGAGTTCGTGTAGATGGCATGCGGCGCGACGGCGGGCACGATCAGCGAGTCGCCATGAAAGCGGGTGAGGAACCGGTCGGTGAACGCCAGCGCGTCGGCCGGAGACTTGGCATCGGGAGACGGAAAGCCGATAATGGTTTCGCCCAACACGCCCCGCATACCGGCTTCTTTGGTCGCTTCGGCCACCACGTCCTCGAAGTAATACATGTCGGTGTAAGTGGTGGTGCCGGAGAGCANNAAGATGTAGTGCTCCAGCCACTCCTGCAGGCGGAGGTCGTCGGCGATCCCGCGGAACAGCGACATGGCCGCATGTGTGTGGGTGTCGATCAGACCGGGCGCCAGGATCGCATCGGGCCGGTCCAGATGCTGGCGAGCCTGGTAGCGTTGCTCGATTTCGGATTTCGGGCCGGCCGCCAAAATGCGCTCGCCGCGGATGGCGATCGCGCCGTTCTCGATCACGCGCCGCTGCGGGTCCATGGTGACCACATAGCGGCCGGTCCAGATCCAATCGGCGGATTCGGCCGCCAGCGCCGAGATGAAAAGCAGGAAGCTACAAAAAAGACGCATCGAAGGGCCTCGGTAAAAGATCTTTCAGGCGGAAGGTTTCCGTTTTGCCGTGCAGGTTCGCAAGCACCAGTTCCACATTGCCGCAGAACTCCCACAGGATCTGGCGGCAAGCGCCGCAGGGCGGCGTCAGCGTATCGGTATCCGCCACCACGGCCACGCGCCGGAACTGGCGTGCGCCCTCGGAGACGGCTTTGAAGACGGCCACGCGCTCGGCGCAGAGCGTCAGGCCGTACGAGGCGTTCTCGACATTGCAGCCCGTGTGGATGCGCCCCGCGGAGTCTTCCAGCGCCGCGCCCACCTGGAAGTGGGAGAACGGTGCATGGGCATTTCGCCGTGCGCTCAGTGCGGCTTCGACTAGCGGGTCCATCATGTGGGGCAGGCTCCCAGCCTGCAGCGGCCTCTCAGGCCGCCTGGCTGCGGCAGGTCAATCATTTCAGCTCTCCATCCT
>PMVV01000022.1 GCA_003166475.1 Bryobacterales bacterium | reverse complement strand
TTCGGCCCTCATCCAAAGCTTGCACGGCCGCTAGTGCCCTGTCCCGCACAATATTTGGCAGCCGCCGATGAACACGGATGAACGCCGATAAGAGCCGGAGTTGCCTTTTTCCATCAGCGTTTATCTGCGTTCATCTGCGGCCAATATCGGGCTTTGATTTTCGTGTTCGCTATAATTTCCACCCTTGTATCGCGCACGCTCGACGCTCGCCCCGCCGCCCCTGACGCGCTTGCTATGATCCCAAGATGCGCACTCTAACCATCCTCGCCTTCCTGGCCGCCGTGTCCGGCGTACCCCTTGCGTCCGCCGCCACCTGTGAAAGCCTCGCCGCCGTGGCCCTCCCGGACACCACCATCGCTACCGCCCAATCCATCCCCGCGGGCGCGTTCACCCCGCCCTACGGCAACGCCATCGACAAACTCCCCGCCTTCTGCCGCGTGGCCGGCGTCATCAAGCCCACCCCGGACTCCTACATCCGCTTCGAAGTCTGGCTGCCCGCCTCCAACTGGAACGGCAAATTCCTGGGCGTCGGCAACGGCGGATTCGCCGGCGCCATCGGCTTCTCCTCCATGGGTGCAAACCTCAAGCGCGGCTATGCCACCGCCAGCACCGACACCGGCCACGAAGCCGACGGCGAAGATGCAAGCTGGGCCTACCATCATCCCGAAAAAGTCAATGACTTCGGCTATCGCGCCCTGCACCTCACCACCGTCAACGCCAAGAGCCTCGTCCAGACGTTCTACAGCCAGCCCGCGCAACACGCCTATTTCGATAGCTGCTCCGATGGCGGCCGCGAAGCGCTCATGGAAGCCCAGCGGTTCCCCGCCGATTATGACGGCATCCTCGCCGGCGCCCCCGCCAACATCTGGACCCACATGCTGGCCGCCGGCGTCGATATCGGCCAGGCCATCTACACCGATCCCGCCGCCTACATCTCCAGCATCAAGTGCCCGGCCATCGCCGCCGCCGTCCTCGCCGCGTGCGATGCGCAGGACGGCGTCAAGGACGGCATCCTCAACGACCCCACCCGCTGTCACTTCGACCCTTCCACGCTGCTTTGCAAGGATGTCGATACGCGCGCTTGTCTCACACCGCCGCAAGTTGCCTCTCTCAAGAAACTCTATGCGGGCGGACGCAACTCGCACGGCGATCCCTTCTTTCCCGGCTATGCGCCCGGCGCCGAAGACGGCCGCGGCGGCTGGGTTCCCTGGCTCATCGGCAATGGACCCGGCGGCAGCAGTAGCTCCGTCTATATGGAGAATTACTTCCGCTACATGGTCTTCGAAGATCCCACCTGGAATCCTCTTACCGCCAAAGTGGACACCGCCCTACAAACCGCCGACGAAAAAACCGCGCGCGCTCTCAACGCCACCGAAACTGACCTGCATAGCTTCCAGTCTCGCGGCGGAAAGCTCATCCTCTATCACGGCTGGAACGATCCGGCTATCTCGCCCGCGAATAGTATCAATTATTACAACGGTGTGCTCCATGCCATGGGCGCGCCCGCCGCGGAAAGCTTCGTGCGCCTCTACATGGTTCCCGGAATGCAACATTGCACCGGCGGTCCCGGCCCCAACTCATTCGGTCAACTCGGCACCACCACTGCCAAAGGCCCGGAACACGGCGTCTACGACGCCCTCGAACAGTGGGTCGAAAAGGGCGTCGCGCCGGAAGCCATCGTGGCCACCAAGTACGTCGATGACAGCTCCGCCAAAGGAGTCCGCATGACACGCCCGCTCTGCCCCTATCCACAGATTGCGACTTATAAAGGAACGGGTGACTCAAACGAATACACCAGTTTCGACTGCGCCCCCGCCCATTAAAGTTGCTTTATCCGCCCCTCCACGCGCAACTGCATCTGCTACACTCACGTCAGTGGACGCAGGGAGACCACTAACCATGGCTATGAGCAAACCTAAATATCTTCTACTTACCGCAACTGTTTCCAGCCTGTTCGTGTTGACAGCTCACGCGCAGGACCCACCCACGCGCGTCGCGGACTTGAACTTCATCACGGGCAATGTTTCCATCCAGCCCGCCGGCGCCGACGATTGGGCGCCCGCCGTCGTGAACCGGCCCGTGACCACCGGCGATAACCTGTGGGCAGATACCGACTCGCGCGCCGAGTTGCATTTGAATAATGCCGTGCTGCGCCTGGGCCCGCAATCCAGCATGGGCTTTCTCAATCTGGACGACCACTTCGTGCAGATCCGCTTCACCCAGGGCGAGTTGGTCCTGCGCGCGCGTCACTTGGCCGACGGCGACTCCTTCGAAGTCGACACGCCCAACGCCGCCATCACCATCACGGGCGGCGGCGAGTATCGCTTCAATGCCGACCCGGATGCCGCGACGACCTGGGCGGTGGTCCGCCGCGGCCAGGCGGACGTCAATGGCGGCGGCCATGACTTTACCCTGAACGCCAACAATAGCGCGCAACTCTCGGGCACCGATCAACTTGCGTACGAAGTACAGTATGCGCCGCAGCCCGATTGGTTTGAGGCGTGGGCCGAAGACCGCGACGCTCACGAGGCGCGCAGCCAGTCCGCCCACTATCTGCCGCCCGGCGTGATCGGCTACCAGGAACTGGATAGCTACGGCACGTGGCGCGACACGCCCGGCTATGGCCCAGTCTGGTATCCCACCGTGGATACGGGATGGGCGCCATACCGCAACGGTCATTGGGCCTGGATCGAGCCGTGGGGCTGGAGCTGGGTCGACGATGCCCCCTGGGGCTTCGCGCCCGCCCATTACGGCCGCTGGGCCTTCGTCAACGGAGGTTGGGGCTGGATCCCCGGACCGCTGGCCGTCGGCAGGGGCGGACCCGCGGTGATGACCCCGGTCTACGCGCCGGCCCTGGTTGCGTTCATCGGCGGCGGCGGTTGGGGCGCATCGCTTTCCTTCGGTGGTCCCGCGGTGGGCTGGGTCCCGCTGGGACCGGGCGAGGTCTACGCCCCCGCTTATCACATGAGCGCGGATTACTTCCGCACCGTGAATGTGTCGAGCACCACCATCGTCAATACAGTGAACATTACGGCTCTCCGCAGGAATTCGACG
>PMVV01000436.1 GCA_003166475.1 Bryobacterales bacterium | reverse complement strand
CAGCCGGCTCTGGCCGCCTAAAGAGGCGGCTGCGGCCAAGATTGGCCGCCCTCCAAGGCGATGTTACGCAAATTGACCCACTACCAACCTCTCCATGGACAACTCTCGGATATCCGGAGGTTAATGCCGCCAGGGCGCAATCGGTATGCCAGTTCCGGCCTGCGCCGGATGCCGCTGAATTCAAATGGATTGCGTGGGGCCGTCCATTCCGCGAGGACTTGTACCGGGTAATCGCATCCTGGCAATCTTTACTGGGTGTCGCGCCGGATGGCCGTTGCCAAAGCAAACGTCCGGCAAACTCCGCCAAAACCCTCAGTACCGCCGCGCACAATCCGGGAACAATCCGCGCCGATCCTTAGAACCGATCAGGCATACCTTAGAAAGATCCGCCAAGCCCTTAACCGCGCGCGCATCGCGCAGGCCGCCGGCGAAAGTTTGCGATCTGGTTCTAAGGCTCTCATTAGTACTCCAAGACCCTCACAACTAAAAGAAATCGAGATTTGATTACCAACTCTCGGGAACAAATCCGAAAAAACTGTAAACTGACCATCAATGTAGGTTGACAAGGCCCGGATTCGGGTCACAGGGCACACTCGTACTAGGACTCTAAAGCATAGGAGGCAGGGTACTTGTAACGCATTGACAACTGTAATAAAGTCGGCGATGATACAGATTCAGCCGCCACCTCGCGTCTGCACGGGGAACTCAGAGACCACAGTCCATGTGACAGAAGGGGCCGAAGGCTGCCTTGCTCCAGCGGGAAGATCCTAAAACATAATAGAGCGAAACCAACATTGAATATAAGAAATAAACAATCGCTTGAGCGGATTGCGGGGCTGCAATGAGTTTGACTCCAAGCCGGACAAAAGTCGTCTATTTCCGCGTTAGCGAAGCGGAGTTTGAAAGATACATGGCATTCTGCCGGTCGCAAGGAGTACGAAGCATTTCGGACCTCGCGCGCTCCGGACTGGAGATCCTGGTCGCCGAGGAGCGCGGCTACACGCTTAACGGTTTGACCGAGCGAGTGACTGCCTTGAGCGGGTTGATTGCGGGGTTGTCCGGAACCATCCAAGGCCTTACCGAGATCGTGAGCAACAAGAAGCTTGACGCCTCGCTGGAAAAGGGAGCTTAGAGGAACCGATTATGCTCGACGCTGCTTGGTATGCCGTCGCGGTGCGAAGTAACTTCGAACGCATCGTGGCCCAGAGCCTGCGCCAAAAGGAGTACGAGGTTTTCTTGCCTTCGTACTTATCGAAGCGCCGCTGGTCGGATCGCACGAAGGTTGTGGAGTGCGCGCTGTTTTCGGGCTACTTGTTCTGCAGGATGGATTTACGCCAGCGCGTGCCTTTGTTGAACACGCCGGGAGTAGCTTCTATCGTCGGCATCGGCAAGTGCGCCGTTCCGGTCGAGGACTGCGAGATCGCGGCCCTCCAAAGACTTGTCGAATCGGGTTTGCCGGTGGCGCCCTGGCCGTTCCTCAAGGCCGGCCAGTTCGTTTATATCAATCGCGGGCCGTTGGCGGGGGTGGAAGGTATTGTGATCGCGGCGAAGAATCGCAGCCGGCTGGTGGTATCGGTCGAGATGCTGCAGCGCTCCGTAACGGTTGAGATAGAGAACGATTGGGCGGAGCCCAGCAGGCCGGCTTACTCGAGAAGCGCAGAATACATGCCGGCATGCCAGCCGGCGAGCCTGAGTTATGCGACTGTGAGGAGATCGTTGTGAGCGTTCTTCAACTGCAAGTTAGTCATCCCGCATTGTCGGCGCGATCGGTGATCAGGGCGCTATGGAAGTGGAAGGCGTTCATTGGCGTGCTATGGCTGGTGGGCATCGCGCTGAGCACGGCCTTCCTGCTCAGTTTGCCTCGGGTCTACACGGCCGATGCGCTGATTGTGGTTGAAACGCAGAAGATTCCCGAGAACTTCGTGGCGCCGACCGTCCAGACCGGGTTGGAAGCGCGGCTGGATCAACTCAAGCAGCAGGTGCTCAGCCGCGAGCGTCTATGGAGCCTGATCCAGGAATTGAACCTCTATCCGGGGCTGCGGAAGAAGCGGACCAGGGAAGAAGTCCTGGAAGTAATGCGCCACGATATTACTATCGGCCTGGAACGGGGATGGAGCGCCAACCGGCCGGGCGCCTTCCGGGTGTCTTACCGGGCGTCTTCGCCTAAGATCGCCGCCCTGGTGGCAAACAAGGTCGGCGACTTCTTCAGCACCGAGAATCTGCGCGAGCGGGAGCAGGAAGCCAACGGCACTTCGCAGTTCCTCGAAAGCCAGCTCGAAACCGCCAAGACGAATTTACAGGAGCAGGAAGCCAAGCTCCGGGAATTCAAGGTGACTTACAACGGCGAACTGCCCGAGCAGGAAGTGGGCATGTTGGCGGCGAACGGGCAGAACAAGACGGAGTTAGTGGGCATTCAGGACTCCATCGGGAGGGCCCAACAGAACAAACTGATCCTGGCGAGTTCGCTGGCCATGGCCGAGGACAGTGTCAGCCGGCTGCAAGACCTGGCCCGGCGGCAAGCGGCGCTGGACTCCTCTCCCGGCATGGCGGCCGGGCCGGGGCAGCCTGTCTTGCGGGGGCCGCGCGCAGACCTGGAACGCGTTCGCGCAAAGCTCGCCGATCTGCGGCTGCGCTACCGCGATAACCACCCGGACGTCCAGGCGCTGCTGCAGGAGCAGGCCGCACTGGAGAAGGCTGTCAGACAGGAAGCGGCCGAGGGGGTGGGCGATGCCACGGCATCCAATGACAAGAGAGCGCCAGGCGCAGCGGCTCTGGCCAACAGCGACCCTACACTTGTGACTGAGAAGGAGAAGGTAGCTACTCTTAAGGCACAGATCGCTCTGACCGATCGCGAAATCGAAGATCTCGAGAAGCGGCGGGAAAGGGTGTTGCGCGATGTCGGGGCCGTCCAGGGCCGCATGGACAAGCTGCCTATGAGAGAGCAGCAACTGTCCAGCCTTACCCGCGACTACGAGGCCAGTAAGGCGAACTATAAGTCTCTGCTCGACAAGAAGCTGGCGGCGGAAATGGCGGCAAACATGGAACGCTGGCAAAAGGCGGAACGCTTCGTGATGCTGGATGCCGCGCGCGTGCCGGAAAAGCCGACATCGCCGAATCGGCCGGTGTTCATGACTGGCGGAATCATGCTGTCGCTGGCGCTGGCCGCCGGCATCGCGTTTCTGTTGGAAACCAGACGGAACGTTTTTTTGGGCGAGTGGGAGCTGCCGGCCGGCACGGTGGTCGTCGGCAGGATACCGAAGATGATGGTCGAGATTCCGCAGGTCTAAGTCACTATGTATCTTGAGTCGTTTGGTCTCAAAAAGAAACCGTTCAGCCTGACGTCGGATCCGTCCATGCTGTATTTCACGGATTCGCACCGCGAAGCTTTGGCCGTTCTTTGTTATGGCCTGTTGGAACGTAAAGGGCTGATCCTGCTGCTGGGGCACGCGGGCACCGGAAAAACGACGCTGCTGGCCCGCGCGGTTCTGGGGCTGCCTCCCAGCCGGGTCCAGTTTGCGTCCATCGTCAACCCCACGTTCACCTCGGCGGAGTTCATGGAGACAGTGCTGCTGGGCTTCGGCATTCGAGAGATTCCGGCGAGCAAGCCGCAGCGGCTGGCGCGGCTGGAGAAATATCTGCTGCAAACGCAGATGGAAGGCAAAATCGCGGCGCTGGTCGTGGATGAGGCCCATAAGCTGAGCGCGGATGCGTTAGAGGAAGTACGCCTACTGGGCAACCTGGAAAGGCGTTCCGAAAAGTTGCTGCAGATTATTCTCGCCGGCCAGAATGAGTTAGCCGCTACCATGAACCGCGACGATTGCGCGCAATTGAAGCAACGCGTTTCGCTGCGGGTGTCGCTGCGGCCGTTGGCGGCGGCGGAAGTGGGCCGGTATATCGCTTGCAGGTGGGCGCGGGCCGGCGGCCGGCAGCGGGCGCCGTTTTCTCCGCAGGCCGTCGAACTCGCCGCCCGTGTGTCTCAAGGCATTCCCCGCCTGATCAACGTGGTTTGCGACAACGCACTCATGGTGGCGTTCGGGGAGCAGAGCCAGGTGGTGGAGGCCAGTCATGTGAGTCAGAGTTCGGTGGAACTCGATTTACTTGACGGCGCGGCGGAAGACATCCAGGACCTTGAGCCGATCGCAGACGTCCAGACACTTTCGCCGAGAAACAAGCTAAGTGCGTCCGGCCGGTAAGCGGAGGTGAGACTATGGGCAAGATATTGAACGCGCTGAAGACCGCCAACGGAGACATCCCCGACTTAGTCTTGCAGTGCCTGGACGACGTGCGCGAAGCGCCGGCCGTCCGCCATAAGGAGACGAGGCCGGTCCACGGCCGGCGTCCGGCTGCGGCCTCCGTAGTGGAGAGCATCTTCGAAAAGACACCCGTGGTCCGGCTGCCGCAACGGGAAGTCAGTTACGACAGGCCGGAACCGGCCGAGGAAGTTTGGCTGGAAGCGCCTGAGATGCAGCCGATAGCCGGGCTCGCCGATATGGGGACGAAGCCCGCGGTCAGGCCGGTATCCTTCCGCATTTCAGACTCAAGCCCGCTGCTGTCGCCCAAGCAAGAGGACCGCCGGGCCGCCGAGCAATACAGAATCATCCGCACCAAGATCTTCCATCAGGTTCCGGGATCGTCCATCACCGTGATCTGCAGTCCTGGCATGGGCGATGGAAAGACGGTCACTTCGGTGAATCTGGCGGCTGCGCTGGCGCACAAGAGCGAGGATAAAGTCATCCTGATCGATGCGGACCTGCGCCTTTCCAAGGTCCATGAACGCCTGGGCATACCCAACGCGCCGGGCTTGGCGGAGGTGCTTGCCGGCACCTGCGCGCTGGAAGATGCCATGCTCCGCGTGGAGCAGTTGCCCAACTTCTATGTGCTGCCCGCCGGACAGGCGGAAGTGAATCCGACCGAGTTACTCGATTGCTCTAACTGGCGTGCGCTTCTGGTGCGGTTGCGCGAAGAGTTCCGGCGGACGATTGTGGACTCTCCTCCGGTGGAAGCCGTGGCGGACTACGATCTGATCGCCGCAAATTGCGATGGGGTCGTCCTGGTGGTGCGTCCCGACCACACCAGCCGGCCTCTGTTGGCGAACGCTCTCGCCAAAGTAAAAGGCAAACTGATCGGAGTTCTGATCAACGACGTGGAGGACTGGTTCCTCTGGAAGCGCGGATCGCCAAGTTACCATTACTATCAGAATGGAGCGCGGGGTAAGGAAGGAACCAAGGCGGCCAAGTGATGAACCTCGCCGGGAAGGCTCGCCCAAGTCTCCGACTGGTGTGGGCGCGCCTGTTACAAGCAAGCGGATGTATGTGGTGGGCGCAGCGCCAATTACGCCGCCGCGGCGCAGTCATGGTGTTGACATTCCACCGTGTCCTCGACGATGCGGAATCTCGGCTCACCTGCAGCTTGCCTGGGATCGTGGTTCGCCGCCGAACGTTCGAGAGTCTCGCGGCATACGCCGCCAGACAATACGAGGCGGTGGATTTCGAGCAGGCGGCCGAAGCGGGAGCAGGCAAGCTGCGCGTGATGTTCACATTCGACGACGGCTGGAAGGATAACTACACCAATGCGCTGCCTGTGATGCGCAACTGTGGGATGCCGGCGACGGTGTTTGTTTGTCCCGGGCTGATCGGGCGCACCCTCCCATTCTGGCCCGAAGCGATCGCCTCACTGCTGGGGGAGGCCTCCCCGCCGGTTTCCGGCGCGGAGATCGAGTCGCTCATCGAGACCCTGAAGACCTACTCCACGGAACGCCGTCAGCAGTATATCGCCCGCCTTTGCGAGCTGCATGCGCCGGCCGGCGGCAAGCATGCCTACAACGGCGACCGGACTGTGTCGTGGGACGAGATTCGGGAAATGGATGCGGCGGGCATAAGGGTCGGCTGTCACACACATACCCACCAGATTCTGACCACGGTTCCTCCGCAGACTGCCCGCCAGGAGGTTCGCGAGTCCAAACGCGCTATTGAAGCGGCGCTGCGCCGGAGTTGCAACTTATTCGCTTATCCGAATGGGAACACCTCTGCGGCGACGCGGCAAATCCTGGCCGAAGAGGGTTTCACCGCGGCATTCACCACCGAAAGAGGAGCCTGGACCAGCGGCAGCGACCCGATGGCTATCCCGCGAGTCAACGTCTGTGAGCAGAGCGTGGTGGGACTGACCGGCCGGTTCTCGCCGGCGATGTTCCAATACAACGTGTTCTGGAAGGCCTGGCGCGCCCTGCGAACCGAACGGCGCGTGCCGGCGAAACCGCGCCGCGAAGCGGTACTTAGTCAAGCATAAGTCACTCCGTGACAATTCTTCAGTTAATCAGCAGCGAGGGATACTACGGCGCCGAGAGCATGCTGCTGGCGCTGGCGCGGACCTTGCCGGGACTCGGCTGTCGCAGCCTGGTCGGCGTCTTTCGCGATGCCCGCTCGCACAACGGCGAATTGGAAAAACGGGCGGCGCAGTCCGGTCTCCAAGTGGAAACCGTGCCATGTACCGGCCGGTGGGACTGGAAGACAGTGGGCCGCATTCGTCAGTTAGTGGAAGCCAGCGGTGTGGATGTGCTGCATACACATGGTTACAAGGCCGATGTCTATGGCGCGGTGGCTGCCTGGCCGGATCGCGTGGCGCTGGTGGCCACGTGCCACAACTGGCCCAGCCGCCTGCCGAGCATGCGCGCCTATGCCGCAATCGACCGGTTGGCGTTGCGTCATTTTGACCGAGTCGCCACGGCGTCCCGTCCGGTGGCCGAGTTTCTGCGCCGCTGGAAGGTTCCGGCCCGCAAGTTGAAGACGATCCCCAACGGCGTCGATATGGAGCCTTTCCGCGAGGCCGCGCCATCGCTGCGCGGGGAACTCGACGCCGGCTCAGACCGGCTGGTCGGCTTCGTGGGAAGACTGGTGCCTGAAAAAGGAGGCGCCGTACTCCTGACCGCCGCCCAGTCCGTGTTAGCTGTGTTTCCGCAAGTGAAGTTCGTCTTCGCCGGCGAGGGCCTGGCCCGCGCCGAATGGGAAGCGTTGGCCCTGAAGCTGGGCATCGCCTCCAAGGTTATTTTTGCCGGGAGACGGGACGACATGCCCGCCGTCTATGCCTCGCTCGACATCGTCGTGCTGCCATCCTTCCAGGAAGCCATGCCCATGTGTCTGCTCGAAGCTTTGGCCGCGGCAAGACCTGTAGTGGCCACCGCCGTAGGCGCCATCCCGAAAGTAATCGTTCCCGGAGTCACGGGATTACTCTTCGAACCCGGAGATGCCCGCGCCCTATCGATGTCTCTGCTGCGGCTGCTCCGCGATTCGGAACTTGGGCGCACCCTGGGGAGCCACGGCCGGGCGCACGTCGCGCGGCATTTCGCCGCCGAGGTAGTGGGCCGGAGTTATATCGGTTTATATCAAGAGGCCCTAAACGAGCATTGCCCCCAGACGGAAGTTCCGGCAGTGTGGCAACGGAGCCGTTCATGACAGCCACAACCGCAGTGCAACTGACGATCATTGTGGCCTGCCGCAACGAGAAAAGCCACATTCGCCAGTTCATGGACTCGCTGCTCGAGCAGGATATGTCCGGCATGACATGGGAAGCGATTATCGCCGACGGCATGAGCGGCGATGGCACGCGCGAGATCCTGCGGGAGTATGGCGCGCGCCATTCCCAGTTGCGCATCGTCGATAATCCGCGGGGTGTGGTGTCGCCGGGCCTGAACACTGCCATTCGCGCGGCCCGCGGCGCCATCGTCATTCGCATGGACGCCCACACCTCCTACGCGCCCGACTATTGCCGGCGCTGCGTGGCGGAGCTGGAGCGCACCGGAGCGGATAACGTGGGTGGTCCGGCGCGGACTCGCACCGAAGGGACACGCGCGCGCGCGTTCGCCGCCGCCTATCATTCGCCGTTTTCAACCGGCGCCCGATTCCACGACGAGAATTACGAAGGCTGGATCGACACGGTACCTTACGGCTGCTGGCGCAAAGAGACTCTGGAACGCCTCGGCCTTTTCGACGAGTCGCTGGTGCGCAATCAGGACGACGAGTTGAACTTACGGCTGACGCGGGCGGGCGGGAAGATCTGGCAAAGTCCGGATATCGTGTCCTGGTATTCGCCCCGAGCTACTCTCCCGGCTCTGTTCCTGCAATACTTCCAATACGGCTTTTGGAAAGCGGCAGTGGTGCGCAAGCACAGGCTTCCGGGTTCGTGGCGGCACCTGGTGCCGGTAACGTTCGTGCTGACCCACTTCCTGTTGTTCGCGGCGGCGATCGTCACGGCTGCCGCCGATACCAGGGAATTCGCACTGGTCAGCCGCTTGTGGCTGGCGCTGGTTCTGACATACGCCGCGGCCAACGGGGCCGCATCGGTCGCCGCCGCAAGGAAATCAGGCTGGGCGACTCTCCCTTATCTGCCGGCCGTGTTCACCGTGTATCACTTCTCCTGGGGATTAGGCTTTCTCGCGGGCTTCCGGTGGTTCCTTCCGGGCGCTGTGCAGCCAGCCACTAACAAGTCTCTCTTCACGCGGATTTCGCGTTAATCGGATCGGCAACATATATGCGCAGGTTAGTTGACATCGCCGTCGCCTTAGTGGCGCTCGCCGCCTTGAGTCCGCTCCTGGCGGCGATCATGCTGGCCGTCTTCATCTCGTCGCCCGGTAACCCTTTTTATGGCGGTTGGCGGGCGGGCAAAGACGGACGAAGATTCAGGATGTGGAAGTTCCGCACCATGATCGACGGCGCGGCGAAAATGGGCCCGATTACCGGCAAGAACGACCCGCGAGTAACACCATTGGGCCGTATCCTGCGCAAGACCAAGCTCGATGAACTGCCGCAGTTCTTCAATCTTCTGCTGGGCGACATGACGCTGGTCGGGCCGCGGCCGGAGTCGCCCGAGATCGTGGCGCTGTATACGCCCGGCCAACGCGTAGTACTCGCGGTCAAGCCAGGCGTTACTGGAAAGGTACAGCTCGATAGCGACGATGAGTCCGAGACCATTCCGGAGGGCGTGCATCCTTACGACTATTACTTGACCCACTTAATGGACCGCAAGCTGCGCATGGATCTCGATTACCTGCGCGGGCGCACTGTATTCACGGACGCCAAGATCGTTCTGGCAACCGCGGGCCTGGTGTTCCGCGCATTTGCCCGGCGTTAACCGGGCCGTTCATTTATCAACTTCACTGGAGAACTTATTATGCAATCGGGTGTTCAAGTACCCTATCACCGCCCCAGCATCGGGGACGAAGAAATCGATGAAGTGGTTCGCACGCTCAAATCCGGCTGGCTCACTACCGGTCCCCGGACCGCTCAGTTCGAGCAGGAATTCGGCGCTTATGCCGATGTTCCGCACGCGCTGGCCGTAAACTCATGCACCTCGGGACTGCACCTGGCGCTCGCGGCGCTGAATATTGGCCCGGGGATGGAAGTGATTACCACCCCGCTGACGTTCTGCGCGACAGTCAACACGATTATCCACACCGGTGCGACGCCCGTGCTGGCGGACGTGGGGCCGGACGGAAACATCGATCCAGCCTCCATTCAATCGCGGATCACCGGCAAGACGCGGGCTATCGTCCCCGTGCACTTCGCCGGGTTGCCGTGCGATATGGACGCCATCTGGTTCCTGGCCAGGCGGCACGGCCTCGATGTGATCGAGGATTGCGCGCACGCGGCGGGCGCCTTCTACAAGGGCGGGCATGCCGGCGCGGCCAGTCCGCTGACCGGTGAACACAGCGCCGCTTCGGTATTCAGCTTCTACGCGGTCAAGAATCTCACTACGGGCGAGGGAGGCATGGTTCTTACCCATGACCAAGAACTGGCTTCCAGGATGAAGATCCTGTCTCTGCACGGAATCAGCAAGAATGCCTGGAACCGATACTCCGACCGTGGACACTGGGGCTACGAAGTGCTGGAGTCCGGCTACAAGTACAACATGAGCGACATTCAGGCTTCCATTGGGATTCATCAACTGAGAAAGCTGGAAGGGTTCATCGAAACCCGCACCCGGTTCGTGGAGCTGTACAACAGCCTTTTGGCGGATGTCGAGGAAGTGGAGCGGCCGCCCGAGAAGCCGGACTGCCGGCACGCATGGCACCTATATACATTGCGCCTGAACCTCGAGCGGCTGGCCATCGGACGCGACGAGTTCATCGAGCAACTCAAAGACCGCGGCGTGGGGACCAGCGTCCATTTCATTCCTATCCCGCTGCATCCCTTTTTCGCATCGCGCGCCAAGCTGCGCCAGAACTATTGCCCAAGGGCCCTGGATCTCTATCCCCGCTTGATCTCTCTGCCCCTGTTCCCGGCCATGACCGAGGATCAGGTGGAGTACGTCGCTAAGGCCGTCACGCAGATTGCCCGGAAATCGCGGAAGCAGGTCTGGGCAGCGATGGCCGCGGCGGGCGATTAACTCTCCGACGACTAATAAGTTGACAAGAAATGGTGGACTATTGAAATGAAACCGGCGAACGTTGTTTCAGGTTTCCTCCGCATTACGCTGCGCGTGATTGCCGACTTCCTCATCGTGCAGATAGCCATGCTGGCTGCGCTGATGGTGGTGGCTCTGCAGTTACAGACCGGCTCCGAACACTCCGTGCGTATGGGGTTGACCGACCTGCGTCACTATTACATCACGTTGTTTCTGCCTCTCTCGATTCTTTTCCCCGGCTTCTACGCTCTCAGCGGCTTATATACGACTTCCCGCACTTACAGCACCGCCCTGGCGTTGCGTCGGGCTGCATCGAGCGCCGGCATCGCGGCGCTGGGCATGTTGTCCGCCAGCTTTCTGCTGCCTGACTCGCAGACTCTGCCGCGCATGGCCGCTGTCATTTTTGCGACGCTCGTGATTCTAGGCACGCCGGGCATCCGTTGGCTGAAACATACGCTGTTTGAGCATGAGAGAGCGGAGCGTCCCGCAACCGTGCCGCGCGGCAACCTCGTTTTGGTGGTGGGCGGTGCGGGTTACATCGGATCGATTGTGGTGCGCATGCTCCTCAAGCGCGGATTCCGCGTGCGCGTGTTGGATAGCCTGGTCTACGGCGCATCCGCTATCGAAGATGTGCTCGGCCATCCGCGCCTGGAGTTCATGCGGGGCGACTGCCGCAACATCCAGGACGTGGTCAGCGCCATGCGCGGCGCGGGCGCGGTGATTGATCTGGCCGCCATAGTCGGCGACCCGGCTTGCGACCAGGATCACAAGACTGCGCAGGAGATCAACTACGCAGCCACCCGTATGATGGTGGAAATCGCCAAGGGCGAACAAGTCCAGCGCTTCATTTTTGCCTCCAGTTGCAGCGTGTATGGCGCATCCGAGCAAGTGATGGACGAGAACTCCCAGGTCCAGCCGATCTCGCTTTACGCCGATACCAAGGTCGATTCCGAGCAAGCGCTGCTGGCCGCCGCCAATGGCAGCTTCCATCCCACTATCCTTCGCTTCGCCACCATCTTCGGGTTGTCGCCCCGTCCGCGATTCGATCTGGTGGTCAATCTGCTGACGGCGAAGGCCCTGAAAGAGAGGGTTGTCACCATCTATAACGGCGAACAGTGGAGGCCGTTCCTGCACGTCGCCGATGCCGCAGCGGCCATCGTGCGCGTGTTGCAGGCGCCTGTCGGGCTGGTTGGCGGTCAGATCTACAACGTGGGCGACAGCCGGCTGAACTACACCCTGACGGATGTGGCGGCCAAGCTAGTCAAGTTCTTTCCCAACACCCGCGTCGAGCACATCGAAAATTCCGACCGCCGCAGTTACCGCGTCTCCTTTGAGAAGATCAAAGGCCACCTCGGCTTCACCTGTTCCAAGACCCTGGAGGACGGCATTCACGAAATCAAGGCCGCCTTCGAAAGCGGACAGATATCGGACTACGGCGCGGCATTGTATAGCAATGTCAAGTATCTGAAGCAACACGGGAGCCCGCTGCAGACCGACCGGCTCGGATCGCAAGTCATGGCGGCCCTGGCGCAGAAGGCATAAGATGCCGCCAGTTATATCCGTTATCGTTCCGGCGTTGAATGAGGAAAGCGTCATTGGACGTTGTCTGGCTTCGTTGCAAGAACAGGACCTGCCACCGGCCTGTTTCGAAGTGATTGTGGTGGACAACGGCTCGGTAGATCGCAGCAGGGAGATCGCGGGGAGCTTCGGCAGTACGCTGTCGGTGACCGTGCTGGAAAGAAGCGGTGTGCGGATTTCGGCTCTCCGGAACTTCGGTGCGGCCATGGCCAGGGGCGAGTCTGTCGCCTTCCTGGACGCGGATTGCGTGGCTCCCCGGCATTGGTTGCGGCAAATTGTCGATCTGCTGCGCGCGGACGATTTTCGAATCGTGGGCGCGCAATATCGCATCCCGGCAGATTCCTCCTGGGTGGCCAAGGCCTGGTATGGCGATCTGTGGCGGACGAAAGACGGACCCGTGTCGTATGTGCCTGGCGGCGACCTGGCAGTCGGCCGCGAGTTGTTCCTGAATCTCGGCGGCTTTGACGAGACGATTGTGACCAGCGAAGACACCGAGTTCTGCGAACGCGCGGCCGCGTCGTCGGTGCCCATACTAGCCATACCCTCGCTGAGTGTCGTGCACTTAGGCACGCCGCAGACTCTGGAGGGATTCTATAGAAAGCAGTCCTGGCACGGTATCAATGTCCACAGAGTATTTCTGCGCGACATCCTTCACTCGAAGTCGCGCAAGGCGATGTTGTTTGCCGTATATATGCTGACCAGCATCGTCGCGGCAGTAGCCAGTCTGTGCGCTGGGGCGATCTCCGGCAACGTTGCCGAAGCGCTCGCCGGCGCTGCTATGTTGGCGATGGGCCCATTGGCGCTGGCTGTACTTGCCAGCATGGAGCGCCAGAAGTGGAGCCTGCTGCCTCCGCTGACCGTGCTCTATGCGGCTTATGGGGTCGCCCGCGCAATGTGCTTGCTAGGTGTCGGTGGCGCGCGCAAACCGCGCACTGCCGCCGGCATTCCGCCACACGCTGGCCAGGCGACCGAACTTCTGGGCTAATCCAGGTTAGACTGCTATGTCCCTCCACTTTGGCGCCGAAGGATCCATCGCCATCCTTCTCTATCTCGGCGCTATCGCCGCCGTTCTCGCCAGTATCTTCTGGCGCCCGGTGGTGGGCATCTTCTATCTGGTGCCGCTGATCCCGCTGCAGACCATGCGTTATCGCCTCAACGACTTTCCTCTCGGCGCCAGCGTAGTCACCATCGTCCTTGTCGCGGTCGCCATCGGCGTAATACGACGGAAAGGGACGGTTCTCCCGAAGACACCGTGGACGGTTCTCATAGGCATCTATGCGGTTTTTACGTTTCTTTCGCTGATACTGGGATCTTCCTACCTTGGCTTGCCGCTTCCATTCCCGGGGAGCGAGAGGTTCTCCGTCTGGGCGGATTACATGATGATGCCGGCGCTGCTGCTGTTGGTAGCGGCGGTTGAACCTAGCCGGCTTCAAATGAAAGGCATCATCGTCATGATGTGCCTCGCGGTGCTGGCGCTCGATCGTAACTTCCTGAGCACTGTGTCGGGCCGCGATTTCTCCGCTTTCTCCTATGACCTCCGCGATGCTGGAAGCATGGGTTATGCAGGCATCAACGGAATGGCCGCGTTCGAGGCGCAAGTCGCCATTTTCCTGCTGGCCCTGGCGGCCTTCGAAAAGAATCTTCTTCTCAAGCTGGGGTACTGGGCGCTTAGCGGGCTTTCGGCAGTCTGCCTGATGTATAGCATGTCGCGGGGCGGCTATGTGGCGCTCCTGGCGGGCTGGCTGTTCCTGGGACTGGCGAAGAAACGGTGGATGCTGGTGGCTCTGATCGCGTTCGTCTTCACATGGACCGCTCTGGTGCCCAATGCCGTCCGCGAGCGAGTCACCATGACTTATGACACCGGCGGGCTCGATCACTCGTCGGAAACCCGCATCACGCTTTGGCAGGATGCCATGCAGGTGTTCGACTCCAATATTGTACTGGGGTCTGGATTCAACACCTACGCCTATATGCACCGTGTGCGAGATTACGAGGACACGCACAACTTCTTCCTGAAGCTGCTGGTAGAGACCGGCATCTTCGGACTGGCGCTGTTCCTCTGGCTGTTGGGCAAGACCTTCCGGGTGGGACTTATGTTCTCCCGCCGCGCCAAGGATCCCTTTTATGCTTCCCTGGGGCTTGGCCTGGCCGGGTGGTTAGTGACGGCTTTTGTAGCCAATATGTTCGGGGATCGCTGGAACTATCTTCAGGTATGCGGCTATCTATGGGTGATCGCCGGTATGGTCGCTCACGCCCTTAAGGTTGAACAGGCCGAAGCGCAAGAGAGCGATGCGGCCGAAGATGTCGAAACGCCGCTGCCGGACGACGCGGTCCTGGCGTAACCATAACCAGCATGCCTATCTCAAGCTCAGTCGCCGGCGAAATGAAGAAGTTGCTCCAGCACTCGTCCCACTATCTGGCGGGCCTGTTCGGCGGTCTGGCAATCGGCTTCATCTCCTTTCCGATCTTCACGCGGATTTTCTCGGTCGCCGACTACGGCATGATCGACTTTATCCAGAAGATCCTGCTGGTGCCCACGGCTCTGTCCAAGGCCGGGATGCAGAACTCGGTACTCCGGTTCTATAACGAAAAGGAGTTCTCGTCGAACCGTGAGTCCGCGCGGAGTTACTACTCGACCATGCTTTTCGGCGTGGCCGCCATGGCTGTGGCGATCACGCTGGTTTTCCTGGTTGCAGTAAAATTCCTGTTGAGACATCTCATCGACGGCCCGCTCGCGACCCTGCTCTTGTTTGCATCGGCGTTGATCCTGCTGCGCGCGATCGAATCCATCCTGCTGTCTTTCCTGCGCATCGAGGAGCGGACCGCGGCATACAACGCGGCATCGGTTCTGATGAAAGCGGCCATGGTCGGCACGGTTTGCGCGTTTCTGCCATGGCTTGGGCGTTCTGTCCGAACATATTTGTCCGGCACGATGGCTGCCGAACTGGTTTTCGTCACCGTTCTGGTAGCGTGGCTGTTCCGGCGTCGGCTACTGAGCGCCATCAGTTTCGACCGCGCACTATTCCGCTCCGCAGTCGGATTCGGCTTGCCGCTGGTCTTCTATGAATTGGCGGGCGTCATTCTGCTGACAGCCGACCGTGCCTTGGTGCGGTATTATCTGGGTGGCGAAGCCCTGGGTTACTACTCGGTCGCTTATGGCTTGTCGCAATATGTAAACGATCTGATGACGGTGCCTCTAGGTCTGGCCATTTTGCCCATCTACTTGCGGCTCTGGTCGGCGGAGGGACGCGCCAGGACGATCGAATTTCTCCACTTATCGCTGGACTTCTATCTGATGGCCGCCGCCGGCATTTACATGCTGGTGACGCTAGGATCGCACGATGCATTGGTGCTGCTCGCCTCGCCGAAATATCTTGGCGCGGACCGGCTCATTCCGTATCTCGTGGGCGGCCTGCTGATCTACACCACGCATGTCTTTCTGTGCGCCGGTCTTCTCATTCAGAAGAAGACGGGCACCATGGCCCTGGCGCTGATCTGCTCCACCGCGCTGAATGTTGTCTTGAATTGTGTGCTGCTGCCGCGCATGGGCCTGCAGGGAGCGGCGGTCGCGCTGCTGCTGACGCACATCGTTACGATTCTGCTGTTGTGGCTGGCGTCGTCCCGCATTCTGCCGATCGGCGTGCGCGCCGCCGCGCTGGCCAAGTATGGGGCCGCCGGGTTGGCGGGGTGGGCGGCCGCTTCCCAGATCGCGCTTCCATCGCACCTTCTTAACCTGGTGTGCCGCTGCGCGGTGGGCATCGCGGTATATGCCGGCGCGCTCTTACTGCTGGACTCCCGCGTACGCTCGTTACCATCGTATCTGTTGCGCAGCCGGCGCAGTCAGTCTGTCGAGGCAGGCATCGCCGCCGAGCCGGTCCTCAGCGAGGCCGAGGAGCCGGAGGAGGTCTGCAAATGATGCCCCGCGTGAGTGTCATCGTACCAGCTTATAACGCGGCTGTCTATCTGCCCTATGCGATCGACAGCGTGCTCGCCCAAACGTACCTGGATTGGGAAATCGTGATTGTGGACGACGGCAGCACCGATCATACGCGCGCGGTCGTGGACTCCTACCGTCCTCAGTTGCATGACAAGCTGCAGTACATCCATCAGCCCAATCGGGGCGTGTCGGCTGCCCGGAACAACGGCATCCGAGCGGCCCGCGGCGAATTCATTGCCCTGCTCGATGCCGACGACGTCTGGTTGCCACACCATTTGGAGCGCGGCGTTCAAGCCATGGATGCCGACGCAGCCGCCGGTCTGGTGCATGCCAGAGTCGCTCGCATCGATACGCGAGGATCGGTGACCGGCCAGCTCAAAGTCGAGCCCAAGTATCTATCCGGGAAAATCGCTCGCCACATTTTTACACGCCGGGCGCACATCATTTGCTCCACGGTCATGTTCCGGAAAAGCTGCCTGCCTGCGGATGGCTGGTTCGACGAAACTATGCGCGCCACGGAAGATCGCGACCTTTGGTTCCGGATGGCGTCGCGGTACCAGGTTACGTACATCGACGAGGTGCTGGCGTATTACCGGATTTCACCCTCGTCCACGACCTCAAACCTGGACGGATTGCTGAAGGCGCAATTGTATTTCGTCGCCAAGCACTCTAAGTCCGGCATGGCCACGCGGCTGGAGCAGCTTCAGGCTTTGGGAAACATATATAGGGAATTGGGCGATTCGCTCTTCCGGGGCGGCGCGGTCACGAAGGCCATCGGCAGCTATCTTCGGGCGGTAGCTTACAACCCCTTGAGCGTACCCAACGTATACATGCTCGTCCGGGCGATAATGGACCCAGTGGTCAGGGTCTGCGTTACGGCAACCCGGTTGAGCCGCGCAGGAACGTAAATGGAAAAGCTGCTGGTAGCATGTGCCGCACTGCTGGGCGCAACGGCGTCCTGGGGAGCAGGCCCGCGTGTATTCTTCACCGACCTGACGAGTGGCCCAAAATCCGGAGGTCAGAGCAACGCTGGTGCTTTCGTCACGATTTACGGCAGGAACTTTGGCGCAACGCGCGGCGCTTCTTCGGTCACTATCGGCGGTGGCCCGGCCAGTTCCTACTCTTTGTGGACCGATACTAAGATCGCCATTCAACTCGGCGCTAAGGCAGTCACAGGCAACATTTTGGTGACAACACTGGCGGGCGCTTCCAATGCTGCGCCCTTTACCGTTCGGGCGGGGAATATCTATTTCGTCGCCACCAACGGCAGCGATAGCGGCAGCGGCAAGTACTCGTCCCCGTGGCGGACCCTGATGCACGCGCGGGACACCATGCGGCCGGGCGATATTGCCTACGCGATGAACGGTGTGGCGCAGACCGCTGACGATGGCTCCGGATGGCAAACCTCACTGTTGCTGCGCAGCGGTGGGACGGCTGCCGCCCCCGTGGCATTCGTCGTATATCCCCAGGCCACCGCAACTATTGGCAGCAACACGGGACCTCCCAGCGGCGTCCGGTCGGCTCCTCAAGGCGAAAGTTATCCGAATTACTGGGTATTCGCGGGCTTCACCTTGCGCGGGCAAACCTCCGCCATGGCTCTATGGGGCAGCACGGGTTGGCGGATCATTGCGAACGATATGTCGTGTCCCAATGGCACCGAAGCCACTGCTTGCATGGGTACCGTCGAATCCTCTTCCATGGCGTTCTACGGCAATAATGTGCATGACAGCGGCGTTGCTACGGCTTCGGCTCTGTATCATGGCGTCTACTTCGGCACCGACAGCAATCACCTGGATATCGGGTGGAATACGATCGCCAACGTGCATGGCTGCCGGGGTATCCAAATCCATTCGACTCCGCAGAGCGGCGAGCCCAACTCCGGACTGAACCAGTACGACATCAGCATCCACGACAACACCATTCACGACACCCAGTGCGATGGCATCATCGTGGACACCGTCGATCCCTCCAAGGGTCCGATTTCGATATACAACAACGTCATCTATAACGCCGGCGAAGGTCCCAATAATCCCGAGCGGAGCGGCGGCTGGGCTTGTATCTACGTTCCGGCGTCCACCGAACGCGGTACGAGAGGCGCGGGCGTAGTCGATATCTACAACAACACCTTATATGCCTGCGGCACTTTCACTAGCCCGCCGTATGGGAGTGCCAACGCCGGGATCGTTTACGGCGGAGGCACCGCGGCGATCTATCTGCGCATTCGCAATAACATCGTCTATCAAACGACGACCAGCCTGCACCGTTCGGGCGTCCCCTATCTGGTGATTTGGAATCCGCTCACGCGCGCGGTCTGCGCGGATTCCGGCAATTGCTCCTGGATTCGGGGATCGAACAACCTGTTCTACGGCAGCGGCGCCGCGCCGCGGAACACCAATATCGTGAATTCGGTAAACGCCAACCCGCAGTACACCGGGTTGTCTCAGTGGGACTTCCACTTACAGGCGAACAGCCCCGCGCGAAACAAGGGCGTCGATACAGGTCTCCAAACCGATCGGGATGGAGTCGCCCAAGGCGGCGGCGAGGGTCATGACATCGGCGCTTTTCACTTCGCGCACGAGGCTTCGCCTTGATCGGATGCGGATGGAAGCCAGGAGTCAGAAGTCAGCCCAGCCACCGGCGGCGCGATTCCGCTACGAACTGTGGGGCGGGCAATTCTGCCCGGGGGCCCCTCTGGGGACGGCTTTTCAGCCGGCTTGGCCGCCTGAAAGGCGGCTGCGGCCAAGATTGGCCGCCCCACAACCAGCTTCTCGCGGAACCAGCGGGTTGGAGGGGAGCCACAGACCAGAGGTCAGAAGCGCAGCGCCCCGCCGCATGCGCGCTCGGTCGATGGCGTTGATCCTACTTACCACGTTAGCGCTGGCATCCCCGGGTTTGTGGGCGCAGGCCCCCGTCCTGTTCTTCAGCGATATCACCAGCGGACCCAATACCGGCGGAGAGAACGGGAACGGCGCTTATGTCACGATTTACGGCAACTACTTTGGCGCTTCCCAGGGCAGCTCCACGGCTACTGCCGGCGGCGGGGTCATGGTCAACTGCAAGATCTGGGGCGCGGCATGGCTGTGGTATCAGAAACTCGCCTGCCAGCTTGGGCCGGGCGCGGTGAGTGGCGATGTCGTGGTCACCGTGAATGGGCTGTCTTCCAACCCGCTGCTATTCACTGTCACTGCCGGCAATATCTACTTCGTCTCGACCGCCGGCAGCGACAACAATCCCGGAACCTTCGCGGCCCCCTGGGCCACCCTATTGAATGCCCGCAACGTCATGCAGCCCGGCGATATCACTTACACCATGAACGGCGTGTCGCAGTCGGGCGACGATGGCACGGGCTGGGACTCCGCGTTCCTGCTTTCGGGCGGCGGACAAGGGAATTGGTGCTCCGCCTCCGGCCCGCCGCGCGCCCTGGTGACTTATCCCGGCGCCACCGTGACCATCGGCAATCCCACGGGTGGCTTGCCGGATTTCGGCCTGCGCACCAGCGACTGTCAAGGCAATTATGTCTTCGCCGGGATCGGCTTTCGCGGCCAGGCTCCGGCCCAGCCAAGCAGCGGAGCTAACTACCGGTTCGTCGCCAGCGACATCACCTGTCCCTACACGCAGGGCGCCGGCGGCGGCGCGTGCTTCGCAACCTCGCAGGCGAGTCACATCTCCTTTTACGGCAACCATGTCTACAACGCCGGTACTGCCGATGCCTCGGCGCTGTTTCAGGGCGTGTACTTCTCGACCGACAGCAACTATGTAGACATGGGTTGGAACCTGGTGGAGAATATACACGGTTGCCGCGGAGTGCAGGTGCATTCCTCTCCGCTCGGCAGCGGCGGCCCTTCCGACCCGACCGGTCACGATCAATACTCCATTTCGATTCACGACAACACCATTCACGACACCCAGTGTGACGGCATCATCGTCGACACGGTGGATCCCTCGCGGGGCCCTGTCTCGATTTACAACAACGTCGTCTATGACGCCGGCGAGGGGCCGGCTAACCCGGAAAATACCGGCGGCTGGAACTGCATCAATATCCCCGGCGGCACGGAAAACGGTCCCAACGGCAGCGGCACGGTGGAGATCTTCAATAACACTCTGTTCGCTTGCGGCACATTCGCGAATCCGCCTTACCCCAGCGATAACAATGGAATCGCGGAGAATGGCGATGAGCCGGAGGGCGCGCCGGCTATCTACGTCCACAACCGCAACAACCTGATTTATTCGGTGGCCACGGCGCTTTACCCGGCTGGGGTTCCATATTTTGTCGCCTGGAATCCGGTGACCGGCGGGCTGTGCGCGAATACGGACATTTGCCCGTGGCTCTACGGAACCAACAATCTGCTGTACGGCGCAGGGGCGCCTGTGGCCGATCTGACGGAGATCGTTGGGTCGGTGAATCGAGACCCGCTGGTGGCGAGCACTTCGCTCCCCGATTTGCACCTCACATCCGGCAGTCCGGCCAGCCAGGCGGGGGCTAGTATCGGCGACATCACCGTGTTCGGCATCGACAATACGGGGCGCGACCACGACGGACTACTGCGGCCGGCGATTCCGGCGATAGGCGCGTATGAGATCCCGAACCCCGGCGAGATAACACTTGGCATCAGGTTGGCCGCGGCGGGGCAGATCGAGCCGTTCGCCGCCGATTCGATCGTCTCGGCGTATGGCGCCAATCTGGCCGCCGGCACCGCTCAAGCGACTCTGCCGCTGGGAACCACGCTGGATGGCGTTACGGTGACCGTGACCGACTCGGCCGGAGTATCGCGCGCGGCGCTGCTGTTCTATGTGTCGCCAACGCAGATCAACTGCGAGATACCGGACGGCACAGCGCAAGGCGCAGCCACGGTCACAATCGCGAATAGGAATGGAACCAGCCAGACCGCCACGATCCGGATCGGCTCCGTTTCGCCGGGACTGTTCGAGCTGAACACTGCGGGGCTGGCGGCTGCCTGGGTGCTGCCGTTCATTTCCGGCGTCGGGCAGAATCCGCAGGCCGTATACCAGTTGAGCCCGATCAATGTGGTTCCCTTCCCGATAAGTCTGGGGCCTGCGACTGAACGGGCCTATCTTGAACTGTTTGGCACGGGCATCCGCAATGCTAAAAGTGTGACCGTCACGGTGGGCGGAGTGGGCGTGCCGGTCTTGTATTCGGCAGCGGCGCCGGGATTTGCGGGGGAGGACCAGGTCAATATTGGACCGCTGCCCCAGTCCCTGGCTGGCCAGGGCAGCGTGAACATTCTGCTGACAGCGGACGGAGAGGCGGCCAACACCGTCAATGTAACGATTCAGTGAGGTTCCCGGTCAAGACGTACACTCGTACTAGGACTCTAAGTAATGGGAGGAAGGGTACTTGGCGCCTCGCGGCTACGCATTGACAAATGTAATAAAGTCGGCGATGATACAGTTTCGCACCACCTCGCGTCTGCACGCTGCACTCGGAAACCACCGCTCGTGTGACAGAAAAGGCCGAAGGCTGCCGTGCCCCCCAGGACTAACCAAGTGACTATCAGTATGGAGCAGATCGTGGCCCGGCGGCCGCGGGTGGGTGTCACCGACATCTTTCACCGTAACGTGAGCCGTAGGGGAGTCTTGGCCAAGTTGTACGTTCTACTGTTCGGAACGCCGCATCTCGGCACCTTCGCTAACGGCATCTATCTTCGGCGCACAATCAGGCGCATGACTCCATCGTTTGTCTTGGATGCCGGTTGCGGAGATGGAACGCTGGCTTTTTATATGGCGTCCCGATTCCCCAAGGCCCGCGTCTTGGGAGTCGACATCGGAGAGCAGGGGATGCATACGTCCGAGAGCACTCTGGATATTTGCGCGAGGGTGCATCGGAGCCTGGCCCTCGACAACTTGGAATTCCGGCAGTTGGACCTTCGGCAACTGGATGCGCGGGAGGAGTTCGATTTCGCATACAGTTTCGATGTGCTGGAGCACATTGCCGAGAACCGGCAGGTGCTGCAAAACATCTACCGGGCGCTCATGCGCGGTGGTCTACTGTTGCTCCGCATACCGGCAAGGAACCAGAGACGCATCCTGAGCCGGCGCTTCACGAGCGAACACGAACGCTGGGCTCAAATCGAACACGTCGGCCAGCACTATGAAATGGATTCCCTGCAGGCTGACTTGAAACAGATTGGCTATGAGGTTTTGTCCGCCGAATACACGATGGGAAACTGGGGCCGGTTATCGTTTGAGCTTTCCGAGGCCATGCAGTACTACCGTGTGCCGCAGGCGCTTCAGATGCTCGGCATGCCCGCACTGAAGGCATTGCGGTTCGTCGATACCCACGCCGCGATCCGCGGCGGCGACGGGTTGCTGGTACTCTGCCGAAAGTAGCTCGCCTCACCTTACGAAAGTTCATATGAGAGCCATATCTATCGGTTATCACGACATCGTCGACGAGGGGCAGCGGCCGCCAAACGATGGCTCGCGCCATTCCGGGCGGTATAAGCTGGACCGCGGGCACTTCCGCGCACACATCGATTCGATCTGGCGCAGCGTTGGCCATGCATCGGTCCATGTGATCGACCGCGCGCGGCGGTGGCAGGGTGAAGTGCCTCTCTTCCTGACTTTCGACGATGGCGCTGTCAGCTCGTACACTTGCGTAGCAGGGGAACTGGAACAGCGCGGCTGGCGCGGACACTTTTTCGTCACCACCGACTGGACCGCGCGGCCCGGCTTTCTCGATCCGAGACAGATCCGGGAATTGCACGCGCGCGGACACGTCATCGGCAGCCACTCCTGTTCGCATCCGGCGCGCATGTCGAAGCTGAGCTGGGAGGAATTGCTGAAGGAGTGGAAAGAAAGCTGCGCGATACTGAGCGATATCCTCCAGGAACCTGTGGTGACCGCTTCGGTGGCCGATGGATATTACTCGCGCAAGGTCGGCAAGGCTGCCGCCGCGGCTGGTATCCAAGTATTGTTCACTTCCGAACCCAGCGCCAAAGTCTCGAATGTGGATGGCTGCTTGATCCTGGGCCGCTACTCGATCCAAAGCCACACGCCGGCCAGCGTGTCCGGGGCCATCGCCGCCCGGAATCGATGGCCGCGGTTGCGCCAGGCCATACTTTGGCAGGCCAAGAAACCCGTGAAGGCGCTGGCGGGCGAATCGTATTTCACGATCCGGCGGTTGTTGCTCTCGCGCGGGATTGCGTCCGGCAACTAACTCAAGAGCATGACTTACCTGCAACCGGTCTTTCGAGTCTGTGGGGCTGGTCTGGTACCGGTTGCATGGATGGATTTATTGATGTTCGCATAATACAGTGACAATTCCGGCGACAAATGTGCACTTCGCACTTTCCATCGGGCTGATGTGNNCTCTATTATGCGAGACTCAATAGCATAGCTGACCCCGCACGATTCACAATGACGCAATTGATTTCAAATCCTAAGCCCATCGCAGGAGGCCCGGTGGCGCCAACCGGCACCCCGATCCACGTCCTTTATCTCATCGATGTCCTGTGGGGGCTCGGGGGCGCCGAAGGAGTGTTGCTGCGCATCCCGGGGCTGCTGCCGAAGGATCGCTACCGCTGCACCATCGGCACGTTCCGGCTGCGGCCGGAGTCGCCGGTTTTCGACCAGCTTCCCTGCCCCGTACGGGAGTTTCCAGTCAGCCGGGTCTTCGGCATGGGAGCGCTGCGGGCGGCGCTCGATCTTAGGCGATTCATCCGTTCGGAGCGCGTCCAGATCGTCCACACTTTCTTCGAATCGGCGGACCTGCTAGGCGGTCTGGTGGCAAAGCTAAGCGGCGTTCCCGTGGTGATATCCAGCCGCCGCGACATGGGCATTCTGCGCTCCACCAGGCACCGCATCGCCTACCGCCTGATGAGCTCGCTGTTTAACCAGGTGCAGGCCGTTTCCGGAGCGGTTCGCGAGCAGACCATCCGGGCCGACCGCATCGACCCGGATAAAGTGGTCACCATTCCAAATGGAATCGAAATCGAAAAGTTGGCCGCCGCCGACGGGGCCGCCGCCTTGCACCATTTGCTCGGTCTGGAAGACGATTCACCCCTCATCGTCAGCGTGGGTCACATCCGGCGCGTGAAGGGCTTCGACGTGCTGCTGCGCGCGGCCGCGGAAGTTTGCCGGGTTTATCCCAAGGCCACTTTCCTGATTGTGGGCACCGTCCAGGAACCCGACTGCGACCGCGATTTGCGGGAACTGGTCCGCCAACTCGATCTGGAGCGCAACGTGCGCTTCCTGGGCAAACTGG
The DNA here is from genome assembly GCA_003166475.1 of Bryobacterales bacterium. Taxonomy (GTDB): domain Bacteria; phylum Acidobacteriota; class Terriglobia; order Bryobacterales; family Bryobacteraceae; genus Bog-159. The sequence goes on along the minus strand of PMVV01000436.1, from coordinate 10,798 downwards.
AGAACGAGAGTGTGTGGTCGCTGTTGAAGTTGTGCGATGTGTTTTGCCAGCCTTCCCGCAGCGAGGGTATGTCCAACGCGCTGCTGGAAGCCATGGGCTGCGGCCTTCCTTGTGTGGCCACCGCCGTCGGAGGCACGCCCGAGGTTCTGGAGGATGGGCGAACCGGCTACATTGTCCCCAGCGAGGATTACCATGCGGCGGCCAATCGGATCATGGCGCTGCTGGGCGATCCCGAAGGCGCGCGGCAGATGGGCCTGCTGGCGCGGCGCGTGGTCGAGGAGCGCTTCTCGGCGCAAAGCATGATCCGCAGCATGGTCGGGATGTATGACCAACTTCTGGGAGGACGCCGGTAATGCCGGCACTGTCGGAGATGGATTTGGCGATCGCCGGGAGCCCGGTGAATGTTCGTTTGCACCGCGAGGTGCAAGCGATCCGCACGCTGGCCGAACTCGACCGCATTGCCTCCGGCTGGGAACGGCTGGCGGCGGATCGCAATCCTGTGTCGGATTTTGCGTACGCGCGCGCATGGGCCGCGGGGCTTGACGGCGCCCAGCGGCTGTTCGTACTGACGGCCGGCAACGCTGAGGATTTGGCGATCGCGCCCCTGGTGATCAACCGCGGCGGAGCAGGATGGCTGACTCTGCTGGCGGCGGAAATGTACGAGATTCTCGATTTCCTGGGTGCGGATGAAAGGGCTGTCGCGGAATTGGCGCGCGCCATCGTGCGCACGGGGCGTCCTCTCTACTTGAAACGCGTTCCCGCCGGCGCGCCGGTGGTCGCAGCCATCGAAGCCGCCTATCGCGGACGCGGCGTCGTGCGGCGGCGGCCCGCCGGCGGATCGCCATGGATTCCACTGGACGCATCCTGGACCGCACCCGAGATGCGGCTGGAGGCCGGACGCCGTTCGGATCTGCGCCGCGCCATGCGCCTGGCGGAGAAGATGGGCGCGGTGGAAACCGCCATCGTCACTCCCACGCGCGCGCAGTTGCCGCAACTTGTCGAGGAAACCTTTCAGGTGGAAGCGGCCGGGTGGAAGGGCGCGCATGGCACGGCCCTGGCGGCCGATCCCGTGCGCGGGGCTTTCTTCAGGCGCTATCTGGAGCAGGCCTGTGCCCAAGGCACGCTGCGGATGTGCCTGTTGCGTATTGGCGGGCGGGCGGCCGCCGCGCAGATCGCGATCGAAAGTGGCAGCCGGTTTGACTTGCTGCGCGCGGGCTACGACGAGCAGTTTTCGCGCTGCTCGCCGGGCATGCTGCTCACCGCGGAAAGCATCCGCTATGCCGCGCGCCGCGGCCTGCGCGCCTACGAATTCAACGGCAATGTCGAGCCATGGACAAAAGTCTGGACCCAGCACGAGCACGCCTGCTGTTCCCTGTGCGCCTATCCTTTCAGCCCGCGCGGCGCATGGGCGCTGTGGACGGACGGCGGGCGGGCGGCGGTGCGCAAGCTGCGGAGCAGGTTCAGGCCATGATTGCCTCCCCCTGGATGCCGCTGCTGCGAAAGGCCGCACGGAGTTATGTGGCGGGGCCTGAGCTGCGGGACGCTCTACGCCTGGCGCAGGAATTCGCGGCGCGGGGCGTGCCAGCCTCCACGCTTTGCTTTTGGGATGCCCAGGACGACATCCCCCGGCACGTCGCCGACATGTACCTGGCAACCGTGCGGGCCATCCAGGGCGCGCGCCTGGACTCTTATGTGTCGGTCAAAGCGCCATCGCTGGCGTTCGACGCCGGACTGGTCGCGGAAATTGCGGAAGCCGCGCGCGCGGCAGGAACTTGCGTTCACTTCGACTCGCTCGGAGCGGAGACGGCCGACGCTACCTTCGGGCTGATCGAGCGCGCGCGCGTGCACCAGGCGCAGCTCGGCTGCACCATTCCGGGGCGGTGGCGCCGCAGTCCGCGCGACGCCCAAACGGCCGCTCAGATGGGCCTGCGTGTGCGGGTGGTCAAAGGCCAGTGGCCCGATCCGGGCGCGGCTGTCGATCCGCGCGCCGGTTTTCTGGGCGTGGTCGACGCACTCGCGGGCGGCGCGACGCCTGTGGCCGTGGCCACGCATGAGCCGGTGTTGGCGGCCGCCGCCATTCAAAAGCTGCAATCCGCCGGCACTCCGTGCGAACTGGAATTGCTCTATGGACTGCCCAGCCGCGCGGTCCTGAAGGTGGCTCGCGAGCTGGCCGTTAAGGTGCGTTATTATCTGCCCTACGGCCACGCCTGGCTGCCCTACGCGCTCGGTCAAGCGCGGCGCGATCCGCGCATCCTGTGGTGGGTGCTGCGGGACGCTGCCAGAAACTAGTGTTGGGCGTGGCGCAGACGATCGTTGTTTGTCGTCTGCGCACCGTGCTCGAACTCGGCAGGCCACGAAAAACGATGGCCTGCACACTGCACTAGCCTCATGATAGCCATGGCCACCGGAACTCAACAAACCGACGCGCCCGACCGCACCGTGGCCGAAGAACGCTTTTACGAAGCCTACCATTGGTGCCTCAATCCCATGCTGAGTTTGCGGGATCTGCTGCAACACCTCGGCGAGGAGATTGAAAGCTATCGGGCGAACGGCGCCGCGGGCTGGCAGGGCGAAGAGCGCCGCATCAATCTATATCTGTTTGGCTGCGCCATCGCTTGCACGCTCGACGATCATCTGGCTGGCCAGCCTTGGAGTCTGGACGCCGTGGCGCGGCGATTTCCGTCGGCGCGGACGGCGATCCGCGCCACCGAAGCCCTGCTCGATGCCCGCCGTGGCGCGCGTGCTGCAGCGTGGCGCAGCCAATGGACCGGATGCGTGGATGCCGCTTGTGAACTTCTGCTCGGCGGCGACGACGGCGCGCGGTTCTGCGAACAGGCGCGCCTTTGGATCGCGGCCGCGGGCGGCGCGCTCGGCGAAGCCGCCGGTGGTGAGCGCATGCGAATTCCGGAAGCGTTCCGCTGTCAGGATCTCACCCACCAGGATGTCTGCGCGATGGTGCGCCTGTGCCTGTCCGCGCTGCCGGAAAAGGATCGGCCGATTGCCATCGTTGGGCCGCGGACGGCGGGGGCGTATTTCGCGCCGCTCGCGGCAGCCCGGCTGCGCGCGCTCGGTTACACGCGCGTGACCTGGCTCACCGTGCGTCCCAAGAACGGCCTGTCGCGCGCCGAGGCCCGTGCGATCTCCGCGGCGCTGCGCGTCCGCGCGCGTGTGTTGATCGTCGACGATCATCCGAACTCGGGCCACACCCTGCGCTTGTTGCTGGGCGCACTGCGCGGCCTGGGGGCCGCTTCGGCCGACATGATCGTCGCGCTTCCCGGCCACCCTTCCATTCCCAACTTCACCGTCGCCGAGGAAGCCGCCCGCGGCGTGCGCTTCTTCGTGCTGCCGCCTGAGCAGCGCTACAAGGCGCGGCTGCTCGAGCGCTCGGTAGAAAGCGATGCGATTGCCGCACTGAACGCCCAATTCGCCTCGCACTACTCCGACGGTTTCCAGGTGCGCCTCAAGCGGGTGCTGGAATCGGACACCGGGCGCGTGATGGCCAAGAGCGTCGGCTGGGGTTGGCTGGGATATCACGCGTGGCTGGCCGGCGTCGCGCTGGAGGGATTTGTTCCGAAGACGCTTGGCCTGCGCAACGGCATTCTGTACTCTGAATATGTGGATTCACAGGCTGAAGCCTGTGCCACCTCACAGGCTGAAGCCTGTGCTACCTACGTTGCGCGGCGCGTGAAAACGCTCGGGCTGCACGAAGACCCCGCGTTTGCCAGTCCCGGATATCGGTGGTGCGGCTGGGACGACCTTGCCGCCACTCTCAGCCGCGTCTACGGCCCTTACCTGGGACCATTGAAGAAGCGCGCTATCCGGCGCAGGCTCAAGGCCTACGTTGCGCCAAACCCCACCCTGGTCGACGGCCGCATGAAACCCGCGGACTGGGTATGCTCCGGCGGCAAGCTGCTGAAGACGGATTTCGAACATCACAACTTTGGCGGCGGCGAACCCGACATCGTGGATCCCGCCTGGGACTTGGCCTCCGCCATCTTTGAATTCAAGCTTTCGCTCGACGGCGAGCGGGACCTGCTCGAAGCGTATATGGCGGAGACCGCGGATACGGGCATCGCGGAGCGCCTGTTGCTGTACAAGATTCTGTACGCCATGAATGCACTGCGCGCGGCGAAATACTGGATCGCCCGCAGACCCAACGATGCACGCCGCGAGGATTGGAACCGGCAGTTCATCGCCACGCGCAGCTTTGCGGCTTTCCACGTGGCCCGCTATTGTGGCCGCAACTTGGGCCCAGCGCCGGCCGCATGGGAACGGCGGCTCTGTTTCCTCGATCTGGATGGCGTGCTGGATTGGGGTCTGCTGGGATTTCCGCACTCCACGCCGTGCGGCGTCGCCGCCTTGCAACTGTTCCAGCGCAGCGGATTCTCGGTGGTGCTGAATACCGCGCGCAGTCTGGAGCACGTGCGCGAGTATTGCCGCGCCTACCGGCTGCCAGGCGGCGTCGCCGAACTGGGCAGCGTCTTCTGGGACGCGGTCCGCGATTGGGAGGTGCCTTTGATCGATGCGGAGGCCGTCACCCAAATCGAAAGACTGCGCGCGGAGATCCAAGACCTCCCGGGGGCTTTCATCGACCCGGAGAATCGGTATTCGATCCGCGCTTATCGCTTTCAGGACGGATCGATGCGGCCGTTGCGGACCGCGGAAGTCGCGGCGGTTCTGGATCGTTCCGGCTGCGACCGGCTGACATTCGTCGAGAGCGGTGCGGACACCTACATCGTGCAGAAAGGCGCCGGAAAGGGTGCGGCGCTGACGAGCGTGAAAGCCTATCTGGGCTGCTCCGGCGAACCAGTGGCGGCCATCGGCGATTCCGGTCCGGACGTGGAGATGCTGCGCGCGGCGGATATCGCCTACGCGCCGGCAAATGCCTCGCGTGAAGTCCGCGCGCTAATTGCTGGCGGCGAATGCCGGCTCGCCAGCCGGCCGTTGCAAGCGGGCCTGTTGGAAGCGGCCATCGAACTGTGCCGCGCCGCGGGACACAGGGCGGGCGACGCCGCGCCCAGCCATGACGCGGAACCCGCTTCGTTGTTGGATGAGCTGTTGCATGTGCCGGACAGGCGCCCAGTGGAGCGGATTCTCGGCGCGCTGCGCTGGCGGGGGCTCTGAATGACGGCCACTCTACCTGCCACCTGCGAAGGCCTCGGCTCCATCGACGAGTCGGTCCATGGCGCATGGATCGCCACTGCCGCGGAGTTCGCTCAGCTCGGCGCGGAGTGGGACACCCTGTTTCAACGCGCAAACCCGGAAAACATCTTCTTGAGTTTCGGGTGGATGTCCACCTGGTGGAAACACTTCGGCAAGGGCCAACTGGCGGTGATCGCCGTACGCGATTCGGACGGGCGGCTGGTCGCCGTGGCGCCTTTCCACGTCGCGCATTCGTCCGCGGGACTGGGCGCGCGCCGTCTTGGTTTCCTGGCGGATGAGCACGTGGGGTCGGACTATCTGAACGTTTTAGCCGACGCCCGATGCGGGGCGGCGGCGGTGGAAGAGATCGCGCGGATGTTGTTTGCGCATCATGATCTCTGGGACTATATCGAACTGCGCGACACCGCGGATTCGCCGCTAATGGCCGCCTTCGCCGCCGGGCTGCTCAGCCGCGGAATGTGCGTCTTCGAGACCAGCCGCCGTGCCTGCCGCTACATTCCGTTGCCGCCCACCTTCGAGAAATACCTGGCTGGAATCGGCGCCAGCCTGAGGGCCAATTACCGGCGCCGGTGGCGCGCGCTGCAGCACAAACATCAAGGGGAATGCCTGGCCATTTCCGACGCTGCCGGCTTGGAACGGCACTTCCCTACTTTGATTGCGTTGCACCGCATGCGGTTCGCAGAACGAGTGGAGGAAAGCGCATTCCTGGCGGCGGGAGTCCCCCAGTTTCACTTGGAGGCGATGCGGGTTCTGGCGGCGGGAGGGTTCGTCAGGCTGTTCGTGCTCACGGCCGGCGGTGAAGCCGTCGCGGCGCTTTATGGCTTCTGTGTAGGACAGACGTTTCAGTTTTACCAGTGTGGGATGCACACCGGGTGGCTCCGCCAGGGTGTCGGGCAGGTCCTGATTGGCAACGCCATCGAGCACAGCATCGCCGGCGGGCAGGGTACCTTCGATTTCCTGCGCGGCGACGAATCCTACAAGGCGCAGTGGGCGGATAGCTGCCACGAGAACATCACGCTACGCTTCTTCGACCAGCGTCCAGCCAGCATCGCCGCGCGGTGGAGTCTGCGGATATCCGCGGCTCTGCGCAGCGCCGCGCACAGCTTGAGAACGCGGTTGGCCGGCGCGCCGCGGACATAGCGCGTCCGGCTTGCAGGGCGGCATCGCTGGCTATTGAGGCTCGCATAATACAAGTGACAGCAACTGAATCTTCGCAGTCTGGCGCCGATTTTTCGTGGGGCAGGCCCTCGGCCTGCGGCGGCCTCTCAGGCCGCCTCTTCGGTTGCGGCTATGCTGCCCAAGATCGGCCGCCCCACATCAGCCCCGATGCAAAGTCAAGCTGCCAGCCAGCTGCCAGCCTGCCCCACATTGCTTTTGCCGGCGCTTCTTGAGACACTCTGACCAAACGCAATGAGTCGCAATCTCGCGGAGTACTATCACTGGGAGGAAGCGGACCGGGGCATCCGGATATACATGTACTCCGGAATGGCCGACCGCCTGCAGGTGGAAGTCTCCGGCACAACCGAAGCCGGCGGAATCCTGCTGGGCCGCACCGAACAGGATCGGGGAACGCCGATTGTCTTCATCGACGACTTCGTGCCGGTGCCGTGTTCCTACCGCGCCGGACCGCTCTACGATGTTTCCAGCGAGGATAGCGTCAATCTGGAGGCTGCGCTGTTACGGACGGCGCTGGCAGGGTGCGAATCGCCCGATGCGGCAGCCGTCGTCGGGTATTACCGCAGCCACATGCGCGACGGTCTGTCGCTCACCTCCGCCGACCTGCTGACCATCGACAGCTACTTCCAGGCGCCAGCCAGCGTGTTCTTGCTGGTCAAAGCCGTGGCGGGCAGTAAAGCCTGCACGGCTGGTTTCTTCTTCTGGGAAGACGGCCACATCCAATCCGAATTCAGCTCGCTGGAGGTGGCCCTCGGACGCACGCCGTCTTTGTCGCCTCCACCCGCCGCGCTGGCTGCCGAGCCGGATCGAGAGACGGCGGAATCGGTGCCTGCTCCGGACGACGATCTGCCCGCCGAACTGGCAGAGTTGTTCCGCAAAGCGGCCCTGCCCCAGCCTGCCGATGCTCCGGCCCCGGAACCTGCGCCACGCACCGAACAGCCCGTGGTGATGGCTGCCGCGCCCGTGCGACGCGGCAAGACTCCGCCCCGCTGGGCAGGTCTGCTGCTGAGAGGCGCCACGATCCTGATTGCCAGCGCGGCGCTGGTGATCTCGGTGGTGACTTATCTGGGCGCGCCACGGCCTCCGCGCGAACAGGCGGCCGACTCCCTGCCCGCCATTCCGATGCTGGGATTGCAGGTCGAGCGAACTCCCCCGGACCTGCTGGTGATTTGGAACCGGAATTCGCGCGAAATCGTAGCGGCGCGGCGCGCCACGCTCACCATTCGCGACGGCGGAGTCCGGAAAACGCTGGACCTCGACAAGACCCAACTCGCCCTCGGCAGCACGCTCTACACGCCCGTCACCGACGATATCCAGTTCAGTCTCGAGGTGTATGGGCCGGACGACGGGAGTGTTTCGCAATCGATTCGGGCCCCGCGCGGCGGGACGCGGTAGGGCGCGCCGAGCCGCGACGAATGGTGGGGCAGGCTCTCAGCCTGCTTGGGGCTCTCAGCCCCGCTTTCGCGAGCGAAGCTCGCGTGAAGCTCGCGTCAGCGGGGTAGACGATCCACAAGAATCGTCGCGGCGCGCGACGAAGGCCGGTAAGATAGGTGATGTGAAAACCGCGCTGGTCCTTTCCGCCGGAGGCATGTTCGGCGCCTACCAGGCGGGTGTGTGGAAAGCCCTCCAACCCGTCTTCCGCCCCGACGTGGTGATCGGCTGCTCGGTAGGCTCCATCAACGGCTGGGCCATTGCCTCGGATATCCCGGGCGACGAGTTGATCCGCACCTGGCTCGACCCGCGTTGCGCGACCCTGATGACTCCGCGCGTGCCATGGCGGCCCTGGCGCGCCATCTTCGACCCCGGCCCGCTCCAGCAGATGGTCCAGGAACTCACTTCCACTTACACGCCGCACGCGGCGTTCGCGGTGGCCGTCACGCGATTGCCGCAGTTGCGCCTTGAAATCGTCCAGACGCCCGATCTCACTTGGCGGCACGTCATGGCCTCGTGCGCCGTACCGCTCGCATATCCTCCGGTGCGCATCGATGGGCATCTCTATTGCGATGGCGGCCTGCTCAGCGTCATGCCGGTGTGGGCCGTCCAGCGGTTCGGCATCACCCATGCGATTGCCGTCAACGTGCTGCCCAGCTTACCGTTGAACGCGGTGCGGGCGGCCGTCCGCATGGCGCGCCTGCTGGCCCCGCGCGAGCCGCAAGTGACTGGCGTAGAGGTGCTCCGATTGGGGCCTGAGAGGGCGCTCGGCGAGCTGCACGATGCGCTCACCTGGGACGAAGCCAACGCGCGGCGCTGGATCGACCGCGGCCAGGCGGACGCTGAAGCGCTCATCCACAGCCCACAATTTGCACTATTTCCAGCCAGTTCGGACCGTTTCGTTTAAAATAGGCTATTCTATGGCGATGTATCGGGTCTACCGGATGAAAGATGCGCCGCGCCAGCAGTTCCGCTGGGCGCCGCACGTGGCCGGCGCGGCCAGCGTGAGAGCCAAGGATTACGAGCCTGGCGGCGAAGTCCAGGCCGATAGCGAGTACGATGCCTGGAGCCGTTTGCGCGCCTCCGAGCGCCCGCTCGATGTGGGCGACTTGCTCGAAACCGAAGGCGGCGCGTTGCGCATTTGCAAGTACGTGGGATTCGAAGCGGCAAGCTGGGCCATCCAGGAACCGAGATCCGCGGCGCAGATCCCGCCCGAGCAGCCGGCGCAGCCGGTGCACATCTGAGAGGAGCACATGAGGGAGCCGCGATTAGGCGACATCATCGACGACTATTGCGTCAAGTGCAAGCGCATCATGAACCATGCGGTGGTGTCCTTGCTGAACGGCGAGCCCGCCAAAGTTCGCTGCCGGACGTGCCACAACGATCACGACTACCGGCACGAACAGCCGCCTCCGCCCAAGGTGGACACACGCAAACAGGCGTTGTTCAACGAGGTGCTGGCCAAGGTCGCACCGGGTAGCGCGATCGGCTCTGTCGCGCCTGAGCCTTTTCTGGAAGATCCTCTGGAAGAAGTCTTCCCCGGCGAAGAACCGGCCGAGGAAGCCATGCCCGAACAGGCCGCGCCCGAAGAAGCCGCGCCCGAAGAGGCCCCACCCATTCCAGCGGTAAGACAGAAGGCCAAGCCAAGAATGGCGAAGGCTGCGCCGAAGACGAAGGCGAAAGCCGCCGCCAAGGCCAAAGCCAAGGCCCGCAAGTAGCGCGTGTTGTGGTTTTGGTTCTTCGCAGGACCGGCCCTGGCCCTCGCATTCCTCTCTCTCCGCGGTGAGCGAAAGCGCGCCGCATACGTAGCCGGACAGCTTGCGGAAGCGTCGCGCCCGGACCTGGGCGCAGACCTGCCCCCGGCCACCGTCATCGTTCCGGTGAAAGGCGGCGACCCCGGCCTGCGCGAGAATCTGGCCGCGCTGGCCGCGCAGGATTACCCCGATTATGAATTGATCGTGGTCGCGCATTGCGCCGCCGATATACCTGCCGGCGTGCTTCCGGCGCGCGTCCGCGTGGTGCTGGCCCACGCGGAGGAGTCCGGCACCGGCGCGAAGGTGCTGAACCTGCGGACCGGCGTGCGTTTCGCGCGGAAGGACTCGGCGTTATTCGCGTTCGCGGATTCCGACGGGCGCGTTTCGCGGACCTGGCTCCGCGCGCTGGCGTCGCCGCTGGCCGACAGGCGGGTGGGCGCCACGACCGGATATCGCTGGTACGCGCCCGAGCCGCCCGATTTCTGGTCGCTCCTGCGCAGCGTGTGGGATGCGGTGATCGGAGGGACCTTCGGGCCTGGCTCGAACGCCTTCGCCTGGGGCGGATCGATGGCCATCCGCAGCCAAACATTTCATGCCATTCGCGTTCCCGACTTCTGGCGGGGCACGGTCAGCGACGACTACGCGCTGAGCGACGCCGTCCATCGCGCCGGCCTGCGCATCGTCTTCGCGCCCGGAGCTATGGCCGTCTCCGCGGGCCGCACCAGCGGCCGTGAATTCCTGGCCTGGGCGCGCCGCCAGCTCACCATCACGCGCGTCTATCGCCCGCGGCTCTGGTGGACCGCTCTGGCGGCGCATCTCTTCTATTGCGGCGGCATGGCGGCGGCCATCGTGGCGTCCATCCACGGCAGCCGCGGCGCAGAGTGGGTGCTGCTCGCACAGCTTTCACCGGGCATGCTCAAGGGCGCCAATCGCGCCACGTTGGCCAAGGCCGAACTTCCCGGCTGCAAAGCATGGTTCGACCGGCACGCCTGGGTCCATACACTGTGGGTGCCGCTGGGAACCTGGATCTGGCTGATCGTGCTGGTAGCGTCGGCGTTCGGGAACCGGATCGAGTGGCGCGGCAAACGGTATCGGTTGAAGAACGTCCGTCCACCGTCCTGAAACTGCCTCTATACTGGAGTGAGTCGAATGACGCCCACCACCAGTTTCGGCGCGGTCGAAAGGGTGAAAGGCGGAGACTACGACGCGTTCGCCGCGCTCTTCGCGAAGTATCGCCGGCGGCTCGCCGCCCTGCTGCGTTATAAAGCCGGTCC
>PMVV01000100.1 GCA_003166475.1 Bryobacterales bacterium | reverse complement strand
GTTCTTTCGATGGCTGGGCTTGGGATGGCACAAGCGCCCGCCACAGCTACCCCCGCTCAAACCAAGGCCGGCACAAAAACGAAAGTCGCCAAAACTGCTCACGCGCCGACAGCGCAGGAAATTGCCGACGCCAAGGCCAAGGGCATGGTGTGGGCTAACACGACCGCCAAGGTCTATCACAAAAACGGCCAGTTCTACGGCACCACCAAGCACGGCAAGTTCATGACTGAGGACGAAGCCAAGCAGGCCGGCTTTAAGGCTGCAAAAGAGCCCACCGCCAAGAAAACCAAGACCACCTCAAAAAGCTGAAACCGCAGTGAAAGCTTAGCTTTCATCTCTTCGAGGAACGGAGCCGGGCGCTACACTGCCCGCTTCCGCCTGCAACGGAGAGATCCTTAGCCAAAGGTGGCGGCCATACCGCAGATCATGCCACCGAACAGGGCAGGTTACGCGACATGTTCGCCCAAAAAGAATTAGCCCGAGCCGTATTGCAGATGCTTATGGCCGGTCTTGCCGTACCTGCGCATCATGCCATCCAGTTGCGCAACTGGTCAGTTTGCTCAGCAGATTCCGTACTCCCACTTGAAGAGATTGCCTGGCACATTTTGGGCCGAACTGACATCATGGCCGATGCCCCGCCAGTCGTCGATTGGCGGCGAGTCGGAGCTGAGTTCATAATTGCGGACCTCAAATTAGCTTTCACGTTCCTGGAAATTGCACGTACTTCATCGGTCACCGAGACCGTTCGGCGCAATCAAAAGAATGCGCGTGCGGCGTATCATGCGGTTCTACGATTCTTGCCACGATGCCTCCCAGCACTCTCTGCCGCTGAACGGCAGACCATCGAGGACAACTTGCAGAAGCTGAAGCACCGCCTCGAACAGTTTTCCGGTTGACTGACCCCCGTCGATACCTTCATTGCCATCCCGCCTGGCGTCTGCTGGCGCGGCGATCCGGCGGGACGCCTGGGCGCACGGGCCGAAGACGCCAGGCGGCGCGGTGACGTGCACGGACGCTGCGCCTGCCGCCCGCCGCGCATCCCCATCCGCAAGCCGGCGGTCGCGGCGACGGAACGGGCCGCGGGCATCGGGCGACCCGATGCGCGTTATGCCACCCAAGCCGGGCACCCGCGCCACGGGCGTGCGGGCTGCGCGGCGCCATTCGGGTGAAATGCCCGCGCGCCGACCTCCTGGATCATGGGTACTGGCAAATGGCACGCCGTCCTCGACCGGCTCTGCGCAGATCATGGATGCAGCGCCCTCCGCTCTCCGCGCGCATCCCCATCCGCACGCCGGCGGTCGCGGCGACGGACGACGGGCGACGGGCCGCCGGCATCGGGCTACGCGAAGCTGCGAGCCGTGCCCTGAGCTTGCGGGCTGCGCCAGTCCGACGCCGCGGCGCTCACGATGGGCCGCGTCGAGTTGCGGAATGGCCGGCGGTGCATCGTGGAAGGGGCACGGCCGCCAGCGCGGGCGGACGTGTCACGTGCGGCCAACGGTTTGCAGATAGCGCCAGTTGCTCGGGCGGTGGTCAAGAACAAGGTTGCCCAGTCGCCGCGATAATTTGCCCGGACGGTCGCGGTTTTGCCAGAGCACCACCACAGAGGCCAAGTCAGGAACAATTTGGCTCAGGCTCCCAGCGATAAGATAATGACATGCCGCTCGAATTGCCCAAAATCCGTGTTGTCAAACTCTTCTGGATTACCCGCCATTGGGAAGTTGAATTCGATCCCGTGCAGGATTGGGAACGCCAAACCATCACTGGTCTGGGCAGGCATGCGACCCCGACCGAGCGGCAGGTTGCCGTGTTGAGGCAATTCAACGCGGAATACGATTTCAGCGAGTCGGATTGGAGAACCGAAGTCGCTTCCCCGGAATCCGACGACACTTAACTGCTGCCGGTTCGCTGCGTCAGACCTGCGTGGCGCGGGGTATCGCGCGCGGCCGACAGCTCTGACGCCCCAGCGCCAGGCGCTCAGGCGTGGTCATCGCTGCGAGCGGCGTACGCCCTCACGGCGGATGGTCTTGCCCAACGCTCATCGCCCATCGCATCCCCATCCGCGCGCCGGCGGTCGCGGCGCCGGACCACGCGCCGCATGGCGCTGGAACCGGCCGCCGGCGTCCGGCTCAGCGAAGCGCTAGCCCTACTGCCCGGCGTGAGGCGATAGCGCGTCGATCCGGCGCGCTTGATTAGCCAAGCTTAATCGGTCGGGCCTAAAATAGGATTTCGGCGCTGAGGGCAAGATGGCCAAACGGACGGCAAGATTTCCCGACCGCAAAATCTCCGAGACGATTCTGGACTTCGCAAGGCTCACACCTCGGGCCCTCCCGAGCGAAGCGCCTGAGCGCAGAGCCAGGGAAGCATTAGCGGCGGCCTGTACGGTCTGGAACGCCGTGGTTTTCGCGGATGTGCTCAATGATCGCCGGCACCTCGATGAGGTTCGGCGCCTCATCGGCGGCACACCCGAGGCGGCGGTGCTCGTGGAACAACTTATCGCCCGTAAGCGCGGGCTGTTTGCCGATGATGAGCGACGGATCGGGGACTTCGACGTGACGCGAACGGAGGACGGGATTAACGTCCACGCCGAGGCGCGAAACCCGCATTCCTTGCCGCGGAATCGTGAATGACTTGGCCCGGTGCCCCCGCAATACGTCCAGCAGGTCTTTAGGTTGGCCCGTAACATTATAATTTCGCATGCATTGGGGGATACCGAAAAGTCACTTTGCGGCCGCCGGCATCAGGCTGCGCGGAGCGCCCGCCATGCGCCTGGGCTGCGGGCGGCGCCGGTCCAGGTGGCGGCGCTCGCGATGGGCGGCGTCGGGGGGCCGGTTGTGCGTCTTTGGAAGGGGCACGGCCCTGGCCGTTGTGCGTATGTCGAACGCGGCATGTCCATCCCGCTGCTCGGCCTGATTCGCAGCTCACGAATGTTTTGAGGAACGCGTCAGGTTCTATTTCCGGGATGTGCGCGGCTCCCCTTACGTTTTCAAATGATCGCCAACTCGATTCAGAAATCGTGATCATCATCAATTCGGAATGGCGATAACCATTCGCGTTACCATCAAAGGATCGACGAAACTGTTCGAGCAAGCGCAAACGGCGGTTTGGCTGATCAACAGGAGGCAAATGAGCGACCGGATGGATTTCGAGATTGTTTGTCCGAACGACCACAACCAGACAGTCACATTCAGTCGGGAAGGATTCGAAGAAGCGCTGAAAACCGGTGCGTTGGTGTTCCACTGTAATACCTGCGACACGGATTGGCCTCCCTCCCATGAAGACATCGCCAAGATTCGAAAGCATCTGTCGAAGGATTCAAGCTAGGACGGGAAAGGTTCGGTAGCGCCTCCTGCTCCTGGAACTGTTGATTCAGCCCGCGAAACCTCGGGCGTGCAGGGCGCGCGTCGCCGTCCCGATGAAGTGGCCGCTCGCCAACGTTCCTGGGCGCGCGCCGCCTTCCGCCCCGGCGCGCATCCCCGTCCGCACGCCGGCGGTCGCGGCGACGGGCCGCGGGCGGCGGCCGCGCGGAGTTGGCCGCCGGCATTCGGGCTGCGGGCAGAGCGCGACTAGGTTCTGTCCGGATGCGCCGTAATCCAGGACTTGGGCCCATTCTCTGCCGCAGCTCATCATGCCGCTGGTGCGCGGAGACAGAATCGGGACCTACGCGCAATATCGGGGTCCCTTTTCAACTATTGTCAAGCGGTGGTGTAAGATGGCCGTGCGGGCTGCCGAGGACGACATTTGATAGCGGCCGCAAAATAGGAATAATGATGTGCTTCCGTGGTAGCGACGCGAAGCGAGATTTAGGAGGTACAGACGATGCAGTTGCTTCGGTTTGGATTTGTGCTGTCCTGCCTAATCCCAGCTCTGGCCCTCGCGCAGAGTCCCTTCGACGGCACATGGCGGCTCGTTCCTGGTTCGGATCAACTGCCGACCAAACCTGACGTCTATCTGCTGCAAGGCGGCACGTATCATTGCCCGACCTGCGATCCCCCGCTCGCGATTGAGGCTGATGGCAAGGGCCACAAGATCAGCGCGCCGTGCTATGACACCGTCAGCGTCAAGGTGGTGGACAGTCGGACTACCGAGGAAACCGACAAGAGAAACGGAAAGACCGTAGGAACTTCGAAGATGACAGTTTCATCCGACGGCATGACGGCTACCGTCGAATCGACGGAAATGTGTAACGCCAAAGGCGACGTGATCACTTTAAAAAAATCCATGGAGCGGGTGGCACAGGGACCGGAGGGAGCGCACGCCGTTTCGGGTTCCTGGCGCACGACAAAATACCTGAACATGTCGGAGAATGCGCTCGTGTTTACCATGAAGCTGGAAGGCGACACGTTTTACTTCGCCGACCCGACCGGGCAGAGTTACACCGCCAAGTTGGACGGAACGGAAACGCCCTTCAAAGGGGATCTCGGCAATACCATGGTCTCGGTGAAGCGCATTGACCAGAACACCGTCCAGCAGACCGAGAAACGCGAGGGAAAACCTGTCGACATCATTCGCATCACCGTCTCTACTGACGGCAAGACGATGACTTGGTCCGGAGGGGACAAAGCGGACGGAACGGCATGGCAGTTTGTCGCGCAGAAACAGTGAGCCCTTCTTGCCTCGACACCCGCCTCCAATCTTGCTGTCCGAAATCAGAAGGTAAGTAACCGACCTGAACCAATTTAGGTGCAGGGACCTGCGCTCCACTCCGCGCTGGGCATTGCCGAGGCGAAAGCTCACTCTGCCGGAATCGTGATGACAGCCCCACCGCTTCCCGCACCGGGGTTCCTGCGGCCGTCTCCTGATGTTTGCCGCGTGGACTCGCCAGGTTCCGGGCGAGTAGTCGGCCACTCTTCCCCTACTTTTTGGAAGCAGGTTTTGGCAGGATCGACGGGCTAGCTTCTGTCCGGATGCCCGTGGCTCAGGACCTACCCGCTACGGGATGGGAGCTGTGTCTGCCATTCCGACCGATGCGCGGGCGGCTATTCCTGAGCGCAGGAGCACCCCACCCAAAACAGATGCCGCACTCGTTTCAACGACACGGCCCGTCTATCCGGAGCATCAGAAGCGGGAACGGCTGAGATCCGAGATCATGGCCTTACTTCAGTCGAAACCTGTCATCCGCATAGGTCGCCAAGCGGAACCCTAGAGTATCCGCCGGCTAGCCATCGCCGCACGACGCCCGCCGGGGCGCGGCTCCTCGGCCGCATCGCGTCCGGCGGCTGCTGGCGTGAAGGTCCGGCTGGGCAGCCGGGCGGGCACAAGATCAGCCGGGTCATGGCGCGGTGCCACGGCGATTCGCGTGCCTGTCAAACGACGTCGGGCACCCGGAAGTATCGTCCGGCGCAACGGGCGCGCAGGCACACGGCTGCGCCGACGACTCGGAGAATGGTACGCCCTCCGCCGACCGTCCCGCCCACATCAGGGATGCGGGGCGCCTCCGCCCGCCGCGCATCCCCATCCGCCCGCGTGCGGTCGCGGCGACGGACCACGGGCGGCGGGAACGGGGCGGCGGGCGGGCTGTGCGACGGGCGCGGCAGCACACGGGCTGCGCGTCGGCGTGCCAGCCACGTGGCGGCTCGCCGGCGTCAACTTGATTGTGTCGGTGATTTTTCAGACCCCCTAACGGGTGTGAACTAATGTGAACTAACGCTTCAAACATGACGCTCGCCTTCCTGCGTCAATAGACTGGTATCTTTAGTGGCGCCGCGCCGCCGCCAGGATCAGCGTGGCCACGCCGAAACCGCCAATGGCTATCCCGGCGACGCGGTTCATCCAAAGCATGCCGCGGCTACTAAACCGGTCGCGAAAGTGGCCGCTGATTGCGACCAGCGCCGTCCACCACAGCATGGCCCCGAGAAAAATTCCGAGCACCAAGGCGAGGTCCTGCGCCCAGGCCTTGTGCCGCTGTAAACCGAGCGCCGTGAGAATAGCGAGAAACGAAAGTACGACGGTGGGGTTTGTCAGGTTCAATAGGAAAGCAGTGACAAAAGCGGAGTGTCCCGAGTCGCGCTTTCTTTCCTCCCTGAGCGAGCGCGGCTTCCGGAAATAATACCACAGACCGATTCCAACGAGCAGGATTCCGCCGGCCAGGCGTATCCAAAACTCCTCCCGGACGAGGAACGCGATAACGAAGCTGATGCTGAGGCCCGCGATCGCTCCGTAGATCGTGTCGGCCGCGCCCGCGCCCAAGCCCGAGACGATGCCCGCCGCGCGTCCTTTAGTAATGGTCCGCGAAACGCACAACATGTTGACCGGTCCTACTGGCGCCGAGATAGCCAGTCCGGCTAACATGCCCTTAGCCACCACCATGATGTCATTCATCGAAACAAACCCGTCATGTGCATGCCGGGCAGCAAGTACTTCATGCGGCTCCATCGCGGCGGCACACTGGAAGTATGAATACTAGCACAGAGAACGGCGCGTCTTGCCGGGATTCTCAGGGAGCCATCGGTCAGCGCCAGAACGCGGCTTCCGTGTACTCGTCGACAGGCGGCCCAAACTCCTCAGCCATGGACAGATCCAGCACCTCGACGCGCTGTCCCTCGCGGAGTTGCTGCAAGCGCACTTCGCCGCCGTAGCGGAAGCGAACCGCGTCGCGATAGTTGTGCGCGGGGGCGCCAATCTGCACAAACTCTCTCGTTGACGCCCACGCAGGGGTTGCGATCTTTCCAATATCTCTAGTCGTGCGCCTTCCCAAGAATCGATGACAAGAGATTCAGCAACTGTGCCACGGGCGTTCAGGCAGCGCCTCGGCATCCCGGTGAAGTGGCCGCTCGCCGACGTCCCTTGGATCACGACGACTCGGAAATCTAACGCTACCCGCCGACCGGCCCCGTGCCAACCATGGCTGCGCGCCCCTTCGCGCCGCGCGCGTCCCCATCCGCCCGCGGCGGTCGCGGCGACGGAGCGCGCGGGAGTCTCCGTTGGTGGCCTGGACCACGCCCCCGTAAACGGCCGAACGTATCCGGGTAAGCTTCGCTTCGCTGGTAAACTTCTTCGGCGATATGCCCGTGGTGTCGATTGACGCCGGCGAGATCGAACGCTACAAAACCCATCGCGTCCAGATCAACGCCGTGAAGGACGTCACGCTCCGCCATGATCTGCACGCTTTTAGCCTGTTTTTCCAGTACGCAGCAAAGATGCGATGGCGAGACGGCAACCCGGTACGCGAGGTTAGCATACCGAGCGATGCGGAGGCGGTGCGCATGCATCCATTGTCTCCCGAAGAGGAGAAGGCCTATTTCAAAGCCGCTTTCGAAGTGACCGACCGAGCTGGGCGCCGCAACCTGTACGACGTGGCGAAGGTGCTGATCGATCAAGGTTGTCGGCCGGAAGAGATCATGGCCGCCTCTAAGCACGATTTTGATCCGGAATCGAGCACGCTGGCCATTCGCGGCGGCAAGAGCCGCGCGGCAAAGCGTACTCTCTACCTAACGCCGGAAGTCGTGGCAATCCACGACCGCGCGTGTCGGGAGGCGGGTGTTTCCTTCGTACTGTACGATCTTCGGCACACTTTCGGAACAAGGCAAGGGACGGAACTCAAAACAGACCCTTTTACGCTCGCAGCCATCATGGGCCATGCGAACCTGCGAACGATCATGCGGTATGTCCATCCGGACCAGCCGCAGCAGAAGCAGGCTATGGAGCGGTATGCGGTCGCGATGCGACGGCGGAAGATGCGGAGGGTAAAGTGAGATTTGTCCGGTGGCTATACCGATTTTGTCCGTCCGGTACCGGACATTCCCAGAGGGAAACCGCGGTAAACAGGAAGAATCGCAGTGAACGAGCGGTAACAGTTATGAGGATTGAAATCAGCCGGTTACGGCTAAGTTGTTGGAGGCGCGGGTCGGAATCGAACCGACGAATAAGGGTTTTGCAGACCCTTGCCTTACCACTTGGCTACCGCGCCGTATGGGCTCTAACTGAAAAATACCGCGCCGGGCGGCCCAAAGTCAATCCCGCAGCACCGGCAGAAGCAGGTAGGACGGCCGCCGCGCGTCGTGATAAACCGTCTGCGTGGCCTTGCGCAGATCGGTGGCATCGGCGATCGGGCCGCCGGTATTCGGATTGCGGTCGAAGCGCGGAAAGTTGCTGCTGGATACTTCGATGCGGATGCGATGGCCCTTTTGAAATACGTTGCCGGTCACCCCGGCGTCAATCGTGAATTTGTAGATTTCGCCCGGCCGCGCCAGCTCCGGCTTTTCCAGCGATTGGCGGTAGCGCAGCCGCAGGATGCCATCCGTCAGATTTTGCGCGCGCCCGTCTGGCAACACATCCACGAGCTTGGCGGTGAAGTCCGTATCGCGCGCGGAGGTGGCCGCATACAGGACCACGCGCACTGGACCGACGACTTCCACATCTCCGGGCAGCGGCGCCGTGGTATAGACGAGCACGTCGCGGCGCTGTTCCACGGCGCGCTGGTCGTGGGGTCCCCAGGGAAACACCTTGGGATTGCAGCAGACCGCGCCGCCCGCGGTGGGCACGGGGTCTTGCGGATCGAACACGAACCGGTCGGCCGGGCTGGCCTGATCGGCCGGCGTGCGAAGGCGAAGCTGGCCATCGCCCGCCAGCGTGTTGGCGCGGCCGCGGCTTTCCAGATAGAACCGTTGCGGATGCGCGCGCGGCGGCCACTCCCGTTCCTCGCGCCAGCGGTTCACACCCATCACGAAGAAGCGCACAGGAGGCTGCGAGAGCAGAGGCGTGTCCTTGCCTTTCAGGAACTGGTCGAACCACTGCAGTTGAATCGCGCGCATGGGCACATCGGAATCCGGTCCGAAGTCCACGCCATCCAGTTTCGCAGCCATGTTGTGGGGCCACGGCCCGATCAGGATGCGGTGGACGCCGGAATGCCCGCGCAGGCGCTCGAAGGCCAGCAGATCGCTCTCGACGAAATTGTCGAACCATCCGCCCACCGAAAACACCGGCACACGGATCTTGTCGAGCCGCTCGCGCACGCTGATGGATTTCCAAAATGAATCGTAGGCGGGATGCGCCACGGCCTCCTGGAACATACTGGACGTCTGCCCGGTAGCCGCCACGTCGGCGGTGCGCAGCGGCAGGTGCAGCACGAACTTGGCGAAGTCGGGATGGAAGTGCGGCGCGCGCAGGTTCTCCGACATCCAGAGCAAGCGCTGGCCCAGCTTCATCGCGCCGCCCGGCGAGTAAAAGCGGTCCAGATAATCGTCGCAGCCGGAGACTGACGGGAAGATGGCTTTCAAATGCGGGTTGTTCAGGGCCGCGACTTTCCACTGCACGATGCCCAGGTAGGAGCCGCCCAGCATGCCGATTTTGCCATCGGACCAGGGCTGGCGCGCGATCCAGTCGAGCGTGTCGCCGCCATCGGCGGGCTCTTGTTCGAGCGGCCGGAAGACGCCCTCGGATGCGTAGCGCCCGCGCACATCCTGGACCACCACGGCATAGCCGCGCTCGACGAAAGGCGCGTAATTGGGAGAGATGGCGGACCCCTTGCCGTAGGGCGTGCGCACCAGGATGGTGGGATAGCGGCCGGGCGCTTGCGGCCGGAAGACATTTGCGGAGAGACGCACACTGTCCCGCATGGGCACGGCAACGTCGAGGGCGGTCGAGGTCTGGTCCGGTGCCGCGGACAACGCCCCGGCGCACAGCAGCACTACTGGCGAAAGGCGCACAATGTGTCCCAATACTGTTGGGCGATTTGAACGGCCTGGTGACGCTCGAAGATGTGCGCGGACGCGCGCAGTCCGATTTCAACCGCACATTCTCTCATCGATGTTAGCAGAAACATGTTGTGCGCCAACGAGTCTTCTTCCGCCAGGCCGGGATCGATGCGCAGGCACGCGGTTGGGGGGTAGCGGGAATTCTCCTCGCCGGCGGTGAGCAGGACGGGCTTGGAGACTCCCATGAGCCGGATGGCGATGCCGGAGGTTTCGCCGGCGGCCGGGTATCGCAGGTTGATGCAGGCGTCCACCGCCAGCGCGGCGCGCCAGAAGTCGCGCTCGGGGAGATAGGGCAAGCGCACGATTCCGGGCCCGCGCAATAGCGGGCCCACCGCGCGCGCCAAATCGGACGACACAAATGGCCCGGCGACCAGGAGCCGGGCGTTGGCGCAAGCATGGGGCCGCGCTTGGCGCAGCCGGTCGAACGCGCGCAACACGGCGAAGAGGCGCTTGGATTCCCGCAGGTAGCCGAACACGCCAAAGAGAAACTCGTGCGCGGGCACGCCCAGGCTCTGCCGCATGCGGACGACTGCGGCGGCGGGCGGCAGTTCCGGGGGGGCGAACAGATGTGGGATCTCGATGACCGTGGCGACGGGGGAATGCTGGCGGACCATGCGCGCCGCGGCCGGGTTATGCACCACCACCGCGCGCGAGCGTTCCGCGATGCGCTTCAGCATGGGGTACTCAAAGTAGCGCCGGTCGAAGCCCGAACTGGCGCGGGCGCGCCACATCTCTTCGGCCAGGGCGCGCTGCCATTCTCCGTAGTTGTAGACGAACTCTTCGATGTAGGCGTCGCGGCCGAGCGCGCCGAGGAAGAAATGATGCAGCACGGCATCGTGCAGCACCACCACGCCGGGCTCGGCGAGCGCGCGGCGATAGATCTCGCGGTGCAGTGGATTGTTGCCCAGATGATAGAGCGCGACGTCGGCGTGGCGCGCGTGCGGCTCCACGCTGCCGTGGCGGCGCAGGGCCGTGAGCAGCGCCGCGGCGTAGTCGGCCACGCCGGTTCGGGCGGGCGGCAACGGCGCGCAGTATGCGACTTTCACGGCTTGCGGCGCTTTCCGAACAGCGCCGTCCCCACGCGCACGATGGTGGCGCCTTCTTCGATGGCGGCTTCCAGATCGTGCGACATGCCCATGGAGAGTTGCGGCAGCCCGTGCCGGCCGGCGAGTTCGTGCAGGCGTTGGAAATAGGGACGCGACTGCTCCTGGTCGGCGGACCATGGCGGCATAGTCATGAGGCCGAGCAGCCGCAGGTTCGGACATTCGCGCACCGCGGCGATGAGATCCGGAAGCTCCTCCGGCGGCGCGCCGGCTTTGCCCTGTTCGGGTGAGAGTTTGACTTCGAGCAGGATGTCGAGAGGCTTGCCGGCCTGGTTCAAGCGGCGCGCGAGCTTGGGCGAATCCACGGTCTGGATGCAATCGAACATCTCGGCGGCGCGCGCGCACTTGTTGCTCTGCAAGTGCCCGATCAGATGAAATCGGGCGGCGGCGAGATCGCCCAGTTGCGGGAGTTTGCCTTCGAATTCCTGGACATAGTTTTCGCCGAATTCGCGCAGGCCGAGCGCGTAGGCGTCGCGGACCACCTGGGCCGGAAAGATTTTCGTGACGGCCAGCAGCATGATCCCGGCCGGGTCGCGGTGGGCGCGGTCCGCCGCAGTGGCGATGCGCCGGCGGACCGCGGCGAGCCTTTGTTGGAGCGTGTCCATGGCAGTGGGTGAGGCGAGAGCCTATTATCCCACGCGGGCGAGAGAGGCTTTACGTCGCCTGCCAACGCTCCCAGAAGACGGCAGACCACAAAGTGCGATGGTCTGCCCCACCAAAAGTTTAGAAGTTGCGCAGAATTCCGTCAGCACTGGTGTGTTTGCCCGGACGCACCAGCGTGACCATGACCAGCGCGGCCAGGCACGGCACGATGGAAGCCACGATGATGATCGGCTGGAACGACAGGCGGTCGGACACGCGCCCGATCAAGTAGGTGGAGACCAGCGTGACGATCCCCGCACCGGTGCCGCTCATTCCGCTGACGGTCGCCACGGCGCTCGATTGGAATACGTCGGCCGGCAGCGAAATGAAGATCGTGGAGCAGGCCGCGTAACAGAATGTGGCAAACGCGAACAGCCCCACCAGCAGCCAGTACCGCGAGGCGAAGGCCGCCGGAATCAGCAGCAGCATGGCCGGCCCGAAGATCGCTACCACCGTGCGTCGCGACTTGCCCACAGACCAGCCGCGCCGGATCCAGTAGCTGGACAGCCCGCCGCCGAAAAAGTTGCCGAGATCGGCCGCCATGAAAGGCGCCCAGAAGCCCAGCGCGCTCTCCTCCATGCGGAATCCTTTGCTCGCCAGGTAGATGGCGAACCACTCCGCCATCATGAACCAGTAGGGATCGAGGAGCGAACGGCCGACGACGATGCCCCAGGTTTGGCGGAAGCGGAGGAGTTGGGACACGGCGACACGGGGACGCGGCGACACGGCGACTTCTGGCGGACGAGAGCTTTGGATCAGATCTAGTTCTTCTGGCGTGATTCTGGGGTGCGTTTCCGGGGTATGGTAGACCTTTCTCCAGACGATCAGCCAGAGGAAGCCCAGGCTGGCGGTGATCAGGAAGGCCGGACGCCACGAGCCGAAAGTGTGAAAGAGGAAGATGACCAGGAAGGGCGCGACCGCGCCGCCGATGGACGATCCGCTATCGAACAGCGCCACCGCCCAGGCGCGCTCGCGGTCCGGGAACCATTCGGAGACCGCTTTCGCCGCGCCGGGCCAGCCTGCGGATTCGCCCGCGCCCAGCAATCCGCGGAAGATGCGGAAGCCGCCCAATCCCTGCGCGAACGCGGTGCAGGCGGCCACCGTGGAATAGAATGCCACGCTGATGGAGAGGCCGCGGCGCGTGCCCAGCCGGTCCAGCAGGCGGCCCGAAACCGATTGCATGATGGTGTAGACCACGCGAAAGGCGATCAGCACGGTGGCGAAATCGGTGTTCGTCCAGTGATACTGTTCTTTGAGGGCCGGCGCCAGCACGCTGAGCGTCTGCCGGTCGATGTAGTTGATGACCGTGGAGGCGAACAGCAGGGCGCCGATCCACCAGCGGAGGTTGCGGATCAAGATGAAGACCATCATAGAGCCATTTCGGATCAAGAGCGTGGAGCCGCTGCGGTACACCACGCGTGAGGAACGCGAGCGCCTGCTCGTGGCGGCGGGCTACAACCTGTTTCTGATCGAGGCGAAAGACATTCTGATCGACCTGCTCACCGATTCGGGGACCAGCGCCATGTCCACCGAGCAGTGGGCGGCGTTGATGCGCGGCGACGAATCCTACGCGGGCAGCGAGAGCTTCTTCCGCATGAAGCGGGTGGTCGACGAGCTGACCGGGTTCCGGCACATGATCCCCACGCACCAGGGCCGCGCGGCCGAGCGCATCCTGTTTACGGTGATGTGCCGGCCGGGACACGTGGTGCCCAACAATACGCATTTCGACACTACGCGCGCCAACATCGAATTCACCGGCGCGCGGGCCGTGGACCTGCCGATTCCGGAAGCCGCCGACACGCAGGCGCGGCTCGATTTCAAAGGCAATATGGACGTGGAGGCGCTGGAGCGGCTGATTCAGGAGACCGGGGCGGAGCATATTCCGCTGGCGATGCTGACCGTCACCAACAATTCAGGCGGCGGCCAGCCGGTGTCGATGGCCAATATCGAAGCAGTGCGCCTGGTGACCTCACGCTACGGGATTCCGTTCTACCTGGACGCCTGCCGTTTCGCCGAAAACGCCTGGTTTATCCGGCAACGGGAGCCGGGTTACGCGAGCTGGACGCCGAAACAGATCGCGCAGAAAATGTTTTCGCTGGCGGACGGCTGCACTTTTTCGGCGAAGAAAGACGCGTTCGCCAACATCGGCGGCTTCCTGTCCACCAACGACGACCGCCTGGCGGTGCAGGAGACCAACCTGCTGATCCTGACCGAGGGCTTCCCTACTTACGGGGGCCTGGCGGGGCGAGACCTGGAGGCCATCGCGGTGGGACTGCAGGAGGTGCTGGAACCGGCCTACCTGAATTACCGCATCATTTCGACGGGTTATTTGGGGCGGCACATTGCGGACCACGGCGTACCTATTGTGGAGCCGCCGGGCGGGCACGCCATCTACATCGATGCGGCGCGCATGCTGCCGCATATTCCGCGCGCGCAGTTTCCGGGGCAGGCGCTGGCGGTGGAGTTGTACCGGCACGCGGGCATCCGCGCGGTGGAGATCGGGTCGGTGATGTTCGGCGATCAGGCGCGGCACGAACTGCTGCGGCTGGCCATTCCGCGGCGGGTTTATACGCAGAGCCACATCGACTATGTGGTGGAGGCGATATTGGAGGTGAATGCGCGGAAGGAGGAAATCCGCGGGCTGGAGATCGCGGAAGAGCCGCCGTTCCTGCGGCATTTCAGCGCGCGGTTCCGGCCGGTGAGCAGTGTGGGGCAGGACGCCAGTCCTGCCGCCGACGTCCCCGGCGGCCCTGTGCGGTAGCGGGCCGAGCGGGGCAGAACTACCGTTCGGGGCGCAGGTGGGGTCGCGAGAAAGAATCGTCAAAAATAAGGATTGCCTGAGGCCAACAGTGTATACTAGACGGCAATCGGGAGCAAAACGGAAACCCGGTTGAAAATAAGGAGGGCCGCGTGTATATTGGCCAAGAGTTTGGAGCCAAATGGAAAGTCCATCTTACGTACGACTCACCGCAGCATTTGAATTGGGTGAGCGCTCTGCGTAATCTCACAACGTGCGTTGGTGGGCTGGCGATCCTGCTACTCTGCCCCGTCCTCTCAACAGCGCAAGTTGTGAAACTCGCAGACCCGAAAATCAGTGACTTTGTTCTCTATGCGGAGAGAAGTATCAAAATGGGAGAACGCAGTCATGCTGAAGGAGACGTCGGTATTCGAACCTCAACGGCCCCCATCAGGGATGCCGCCGCCCAATTGCGAGTGGGTGAGCACGGTAAGTGCCGCAACGTGTTCTCGCCCTCGACGTCGCTCGAGAATGACGCCGAAGTAGGGAGAATCTGGACCAACTCTCTGAAGCGGGTCAAGGACACCGAGGTTGGTCCCGAGGGTAAGTTCCCGGCCGCCTTGATGCCGCCGTTGCCCCTGGCACTGGCCTCGGGCAGCGGAACCGCCGTGACGGTGGAAGAGCGCAAGACCCGCTCTCTGAGCCCGGGAATATACGGTGCGGTGACCCTGGAGGAACACAGCACGCTTCGCCTGGCTGCGGGCAGATACACGTTCGCAAGCGTGAAGATGGGTGAACATTCCAAACTGTTGGGCGAGCGCGGCGGAGTGGACACGCGAAGCACCGGGGTGGACGTCAGAATCGTTAACGGTTTGCAGATGGCTGAGGATTCTAGAATCGGGCCTGAGTGGGACGATGCTAAGGCTCGGGACTTCACCATTTCCGTGGCGGGCAGCGACCCGGCTAAGATTAACGACCCCGCCCTTGGCCCCCCAACCAGCAGGGTCACGCCAACCACGGTCGTGAGCCTCGCTAAGGAAGCCAAAATCCATGCGCTGCTGGCGGCGCCCCATGGGACGATTTGGATGGCCGAGGAATCGGGTGGTAAAGGAGCATATGCGGCCTTCGACATCGTCTTGGGCGAGCGCGTCGAGGTGGAATTCGAGAGTGGTTTCCCGGTATCGCCGGCCGGCCAGCAGGGTGCGCAGCAACTCCACGGGTACTTCGCCGTAGATCCCGATTCTACATTGGCGCCTCTGATAGGGGCTGTCCCGGCCGACGCGAATGTTGCGCTGGCTATCGGCTTGGCGGTACGCGATCCGGCCGGTCTAAAGACGCTTATCCAACAGATCTCCGACCCGAAGAGCCTGAACTTTCGCAAACACATTTCCCAATCGCAATTCTATGCGACGTACAGCCCAACCAACTCCGATTATCAGAGCCTTCAGGACTGGGCGAAAAACAAGAGTGGCTTCCAGATTACCGCCACCTACCCCAACAACCTGCTTCTGGGCGTTACCGGGACAGCCGCGCAAATCGAACAGGCCCTTTATGTGAACCTCGTTTATAGGCTGCGCCAGGACGGCAGCAACTTCGTCACGGCGGATCGTGACCCGTCTCTCGACTTACCGGTCCCCATCTTGCATATCAGCGGATTCAACGATTTCGTGCTTCCGCGACGCCATGCGGTGCAGGGCACGGGATTTTGCGCCCCTCCACCGGCCAGCCCGGGGCCCGCCTGCGGCAGTAGTTATCGCGCGACGGACTTGCGTAACGCTTATCTGGGAGTGGGTTCGAACTGTCAGAAACTGGACGGCACGGGTCAGGTGGTGGGGATCGTAGATTTTACTACCTTCAACAACTCTGACATCTCCCTCTACTTCAACGCGCAAACTCCCAAACTGACCCCGGCGTTCTTCCCCGCTATTGTAGCCACGGAAGGCGGGAACCCAGGCGCCGCCGCCCCGCTGGAGGCGGCGCTCGATGTCGAACTGGTGCAGGCCATGGCCCCCAATGCCAGAATCCTGTTCTTTCAGGGAAGCAGCGGGCTGACGGGCCATCTCGACGATATTCTGCACGCGATGGCAACGTCGAACCCGCCGCTTACCGTGGTCAGTTGCTCCCTGGGATTCGGGCGCAGCGACAACTCGCAGCAGGCTCTTGACCAGATGGCGGCTCAAGGCGTGTCGTTTCTTACCGCCTCCGGGGATTTCGGAGACATCGGCGATCCGCAAGGCAACCTGGACATGGACAACCAGACTCTGGTGGGGGGAACGTTCCTGAACACGAACGCGTTGACCTCTCCTTGGCCGACCCCGGTCTACCCACCCCCCCCACCGCTTTACTGGGCCGGCGAGGCGACCTGGAAGGGGGGGCAACCTCCCCAGAGCCAGGACGTGACGGGCGGTGGCATCATGGACGGGAACAATAAAGGAGGCGGCAACATCTTCAACGTTCCAGCCCAGGGTTGTTATTGCTGGCCGCAGACGGTCTGCTGCGGTAGCGGAGTGGTTATTCCCGACTACCAGAAAGGCGTCAGCATGGCGCTAAATGGCGGATCCACGCAATGGCGCAACTACCCGGACGTAGCTATGATGGCCGCGAATCCCGAACTCTTCTTTCAGGGCGCCGCCACATCCGCCATCGGTACCAGCCTGGCCGCGCCGCTGTGGGCAGGCTTCATGGCGCTGGTCAACCAGAACAGCCAGAGTAACGGCGCGGGACTGGCGGGCTTCCTCAACACCACGCTCTACGACCTTGGACTGACGAGCGGACAGCCCACCGACCTCTACAAGATCAGCTTCAACGACATCAATGACGGGGTGAACAACGCCAACGGATTCGGACCGGGTTTCACCTCCGCGAAGGGCTACGACCTGACTACCGGCTGGGGTTCACCCACATGCGGGCTCCTCAATCAGCTTTCGACGGTCACACCCCTCGCCTTTAACCAGCCGCTCGACACGATCCGTTTCGTTTTCTCAAGCGGGGTCGACGGCCTGAGAGGCAACGGCGGTATCGGCAGCGGTTGTGGGGGCACCGGCCTCACAGGCATCGTACTTTTGCAGGATGGCACCAGCTTCGCCCTCCCTAATCCCTTGAAAGGTACTGGCACCAATGAAACTTGGGACACCACCACTTCGCCGATTGATTTTCAGATTCCTAGCGGTGTGACGCTCACCCCGAGCAACGGAATCAAGGGGATCACCCTCACGATTCATGAAGACTACAGCGGTCTTTGCACCGCGGACAACTGGGACGTTACCGCCATCAATGTGAGCCTGTTCAATAACCCCAACAACCAGGTCTGCGAGCTCAAACTGAGCGCTAACCCCGGTGACCCACCGCTGCAAGACGGGAACCCCGGATTGGTCAGGTTCAGCGAAAACCCCGGAGGCAGCGGCGTGGGGCCGACGGCAACCTTTTTGGTGACCGATCCCCACAATAAGTGCCCGTAATTAGTGAACTGGGCGGCTTTTGGGCAGGGCGGGACCTGGGGCGGCACATTGCCGATTCGCGGCATAGCGGCGCGCCGGTGGACCCAGAACCTGCGTGTCGTGTTGACGGAGGACCCTGGCTAGCTCCGCCGCGAGTTGCGAGTCTCCGGACGGGATGCGGCGCAGGATCTCGTCCTGGGCCGCGAAGAGCAATCGCGGCGAGCGGCCGGTGCTTTTGCTGGGCGCGGGGAATCCCGCGGGATTTGAGCGTTTTAAAAAGAGAGTACCCCATCGAGGACGAAGAGCTGCTGGTCCATGTTGGGATGCACGTGCCACGGGGTCATGAAGCCTGGGTCCTCGCGGAACTGGCCCATCCACCAGGCGCCACCGGAACGGTACCCGGCCACAAGAATTCGAGCTTCGCCATATCGAAGGCCATACACGCACACCTGATCCGCCGCGACAATCAGAGTTGCTGGGTGCTCCATTTTGGCCGCCAGTTCACAGGCTGAAGTCTGTGCCACCATGAGTTAAAGCACGGGCACCATCAACACGTTGCCGTCCAGCCGGTCGGTGATGTAAAGCTTCCGGGCATCGTCGTCCAATGCCATGCTGCTGGGCGACCCACGCTTTTCTTGCTATTCTCGACCGTTGCGCTTTTCATGCCGGAGGCCACGCGGCAGCGGCCAGTGGGATGCGATAGACCTCCCCTCCGTGTGCTTCAAAGGAAACTTCTTGGCATCCGGCCAAAAATACGGTAAAACAGAAGAAACATAATTTGTTTTTACGGGGCGCTGCTTCGGTCGGCGGCCCTGTGCAACGGGTGTGCAAAAACTTGCGGGAGTGTGCGCCGGGGAGTCCGGCTACCTGATTCTGAACGGTTTGCGCGCGCCGCCGAAACCGGCGCAAACGCCATGTTTTATACAGAGGCTAAGCGGATCAAAACACGGGGTGAAGAAAAGGCGTGCGAGGAGCGTCACGCGCCTGTAACCTGAAGAATCGCCATGTCTGCGACCTCCGTTGCCCTGGACAAGGGCCTGCCCAGCAATCTCGACGCCGAGCGCTTCGTGCTCGGGTCCATCCTGCTCAACGACACCCTTTATATACAGGCCGCCGGCGAGCTGCGGCCCGACGATTTCAGCCTGGAAAAGCATCGCCGCATCTTCTCCCGCATGGGCGAGCTGAACGAGCGCGGCGAGCGCATCGACCGCGTCACGGTGGCCAATGAGCTGATGCGCTTCAACGAGCTGGAATCCTGCGACGGCCTCAGCTACCTGGTTTCGCTCGACGACGGCCTGCCGCAGATCCTCAATATCGACGCCTACATCCGCATCGTCAAGGACAAGTCGGTGCTGCGGCGGATCATCTTCGCCGCGCAGCACCTGATGAACCGGTGCCTGATCGGCGACGAAGAGCCGGACGAGATCCTGTCCGGCGCCGAGGAGACGCTGCTCAAACTGGGCGAGGACCGGGTCAAGAGCGGACTGGTCAGCCCGCGCCAGGTGATCGACGAGTATCAAGGCGGGCTGAACGCGTTCCTGGACCCCAGCAAGCGGGTCAAGGGCATCAGCACGGGATTCACCAAGCTGGACGAGAAGACCAGCGGGCTGCACGCCGGCGATCTGTTCATCCTGGCGGCGCGGCCTTCGATGGGCAAGACGGCGCTGGCGCTGAACATCGCCCAGCACGTGGCCACCAAAGTGAAGCGGACGGTGGCGGTCTTTTCGCTGGAAATGTCGAAGGAGTCGCTGCTGACTCGTATGCTGTGCGCCACCGCGCGCGTGGACAGCCAGAAATTCCGCGCCGGCTACCTCAGCTCGGACGAGCGCAAGCGGCTGCAGGCGGCCGCCTCCAGCCTGGTGGAAGCGCCACTGTTCATCGACGACACGGCCGGCATCCACCTGATGGATATTCACGCCAAGCTGCGGCGCACGAAGGCGGAGCACGGGCTCGGCCTCGTGATTATCGACTATCTGCAATTGATGTCGGGGCGCGGGCGCTTCGAGAACCGCAACCAGGAGATCAGCACCATCTCGCGGGGGATGAAGATGCTGGCCAAGGATCTGAACGTGCCGATGATCGTGCTGTCGCAGCTCAACCGCGCACCGGAGACGCGGCAGGGCGATCACCGGCCGCAGCTCAGCGATCTGCGCGAATCGGGATCGATCGAGCAGGACGCGGATTTGGTAGCGTTCATTTTTCGGGAAGAGGTGTATCGGCCGCAAGACGAGAGCTTGCGCGGGCAGGCGGAGCTGATTCTGGCCAAACAGCGCAACGGGCCAGTGGGGAAGGTGGAACTGGTGTTTTTGCACGAGTTCACCAAGTTCGAAAACCGGGCGGCGGATCTGGGCGAGGCGGAGGAGTAAGATTTCACGCAAAGACGCAAAGACAAACACCAAGAACGCCAAGAAGAGATTGGAATTGCAATCATTCGTGGAGTCCGTTGACGATGCGGGTGATTCCGTCTTTGATCAGATAGACATTGAAGTTGATTAGCAGGCCTAGCCTCGATTTCCACGCGTAATAATTTAGTAACGGGAATGGTGTGTTGGGCGATGAGGTCACGAATCAGGCAAATTGCATGATCAGCTTCTTGCCGCCGAACCAGGGCATCGGGGTGGCTTGATCGGCCAGACCGGAGGCGACCAGATAGGGATTGTGCGCACGCTTGTCCAGGGTCACCACAACCGAGGTTGGACTGACCTCCACTTTGCCGGACAGATCCAGGAGATTGCGAAAGACGGTTTTGGCCTGAGAGTGGCTGTACTCTCTACCGATGCGCTGGGCCATCATGCGGTACAGCGAACTGGCCACCAGCGTCAGTTGCATATCGAAATCCACTTTCATCCCCACCATGCTGGAGAGCGCATCGATATGGAAGAACTGGACCGCTTCGGAGATTCCATTTTCGATGAGCATGCGCTGCGCGTAGCGCGTCACCAGTTCGACCGGACCGAGTTTACGGTGGTTGGTCAACAGGACGGTAGGCTCCTCGTGTCCTAATTCCATCACCGTCAACTGGCGTAGTTCGCCTTCGTAGCCGGGAAGCGTGACGCGATTCTCCAGCACTTTGGGGTTGCGATAGATGCGGGTCAGGGCTGGCAAGCTGATGCGCTGCCAGGCAGAATCCGGTTGACTGTAGATCTCGCGCAGCATCTTGTCGGAGCGCCGGCGGAGAGTGATGAAGCAAATCCCTTGGCGGTGCAACTCCGAAAGCTTTTCGTAGGTGGTGAGTTGCGAGTCGAAAACCAGTTCGGCGGGCGGCTGGCCGGTATGCTGCTTCCAGAAGCGTATGAACTGGAGAATCTCGTCGGCCTGCTCGCCTTTGGTCACCCCGGCGTTGGCATAGCGCAAAATTCGCTGTTCGGCATCGCGCGCCAGGAAGACCAGGATCCCCTTCTGCGAACGGCTGCGGCTGGAAACATAGTGCTTTTCTAAGGGTTCCTGGGCGGAATTGGCGGGCACGCTATGAAAGTCCAGGTCGAAAGAGGCGCCATGGGGCAAGCCGGCCTGCTCGACCTGATCCAACCAAGCCTCCATGAAGCGCAAGCAGACCTTGTGATCGATACGTGAGGAATAAGCCGCCAAGTAGGAGCGTTTGGGGACGACGTTGATTCCCGCAAACAGCGCGATGGCCCGATCCGTCACCAGGTCCATGACATGACTTTTGCGCTCGGCGCCGATCAGTTTCAGAGCCAGGAGACTGCGGACGGCCTGGGCGGCGGGGATCATCTTCGAACTCGGCAAGCGAGCGGCGGTGACCACCGCCTGGAGATCGATGCGATCCAGCAAGGGCAGGAACAGGAAAAGACCGGCTAGAGGGGTGCGGAAGGAACCGGGGGACAGATCCAAGCGGCGCACATCGGCGACGGCGGCGACCTCCGGCTTCACCGTAACCGGGCGTTGGTCATCGGCGCGGCGGGGAAGACGGGAGAAGCCCTCCTCCCGGAGCAAGACGGTGAGGGAGTTGATGCTGATGGTGTGGCCGGCGGCAGCCAGTTCGCGCTGCATGTCATAGACCGAGAGATTGCGTTTTCGCATGGCGATGGCCAAATCCCGGACCCGATCGCGGACGGGCGAAGATTGCGGTCCGCGTTGCGGCTGGCGGAAGAAGGAGGCGCGTTTTTGCGGGTCGTGGCGGAACTGATGGCACAGGACGCGGAAGGCGCCGGGGGAGTAACCGAAACGACGGGCGACGTCGGCGGAGGGCTCCTCCTCGACGAGGTAGGCACGGAGGGCCTCGTACTGGCGCTGCATCGGGAACTGCGGAGAGAGGAAGAAGTTCTGATTGGCAGGTGTCGTTAACTGATTTGCAGTGCTGGACTCCATATTTCGATAGTGCTACCAAAACATGAGATAGTCAATATGTTTGGAGAGAAAGAAGCTGGCAAGCACACAATACCAGTAGACAGGGCATGAAGCGAGCACAGTGCCGGCAAGGAGCCGGAGTGGCGGTTTGCCGGGCTGACTGGATAGCACTCACATAATCCACTTATCCGTACTGCATATATCTAACACTAAGAATCGAAATACGGCCATTCAGCAGGCTTTTTGACGAAATGAGGCGCTCAGCGGGGTAGCGTGGAAATCGAGGCTAG